>NZ_CP108430.1:9160000-9425041 GCF_041435335.1 Streptomyces sp. NBC_01283
TCCGGCGCGTCCGACCTGCCCACACCCGCAAAGGAGCACTCATGACCGCCGCCTCCGCCGCGCGCCTGCTGTCCGGCTTCCCGGACCGGCTGCCCGGCCTGCTCGCCCTCTACGAGGACCTGCACGCCCACCCCGAGCTGTCCTTCCAGGAGGTCCGCACGGCAGCAGTCGTCGCCGAAAGGCTGCACAAGCAGGGCTGGGAGGTCACCGAGGGCGTCGGCGGGACCGGCGTCGTCGGGGTCCTGGCCAATGGAGAGGGCCCGGTGGTCCTGCTCCGCGCCGACATGGACGGGCTCCCGGTCAAGGAGCGCACGCAACTGCCGTACGCCTCGCAGGAGATGGGCGTCGACAGCGAGGGCACCAAGGTCCCCGTCATGCACGCCTGCGGCCACGACATGCACGTCACCTGCCTGCTCGGCGCAAGCGCCCAACTCGCGGCCGCCCGTGGGGAATGGCGCGGCACGGTCGTCGCAGTGTTCCAGCCGGCGGAGGAGGTCGGCGGGGCACCGGCCATGATCGAGGACGGCTTCCTGGACCGCTTCCCGCGCGCCGATGTCTGCCTCGGCCAGCACGTGTCCCCGGCCCCCATCGGGCTCGTCGGCACCCGCCCGGGCACGGTGATGGCCGCCTCAGACAGCATGCGGGTCCGCCTTCACGGCCGCGGCGGACACGGCTCCACGCCCGAGACGACCGTCGATCCGATCGTCATGGCCGCCGCAGTCGTCATGCGGCTGCAGACGGTCGTCTCCCGTGAGGTGGGAGCGGCGCAGACCGCCGTGGTGACCGTCGGCTCGCTGCACGCGGGCACCAAGGAGAACATCATTCCCGACACAGCGGACCTGCGGATCAACATCCGCTCCACGACTCCCGCCGTACGGGAGCGGGTCCTGGCGGCCGTCGAACGGATCGTCCGCGCCGAGGCGGCCGCGTCCGGCGCGCCCAAGGAGCCCGAGATCATCGCT
This sequence comes from Streptomyces sp. NBC_01283, assembly GCF_041435335.1. Classification (NCBI taxonomy): domain Bacteria; kingdom Bacillati; phylum Actinomycetota; class Actinomycetes; order Kitasatosporales; family Streptomycetaceae; genus Streptomyces; species Streptomyces sp. NBC_01283. The sequence continues at coordinate 9,160,963 of NZ_CP108430.1, forward strand.
CTCAACGCCTTCCCCGTCACGGTCAACGACACCGCGGCCACCGGCACCGTACTGACCGCGATCGCCGAAGTCATGGGCGGGGAGCGGGTGTTCACCCTGCCCGAACCCCTCACCGGCAGCGAGGACTTCGGCACCTTCGGCACCGCCCTCGGTGTCCCCTCGGTCTTCTGGCACTTCGGCGGCGGCGACCCGGCCCTCTTCGAGCACATCGACCCCGACACCTTGCTGATGGATGGCCTGCCCAACACGGTCCCGGCCAACCACTCCCCGTACTTCGCTCCCGTACCCGAACCCACGATCCACACTGGTGTGACGGCGCTGCTCGCGGCAGCCGCGCACTGGCTGTGCGCTGAGGACGAGCGCGCCCGCGGCCGAAAGGAGCAGTGACGTGCCTCTGGACCCGGACATCGCCGCGTTCTTGCGAAGCCTCCAGCAACGCGACGCCCTCGAGCCGGGGGAGACCCCTGTGACACGGGCCAGAGCCCGGCTGCGGGCCCTGACCATCGACCAGCTCGACCAGGCCACAGAGCCCGAGGCCGCGGAGGCGGCCTCCACTGTGCTGGCCGGTTCCGTCCCCGCCCGCGTCTACCGGCCGCAGGCCACAACGCCCGCGCCGACAGTGGTGTACCTGCACGGCGGCGGCTGGATAGCGGGCGACCTGGACACGCACGATGTGCACGCCCGGACCCTGTGCCGCGACCTCGACGCCGTCGTGGTGAGCGTCGACTACCGGCTCGCGCCCGAACATCCCTTCCCCGCCGCCCTCGAGGATGCGTACACCGCCCTGACCTGGGTCGCACGGCACGTGGAGGCGTTCGGCGGCGACCCTGCCCGGCTGGCGGTCGGCGGCGACAGCGCGGGAGCGACGCTGTCCGCCGTGTGCGCACAGCAGGCCCACGCCGGCGGTCTCTCTCTGGCTGCCCAACTGCTCGTATACCCCAGCACGGACATGGCCGGCGCGTACCCGTCGCGGACCGAGAACGGCGAAGGCTACTTGCTCACCACCACGGAACTGCACTGGTTCTTCGAGCAGTACCTCGGCGTCAGCCGCTCCGATCCCGCCTCCGCCGCATTCGGCGGCGACCCGCGGGTCGCACCCCTGCGCGGGAAGGACCTGACCGGGCTCGCGCCAGCCGTCGTGGCCACCGCGGAGTACGACCCGCTGCGCGACGAGGGAGATGCGTACGCCGAAGCGCTGCGGCGTTCCGGCGTACGCGTCGAACACCGGCGGTTCGACGGCCTGGTCCACGGCTTCTACGGAATGGACCACATCAGCCCTGCCGCAGGGGAGGCGACGGCCTGGATCCACACCGCGCTCAAACGATTGCTCGGCTGACAGCCCCTACCCACCCTCGTCCGTGAAGTCCCTTTAGCCGTAAGGAAGTCCGCATGTACCCGAACGACGCCGGAGTCGATCTCGCCTACCTCAGCGCCACCGAGGCGCGACAGCTTTTCGACGCCCGCGAACTCTCCCCGGTGGAGCTGATGCGCGTCGTCATCGACCGCGCGGAACAGACCGAACCGGTCGTCAACGCCTTCACCGAGCAGCTCTACGACGAGGCACTCCAACAGGCCCGGCACGCCGAGGACCGCTTCCTCGGCAAGGGCGGCCTGACACCACGCCCACTCGAAGGCATCCCGGTCGCCACCAAGGAGAAGCACGCCATCGCCGGGCGCTCCCTCACCGAGGGCTCTCTCGTCAACGTCGGCAACACCGCGACCGAAAACGCCCCGGTCATCGACCGGATCCTGGACGCCGGCGGCATCATCCACGCCCGCACCGCCACCCCCGAGTTCTCCATCGCCACCTTCACCCACAGCCGCTTGTGGGGCATCACCCGCAATCCCTGGAACCCCGACTTCACCCCTGGCGGCTCGTCCGGCGGCGCCGGCGCCTCCCTCGCCGCCGGTACCGCAGTGCTCGCCTCCGCGTCCGACATCGGCGGCTCGACCCGTATCCCCGCCGCCTTCACCGGCACAGTCGGCTACAAAGCCCCGTACGGCCGGATTCCCGGCGTGGCACCGCTGTCCGCCGACCACTACCGCGGCGACGGCCCCATGGCACGCACTGTCGACGACTGCGTCACCTTCGCCAACGTCCTGGCAGGGCCCGACCCGCGCGACCACGCGTCGCTGCGCCCGAAACTCGTCCTGCCGGCCGAGTACGACGCGGTCGCCGGGATGCGCATCGCCGTGTGCCTGCGCCTGGGCGCCTACGACGTCCACCCGGAGATCGAGGCCAACACCCGCGCTGTCGCCGGCGCCCTCACCGACGCGGGCGCGATCGTCGAGGAGATCGAACTCCCGTGGACCAAGGACGACCTGCTCATCAGTGCCGCCGCACATTTCTCCGCCATCTTCGGCGCCCTGGTCCGCGAGATCGAAGCCGAGCACCGCGACCGGATGTCGCCGTACGCGGCAGCCTTCGCCGACACCATGGCCGTTGCCCGGGAGCAGGTCACCTACTTCGACGGCCTGCGTGTCGAGACCCGGCTGCAGCGCGAACTGGGCGAAGCGATGGCTCCCTTCAACGCTCTCATCTGCCCGACCACAGCCGTTCCGGGGCTGCCAGCCGGAGACGATCTCCTGGGCCGCCTGGTCGTGAGCGGCGAGGACCACGGCGAGCCGCTGTGGGCGGCGATGACCCTGCCCTTCAACATCAGCAACCGCTGCCCTGTCCTCAACGTGCCCAGTGGCCACTCCAGTTGGGGCCTGCCGACAGGCGTCCAGATCGTCGGCCACACCTACGACGACCCGACCGTCTTCCGTATCGGCAAGGCCCTGGAACAGCTCCGCCCCTGGGCCTACACCCCGAACCACCGGCCGACCGTCCAGCCGACGCCTCTCGTACAGTCAGCCACTGATTGATCGTCGGGCTGTCCTGACCAGGCACGGAGCCTGTTCCAACCTGCCCTCCGAGCTGGTCGTTGGGCTGACAATGTGCAGAAGCCAGTCCTCGCGGTGCCCAACGACCTCAAGGCCACCCCATGATCGAACTGCCACGCGCCGCGCTGACCGCCGGCCGCATCGCCGAGGCCGCCGACTTCTTCTCCTTCGGCACCAACGACCTCACCCAGACGGCCTGGGGATTGTCGCGTGACGACGCGGAGGCTTCCTTCTTCCCCACCTATCTGGCCCAAGGAATCTTCCCCGTCTCGCCGTTCGAGACCATCGACCGCGAGGGAGTGGGCCGTCTGGTGACCCTTGCCGTCGAGGAGGGCCGAGCCGCCAAGCCGGGTCTGGCGACCGGGGTGTGCGGCGAGCACGGCGGCGACCCCGACTCGATCCACTTCTTTCACGGGGCGGGCTTGGACTACGTCTCCTGTTCGCCGTTCCGGATCCCCGCGTCCCGGCTGGAGGCCGGCCGGGCGGCACTGAATACGGTGGCTGAGTCCGACACCAGGTGACGGTGCCGTGGCTGTCGACGGGGCGGCGGCCCGGCGGGAGCGATGTGCTGCTCTCGGCCCGGCGGGGGCGGGGAAGGCAGGCAAGGCCTATGGCCTGGACATGCCCGAGGCCGGGACGTTCGCTCTGGCGCTGCCCAACGTGGGGCCGGGGCAACGTTTCGGCCGCGCTCCCTTGGGCCGGGGCAGTGGGGGCGGGGGGGGGCAAAGTGAGACCGCAGCCCACTTGATGGCCAGAGGTGGAGCTCATCAGTTACTGAGGCCGTCTCATGTGCCGCGGAATCCCAGGCCAAGTGCCGTCCTCTGCCGGGGTATGGGTCCTTCTGTCCGGGGCGGGGCCCCTACCTTCGCTGGTGATGGTCGCAGTCCGCTGCGCGGTACCGGCTCCGACAGGGTGCTCGGCCGGCGGCCCCACTCTCTTTTGGAGGGTTGACGTGGAGGCTGCCGGATCGTTTCAGCTGTAGGTGAATGAGGGATACCGGCACCGCCACCGTCCCTGAAGACCTGCCCGACGCACCCCGCGTGCTGCTCGTCCTCGGATCCTGGCCCTCAACCGCCGTCACCCAAGGCAGGCATACCCGGGACCCCGTTGCCGGTCTCCTGGTGACGGTCGGGATACGGGCCGCCACGGCGCCCGGTGTGGGGCCGTTGGGCTGTCTATGGACCACAGGAACGTTCCAGCGCAGAGAAGTTCCGCCGACGTGCGGGCGGGCGGGGGGCGGGTGTCGGATTCTCCGATCTACGACGCCCTCGAGCGGCAGTGGCGCCAGGCAGGCCGGGAGGTTCCCGACGGTGAAGGAACCGCGCCAAAAGGAAGACACCGGGCGGCAGGTGCGGACCTGTTCCACCGCGGCTGAGCTGACCTGCGGTTCAAGATTCGTCGCCAGCTTCCGGGGAGCCTGCCCGCAGCGGCCGGCCGGCCGTACGTGCGGCGGGGGAGGAAACGGGGCAAGCACCACCAGGTGAGGAGTGCTGCGGGGGCTGGGTGCAGGGGGCAGGTAGTCGTAGGCTGGATAGTTGCTCGCTCAGACAGCTCCACGCCGAAGAGGGCGCCGACACAAGCAACTCTGGCGTTTCGACCCGGCACGCGCCGTTGATGCCCTGAATCATCGAGAGGTTCTATTCATGCCGGACATCGTCGCGTTGCGTATCTGAGGTAGGGGGAAGTTCTCGTCTGATCCAGTGGCGGTGAACCCGTCGGCCTCTGTTCCCAGGGCGCCGACGCATTCCCGTGGTAACGGTGCCTCGGGTTGAGGCTGGTCCGGCCGTGGAGGGGAGCTCGTCGCGGCCGGTACTGCGCAACCCCAGCTCTGCCCTGGACACCCCTGGATCAGTTTCAGCTCTGCGGATTTCCGCTATGTCAAGAGGCCACACCCGTGCCGGAGCTCGAGAGCGACTCTGGAGGGCGTCCTGACTCCGGCGGACTGTATGAAGTGCGCAAAGAAGCAGCTCAGCTGCGTAATCGGGGCGGGCGGAGCTCGGCGGACGGCCCTGCGGTCACGCAGTGGGCCCGGCACGACGGGACCATCCAGCAGTTCCCGTTCGTGGACTCCGGTGACGGCTACTACCGGTTGAAGGCGAGGCACTCCGGCAAGCTGCTGGACGTCTCCAGCTGGTCGACTCAAGCCCACCGAAACTCCCCTTGCCCGCTGGGCAAGGGGAGTTTCGGTCTGCGCGCGCCCGAGGTCGTACGGCCGACAGCGAGGTCCGAAAAGACTTGGACCGGGCACCAGTAACTAGGTGTGTGCCACGCGGGTCAGATCTCTCCGAACTTGAGTGCCTACGACGCTCACGCTCACCTTCTGCTCAGGTCACGGCTGAGAGAGGTCCGGCCCGTCGATAGGGGATGGCGTCCCGCTTCGTGGTGCAGCCGCTCGACCTGGGGGAGTACCTCCCGGGGGCTGTGTCGGTGGGGATTCCGCTCCTTGCCTGGCAGGTGGACCACCATGCAACTCTCCCTGGTGAACGGGCAGTTCAACCAGGCGGTGCATGATGACCTGGCCCAGCATGACCTACTTCGGCTGCTTGAATCACTGCGTTCGGCGGACGGACTCGAACTCGTCCGGTCCGTGGCCGAGCGGATGCTCCAGGAGCTGATCGAGGCCGAGGTGACGTCGAGGATCGGCGCGGCCGGCGCCCGGAGCCGATCTGCCGCTTGTCTGTTTTCCGACCGCTGACGCCGGCGCGGAGGCCGACGGCCCGGCGCGTACGCCACGGGTGGGTGGCGTTGCTGCCGGGCCGTCAGTCACTCACGCGGTCTCACTTCCCGTGCAAACCCCTGCGGCGACGTCCGCGAAGCACCAGCACGCCGCCGGCAGCGATGACCAGCAGGCCACCGATGGCGCTGTACGTGGCGACAGCGTTGCTCGCCCCGGTGGAAGCCAGGTCGCCGGACGTGCTGTGCGGGGTCGGCCGGCCGACGCGTGCGCCGATCTCCCCCTGCGCACGGGTGCCGGTAGTGCCGGAGGCGGAGACAACCGGCGTGGGGGCGGTCGGCGTGGGGGCGGGCGTCGGCTTGTGAGCGCCTGCGGTCCCCGACGCGGGCTTCAGCTGAAGAGTCGTGATCGAGTACGGCGGCAGCGTCTGTGCGGCCGCCGTGCCCCGCTTCGCCGTCGTCAGGGCGGTGTCTCCCTTGGCATACGAAACGGTCGTGACCGCCCCTGCCGCCGGGGTGTATCCGGCGTACGAGAGCGACACCTGCGCCGCGTTCTGCGGGCTCTTGTTGGTCAGCATGACGTTCAGACGGCCGGTGCTGTTCCGCACCGCGTGCACAGCAACCGACGAGTTGCGCGAGGACGACTTGACCATGGTGTCGCCGGGCTTCGCCAGTGCGGTCAGTGAGCGGATGCCCCAGTAGGTGGGGAAGGGCGTGTCGCGCGGCGGTTCGCACTTCCCCCCGACGCAGGTTCCGGCGGAGAGCACACCCCCGTCCTGGTAGTCGGTCTGGCCGTGGACGGTGGTGGGTGCTTGGTCCGTGCCGTTGTGCAGGTTCCACCAGTCCACATGGGTGGCACCCTGCTCGAACCAGGTCATGTAGGTGTCCGGCGCGAACAGGGCTGCGGCCTGGCTGGTCTGGGCGGGCGAGCCGACGGCGCCGTTCTCGGTGACCGCGATCTCCATCGAAGCGGCGCGCGAGCCCGCGTACTTGGCGATCAGTGAGCGCAGCGAGGACGTGACACCGGCGATCCGGGAGGGGGTGTTCAGCAGGTCGGCCGTGGTGGTGCCGCCCGGATACCAGTGGACGATGGTGAAGTCGATCGACTTTGCCGCGATGGAGAGCACCGTGTTGTTCCAGTCGGCGCTGTCGCCGGGGGCCTTCTCCTTGTCCGGCCAGTAGCCGGGGGTGGTGAGCACCGCTCCGATCTTCACCTTCGGGTCCACGGCCTTCATCGCCTTCGCGTAGGCGACCAGGTTCTTCGCGTACTCCTTCGGGCTCTTGTCGGCGTGCGTGTCGTTTTCCCAGCCCTTGCCGTTGCCGTAGTGCCCGTTGCCGTAGACCTCGTTGCCGATCTCCCAGTACTTCACGCCGTAACCCTTGTCGACGTTGGCGTACTTGACCCAGTCGGCGGCCTCCTGGGGGGTGCCGGAACCGTAGTTCGCGGTCAGGATCGGCTGGGCGCCGACCTTCTTCGCGGTGGCCATGAAGTGGTCGAAGTCGGTGTTGGAGGGGATCCAGCCGCTGCCGTCGCCGTAGGTGTGGGTCTTCCAGTGGTAGTCGTCCGCGCCGGAGCCGCCGGGAAAGCGCAGCTGCCGAACTCCCGCGGCCTTCATCAGCGATGTCACCTTGGCGTCCCCCATGTGCTCGTCGCCGTAGCCCGTGTTGAGGCCCACACCACTGCTGGGGACCGTGCCCAAGGAGGTACCGGCATCCACACGGATGTCGACGGTCGGCGCGGCGCCCGCACTGGGCGCCAGGGCGCCGACGCCGACCGAGGCGGCGAGCGCCGCCACCGCCCCCGCGGCAAGGCGCCGGCGCATCCGGCTACGGCGGGGCGTGCGATCCCAAGGCATCGGCTGCTCGGCGGGTCTCGGGTCGTCTGATGACACGTAATGCTCCGATCAGGGTGTTAACTCAGAGGGCGTAACGCCGCTGACCACGGCTCGCCCTCGTCGGTACGCCCCTAAGTGGCCACTCAGAGCGGAAAGGTTGCCGTCTCAATCGTTCTTTTCGCCGAGACGCGGTCGCACCGTCTCACCGGACCCGGTGATCCCGTGCCCCGGTGCCCCGGTGACACGTCCGGGCTCCCTTCCCACCTCGACGGCGCGAACCACCACATGCTTCCGGCCGCACACCGCCCCGCGGTGGCCGAGCGGCTGAAGCCGGCGGGTCATGAGGTTGATCATCGCGAGAAGCGGCCGCGGCTCTTCGCTTACGGAGACCTTGAGCTGAATGTCTGCCGCAGCCGCGAGGTTTTCCTCATCTACGTCCAGATGATGAGAGTCCACGAAAGAGAGGAACCCCAGCCGACGCGTGGCTGGGGTTCCTCAAGGCGGTGAGTATCGGTCAGCAGGTGGAGTTACCCATGCCGTAGACAGCTCGTCCACGCGGCGGCGGACCGCACCCGTCGCGATCACCGTGGATCAGGCGGGTCAGCGCTGCAGGGTGAGCAGGCCCGGCCGGTACGGCAGTTTCAGGTAGTCGGGTTCCTGTGTGTTGTTTGGAAGGCCCTGGTAGAGGAACTGCAGGTTGCAGGGATCGATGGTCATGGTCTGGTCGGGGTTGTTGCGGATCAGGTCACCGTGGCTGACGCCCTGGGCCCAGGTGGAACCGCTGTTGGCCTGGCCCGCGAAGGGGCTGCTCTCGCTGCCGGCCTGGACGGTCCACGGACCGTTCAGGCTGGAGGCGGTGAACGAGCGGAAGTAGCGCTTCGTCCCTTGCGCCTCAACGATCATGAGGTACTGGTTCTGCCCCTGGACCTTGTAGACCTCCGGCGCCTCGAACAGAAGGTCCCGTGCGTCGCTCATGACCGTCGTGTAGGAGGAGCCGAAGTTGCCCGGGAAGTTCCCGATCGGCATGCTCGCCCGGTAGATCTTGCCGTTGTCAGCGGCGAAGAACAGGTACATGTTCTGGTCGTCGGCGATCATGGTCGGGTCGATCGGGGCGTTCTTCTGGTTCGCGTCGGGGCCGTCGGGGAGGCTGCCGGTGAACAGTGGCTGCCGGGCGGACCAGCCGTTGGGGTTGGTGGGGTCGCTGGACGTGCGGTAGTGGAGCGGCCACTGACCCCACTGGGACACCATCACCCAGATGTTCTTGGGCGCGAAGTAGAACAGTTCGGGCGCCACCGCGTCGTCGTTCATCTGGGTCTGGGTGGCCGCCCCCATGTCCGACCAGTTAGTGAAGGTACTGAACCCCGTCGAGCCCCACTTCGTTCCGTTGGAGGTGGTCGAGTAGACCAGGTGCTTGCCGTTGTACGTGGTGGTGGTGAAGTCCTTCAGCGCGAGCTGCCCGTTCGTCGGTTCCGCCAGCGGGCCGGTCGAGGTCCACCGGTAGGTCGACGGGAGAGCACATGCGTTGCTCGCCCGGGACAGGCCGGTCCACTTCTGGTTGGCGCCGCCGTGGCACGACCAGAGCCGCGCCTCCGTGCCGTTGGCCTTGCCCCAGCTCGAGGCTTCCAGGCACAGCCCGGACCGCACACCGACGATCGTGCCGTCGGGGTTCACCCGCCACTGCTGGTTGTCACTGCCGTTGCACGTCCAGATCTGCACCGGGGTCCCGGCCTTGGTGGCGCCGCCCCGGACATCCAGGCACTTGTTGCCGTAGACGGTCAGCTGGTCGCTGTCCGTCAACGTCCACTGCTGGTTGGTTCCGCCGTGGCAGTCCCAGAGATGCACGTTCGCGCCGTCGGTCTGGCTGGTGCCCGCCACATCGAGACAGCGGCCGGAATCAGCACCGCGTACGTCGCTGGTGGTGGCCGCCTGAGCCGGACCGGCGACGAGCAGCGCCGCTAACGCGGCCAGGGCCGCGACCACGGCGGCGAGCACCGCGGACGGCCGCCTGAGGCTGAAACTACGTCTGCGCATAAGGACCTCGTCATCCTTGAGCAAGCGACTCCGGTCTGGCCCTTCACGGGCTGCCCGGATGCGGGTGTGGCGGAACTCTGGTTGTTCGACATATCGAACGATGGTCGAAGTACCGATCGAGAGAATGCTAGACATCCCATGAATGACGTCAATACTTCTCGCAAGATCCGCGGGCAGAAACGTTCGCAGGCTGAAACCAGGCGGCTTCAAGTCCCATGGTTGTACGGGCCTTTGCCGTGAGGGCCAGGTAGCGGTGCGGGCGCACCAACAGCCGTCGACAGGGGGGGCGGCCACGCTGCACCGCATGTCGCCGCTCTGCCTTGAGGCGTCGCTCGCCAGGGCCTCCATCGTGGACGTGTCGATGCCCTGCTCGATCACGTGCAGCCCGATGTCGCGCTCGCGCAAGTCGGCGCCGAGCGTCACCAGATGGAGCACGGAGCGGGAGAGCCGGTCGAGCCGGGTGACCTTCAACGTGTCGCCCTTGCGCAACAACTGGAGCACGAGGTCGAGCTTCGGCCGGGACGCCTTCGCGCCGCTCGCTGCTGCGAGGCGAGGCGGACGCCGCCGCTCTGGCACAGGAACCTGCGGGCGCTCTGCATCGGTGCCCCGAGGCCCGCCCGATCAAGCTGAACGACTGCCCCTCGCGCCAGCGTCTCCAGATCTCATCCTGCTGAGTCGGCGAAGAGCGGTCTGGTACATGACCGAATCAGCCTGGGTGTGTTCGGCGGTGCTCAACTGTTTGTGTGTCGAGAGGGTGCCGCCTGTGGTGTTGGTGCTTGAGCCAGGCGTGAGGCGGTCGTGTCGTCTCCTTCCTGGTGGGCTGACCGCCGGGGCAGCCGCGACGCGGGCAGCAGGCCGAGAGCGGCGAGTGAGGCCAGGATCAGCAGAGTGGAACTCATGGTTGTAACAGCCGAGCCGGTTGCGCTGGCCGCGATGGCGATGCCGAAGGTCGGCCCGATGTTCATGGCGGTCTGCTTGAGCCCGCCGACGACTCCGGCGTACCCGGGCGGCGCGTCACCGACGACGGTCCCGGTGGCGGTGACCATCACGGTGGCGAACCCGGCACCGATGGCGGCAAAGACTGCAGCCATGGCCATCCATGTGCTGGCGGGACCGAGCCGGGACAGCCCCGCGATGCCGACCACGACGAGGACCGTACCGGCGGTCGCGGTGCGGCGCGCACCGTACCGGCGCAGTGCGGTGACCGCGGCGGGTGAGCCGAGGACCATGAGCACAGTCAGCGGGAGCACGCGCAGACCGCTGGCGAGTGGGTCGAGGCGAAGTACGTCCTGGAGGTAGAACGTGGCCCTGAACAGCGCGCCGAACACGCCAGCGGTGGTGACCAGCAGGATCGCCATCGACGCCGTCACCGATACGGACCGCACTACGGCCGGTGGAACGATCGGGTGCGTGGTGCGGCGTTCGTGCCAGGTGAGCACCGTTGCGACGCCGATGACGGCGAGGAATTCGAGCAGGGTCGGCGCGGCGGTCCATCCCCGCGCGGGTACATCGGACAAGGCGTGGACCAGGATTGCGAGCGCGACCGCTAGCAGGCCCGCGCTGGTGAGGTTGAGCCGTGGAGAGTTGGCACGTTGAGGTGCCGGCGTCCGTACGGCGACGGCGAGAACGGCGATGACGAACGCGAGGGGCACGTTGACCCAGAAGGCGGCGCGCCATCCCAGATGAGCCACGAGAACACCGCCCAGGAGCGGACCGGCCCCTGCCGCTACCGCGATCGCACTGGTGCGGATGGCGATCGGCTTGCCGAGCCGGTCCGCGGGATACGCCAGCCGTAGCAGCGCGAGCGTCGCAGGTTGTAGGAACGCGGCGAACCCGCCCTGCACCGCGCGCAGGACGATCACCCAACCGACGGCCGGCGCGAGCGCGATCCCGGCCGAGGCAGCCCCGAAACCGAGGACGCCGACGAACAGGATGCGCGGGTGCCCGTACCGATCCCCGAGGCGCCCGGCGATCACGAGTAACGCGGCCACGGCGACCAGATAGCTGGTGCTCGTCCACTGGATCTGCGCCACGCTCGCGCCGAGATCACGCTGCATGCCGGGTTGCGCCATGAGCAGGATGGTTCCGTCCAGTGCGACGATCATCGCGCCGACCACGCTGACCAGAAATGCAATCTGCCGCTGTGCGGGTGCGGTCATGAGGTCACCGGGCCGAGGTGGGCGTCCAGAACTGCCGCGATGAGCCGGTCGCGTTGGTTGTCGTCGGGGTCACCGTCCAGCGGTGGGGCGCCGAGGGCGAGTTGCAAGCTGCCCCAGGCCCACAGCTGGGCGATGCCGTGCAGGTTTGACCACAGCGCGGCGGCGGTCACCGCAGGCGGCGGTCCGGCCTCGTTCGGCCCGTCGGCGCGTCGCGCGGCATCCCGCTCTGATCGGCATCGGGCGACGAGTCCGGTGAAGTGTCCGAACAGCGGGAGGGTCGACTCGCGCAGCCTCGGTTGGTCCGATGCCTGCGCCGCGCCGTCGAGCAGGTCGTGCCGCCACATGAGTTCGAACATGCCGCGGCGTTCCAGTGCGTACCCGACGTACGCCCGCGCGAGAGCCTCCAACTGGCCGCGCGGTGTGGTCGTGCCGACGACCGCGGCCTCGAACATGGCTGCTAGATCCTCGAAGCCGCGACGGCCGATAGCCGAGAGCAGCGCGTGGTGCGTGGGGAAGTACCGACGCGGCGCCCCGTGCGACACCCCCGCTCGCCGGGCTATTTCCCGCAGGCCCACGGACGCGGAGCCCTCGGTCAGCACAAGGTCGACCCCGGCATCGATCAACCGCTCCCGAAGGGAGCTCTCATCAGTCATAGACAGTGTCTACTATGCATTCGTAGACACTGTCTACTCATTGAGTGAGTGGTCATTATGCTCAGCGGGTGGCGGGGTCCGCCTCGGCTCGCTCGCTCACGGCGGCACGCTGACCGGGAATGGTCACGCCTGATAGGTCGAGGCGCTTGTTCATGCCGAGGCGGAACGTGCCGTACGGGTTGATGTTCGACCAGAACCGCGCGGTCAGCCCACGCCGGTCCTCGTCGCTCAGCTTCTTCGCCTAGGCCGGCTCGGCGAGTACCCGCTGAAGCAAGCAGGGTGTTGATATGTACGAGACCGCTCTGGAGCAGGTGCAGGGCGAGGATCGAGGTCTCGGCGTGTTCCTTGTCCGGGCCGCTCAGGGCGCCGTCCTTGCCGTAGTGCGGGACGGTGCTCGCGCTGTTCCAGTTCTCCACAACCTGGAGCCCGCCGTGGACCTCCCGGCGGAGGCCGGGGCTGGGGGTTTGGCAGGTCGGCCTGCGTCAGGCGCTGACGAAGTGTTCGACGGGGTTGAGGTAGGGGAGGTCGTCGAGGGACTGGTCGGTGAAGAAGCGGGTCATCAGGTCGGCGAGGTCGCTGTCCCGTTCGATCTGGACCAGGTGGTCGGACTCCTTGATGGTGGTGAAGCGGGCTGCGAGGCCCTCGGCGACACCTCGTCCCACGGCGGGTGGGGTGATGGTGTCGTGTTCGCCGGTGAATACCAGGGCAGGGGCGGTGATGGCCGGGTGGGGCAGGCTCCATGGGTGTGTCAGGAGACGTTCGTGGTGGGTGATGTCCATGGCCAGCTCGCGCTCGGTGAGGCTGGCGAACCTCTGCCCCATGAGGCGGGCTACCGCGGCCCGCCGTCGCACGACTCCGTTGCCGGGCGGGGCCATGAACTGCTGGACCATGTCCTGGGCCATGGCGTCGAACAGCCCGTCGTCGGCCATGCGGCGCCATCGTCTGGCCGACGCGACGTACTCGGGGGAGACCTCCGTCGCGGTGCCGCCCAGCATCAGCCGGGCGATTTTGTCCGGGTGTCGTTGGGCGCAGCGCAGGGCGATGGAGGCGCCGAAGCAGGCGCCGAAGACGTTGACGCGCCCCAGGGCCAGCGTGTCGGTGGCATGGCAGACGGTGTCGGCGAGGAAGTCCATGCCGTACTCGACCGGCAGAGGGTCCGCGCAGCCGTAACCGGGCAGCTCCAGGGTCAGCACGGTGGCGTGCGGCAGCAGCCACCTCTCGTAGCGCAGCCAGGAGAACCGGTCTTGCGAGGAACCGCCGAGGACCACGACGGGCTCGGTGGCCGAGCTGCCCGCCGAGGCGGTGCGGGCCACGAACCGGAAACCCTCAAAGGCCAGTTCGTGCTCTGTTGTCTGAATGTCGGTGCTGTGAGACATCCCGCCTGTATACCGTCGGCGGCCGCTCGCCGAGGGCGTTCTCCGGGCCGGTTCATCCGTGCGGGCGTCAACCCCGCCTCGCCTGTCCGCTCTTCTAGGCGAGGCAGGGGTGCCGCGCCGCTGCCGCCGGGCCGGTGCCTGCATACTCGGCCGCATGCGGACACTGCTGGTCACATGGGGCACGACGGGGGACGTGGTCCCCTACATCGGCCTGGGCGTGCGGCTGAAGGCCGCGGGGCAGGAGGTCGTGGCCGCCACCTCCGCGCGCCACGCAGCCGCCTTCCGCCGCCACGGCATGCCGGTGCACGTGCTTGCGCTGGCCCGGCAGGAGCAGTCCGCGCTGGCCGCCGACCGGTGCGACCGGTGGCAGAGCCCGGCCCGGCTCCGGCGCCGGATGCACAACGCCCAGGACATCGCCCACGTGATCGCCCGTGGAGTCCTCGACGCTGCCGGGCAGGGCGTGGATGCGATCCTCGCGCACCCGCTGGCCCACCCCTTGTGTGCCGTGATCGGCGCGGGAACCGGCCTGCCCTGTACCGGAATCTACACGGCGGCCCCCGGGATGCTCCTGCCCCGGCTCGGCGTCGGCAGCGCGATGCCTGCCCACAGCTACCGGCTCGCCGAGCGCCTGGCCCAAACAGCCATGAGCCCGCTGTACGCTCCCGCCCTTTCCTGGATCAGACGCGAGCTCGGGATGCGGCAGCACAAGAGCGGCACCCTCGCCTCCGTCCTGCGCGCCCAGCGCGTGCTGCACGGATACAGCAGCGCATTGCTGCCCCAGGACACCGCTCTGCCCGAGGGCCACACATGCGTGGGGTACTGGTGGCCGGCCCCAGAGCCTGGCTGGCGTCCCGAGCAACCCCTGGCTGACTTCCTTGCCGCGGGACCCGCCCCTGTGTACTTCGGGTTCGGCAGCGTCTCACCGGGCTCCGCACAGCAGCTGAGCGCCACGATCAAACAGACTGTCCGCAGCCTCGGGATCCGCGCGGTGGTGCAAACTGGCTGGCAGGGCCTGGACGTCTCCGGCACTGACATCCTGACCATCGGCGAATGCCCCCACCACTGGCTCTTTCCCCGCATGTCCGCCCTGGTCCACCACGCCGGGCCCGGAACCGTGGGGGCCGGCCTACGCGCCGGAGTCCCGGCCCTACCGGTGCCCCTCGCACTCGACCAGCCCTTCTGGGCTCGCCGTCTGACTGCCCTGGGCCTGGCCCCCACCTTCCTCAACGCACGCCGTCTGACCGCACGGAAACTGGCCGAGGCTCTGCACACCACCCTGCATGACGAGCGGTATCGCAACCGGTGCTTGGAACTCTCAAGGATCATCGGCACCGAAGACGGAGCGGCAGCCACTGCCGCATCGCTCTCCACCCGTCGGCGGTAGCCGAGGGCTCCGCTGACGGGATTCACAACTGAAGGACGCCCCGCCGTGCGCGCGACTACGCATGTCAGTAGAGAAGGTCGGAGAAGGTCACAGCGGCATACAGGTGACCGAGGCTGCGTGCGGGACGGCTTCGGCAAGAGCGCCGCGGACCTCGTTCCCCTGAACTCAGGGAATGCGCTCGCGTAACACTTCGCGATCTTGCTCGCTGCTCAAGGGCGCGCCACTGCGAGCACGGCGCCGAGACGCTTGTCCTGGCTGCCCGCAACCCTGATCAGACACCGCGCCCAGAACGCGTGATCGTCCGGGCCTCGTACGGGGCCGGGAAGCAGGCCTAGACGGCGTGTTGAGCGAGAGACGCTGCGGCAGTTCAGCAACAGACACCTTGCTTCAGAGGCCCCGTTTGAACCCGATCATCTTTCCGATGGTGACCATGGGATCGGTCGATGGGTGCTCGCAACGCTGACCAGATTCTGGCCATGGGCGCTCCAGGCGGTCCTGGTTGTGAGCATTGGGGTATTCCACTGTCCTGACGTGCTGACCCACCGTGTGCGTATGTGATTTGCTTTCCATGTAAGCGTGTTGGGGCAGGGGTGTCTTATGCCAGTGGAGGCGGGAAGAGGTGCCTGTTGTTTTAAGTAGGACGCAGCGGATCCTGATCGGTGTGGTCGTGGCCGGTGCGGTCGTCATCGCCGGCATCGGTTTCGCGGGATCGTGCACATCCCAGCGTGTCCAAGGGCTGGGCCGACGGCGGTTACCAGAACGCCCCACGGCGGCGAAGACACGGAACACGGGTCGGCCGCCCCGTGCGGATGGCGCCGCGGCTGACCCCGTAGCCGTGTGCGCCGCACCGTCGCCGAAGCGCGCGACCGGCACGTCGGCCGGCCGGTCGCCCACCCCGTCGATAGGATCGAATACGCCCGGCACCTCAAATCCCAAGGCGACTCCCTCGGCGTAATCGCCGCCAAAACCGGCACCCCACGTCCTCGGGCGGGTCGAAGCCCTCGGCGGCCAGGTCCACCGAGCGGTATTGGGCGACGTGGGCGCCACGGCCGCAGCCGTGGTCCAGGAGAACTGGGAGTTTCCCGTGCTGAGTTGGTGCAGGGCCCAGACGAGGTGTTCGACACCGGGTGCGTAGCAGGGCGAGTTCACCAGCGTGCCATCCACGATCAGCGCGGCGTCCTTGCGAAGCCGCCTGTGTTGCCGACGGGGAGCGCGGGTCCGAGCTGGCCGATGGTGCGGTCGGCTGCGGACGTCAACGCCCCGAACGGCGGTGCCAGTTGGCGCCTCGCTCTGGTGTGCCGCTGCAGCGTGGCGCTGCTGGGCTTTACCCGGAGGGGCGTTCGGTCTCAGGTGTCCGCACCTGTGCCCACGAGGCGCCATGCCAGTTCGTCGATCAGTTTGTCGACGGAGTGCGGCGCGAGCAGGTCCGGCACGGTCAGGTCGTCCACGATCAGGCCGACCATGGCGAGATACATCAGGATCACGGCGGTCCGGTCGCCCGGTAGGCCAGCGTCCAGATGGAAGCTGATGTTGCCGTCGAGCTGGGCGGTGAAGAACCGGGTGAGCTCGGCGTGCAGTTCGGGGCGGCGGGTGGCCTCCAGGCGCAGCTCCATCAGGGCGAGCCAGCTGCTGCGGTCCGCGCGCATGCGGCCGAGGAGCTGCTTGAGAAGGGTGGCGACCAGTTCGGCGGAGGCCTTTTCGCTCATGGTGTCGGCCAGTTGGGATTCCTCGGGCGTTAGACGTTCCTGGATGCGGGTCATGACCTGGGCCAGCAACTCGGCGCGATTGGCGAAGTAGTTGGTAGTGGTGCCCTTGGGAACCTCGGCCTGAGTGTCGACCGCGCGCAGGGTCAGGCCGCGTGAGCCCTCGCGGGCCAGGACCTCGATCGCGCCGTCGAGCAGGGCGGCTCGTCGTGCGGGGTTTTGACGCATGACATTTTCCTTCCGGAATCCCGTTGACGCCACTGCGGATGCAGTACTACGTTCTAACCACTTCACTCAGAGTACCGCACCAAGCCGGGCACCTGCCGCTGAAAGGCCAGATGACAGACCCCATCACGCACTTCACCAAAGATCACCGCGCCGAAGCAGGATGCGGCCCCGGATCCGACCACGAGGAGACCCCCATGCGAAAGCTCATCTACTTCATTGCTGTCAGCCTCGACGGATACATCGCGGGCCCCGACGGCTCCGATCCCACCTCGGGGCCGGACGCCTTCTGGCCGATCGGGCAGGACTACGTCGAACACCTCGTCGCCCACTACCCCGAGACACTGCCGGGCCCAGCGCGGAACGCGTTCGGAATCACCGGGAATGGTGCGCACTTCGACACCGTCATCGAGGGACGCAGGACGTATCAAAACGGCGTGGACGCCGGAATCACCAACGCCTGGCCCCACTTGAGGCACCTCGTCTTCTCCCGGTCCCTCGCCGAGTCCCCAGACCCGGGTGTCGAGCTCGTCGGCGGTGACCCCGTGGCCACGGTGCGCAAGCTCAAGGAGGAGGATGGTAAGGACATCTGGCTGTGCGGGGGAGGTGAGCTGGCCGGGGTGCTCTTCTCGGAGATCGACCAACTGGTCATCAAGCTAGCGCCGATGACGATCGGCTCAGGGACGCCGCTGTTCGGGCAGAAGAGGCCGTTTGACCCGACGTTCTTCACCGTGGCCGACAGTAAGATCCTGGAGAGCGGCACTGTCTTCCTCACATACAAGAAGAAATGAGTACATGCGCGAAATAGGCCCACCAGGCACACGCCCCCTGCAGTGACGCTGAGTCCTCTCGATGTGCCGCCAAGGACCGCAAGGTCGCCGTGAAGCGACGGTGTTCGGGGAGCAGGGGCGTCGGCCGCACCGGCCGGTGAGCTCACCGCTGTCTCCGCGCATAGCTCGATTGCCGCGAAATCGGTGAGGACCACGCCGTTGCGGCGCAGCGACAGGCCCGGTACGAGGCCGCCGTGCCGCGGTGCGTACTGGAGGGCGCTCGGCAAGGTCGAGCCTGCCAAGCCGGACAGAGCGAGCTCTTGCTCTCCAACCAAGCGTGAGCCGTCGCACCGCAGCCAGCTGCCGTTTACCGCTGGCATGATGCGCGGTGACCTCCATGCCGGGTCGCGGTCAGGACCGGTGCCCGCATCCTGGCCGAGGTCGGCGACGCCAGCCGTTCCCCACCGCCGCCCACCTGGCTTCTTATGCGGGACTGACCCCCGCCATCCACCGCTCCGGGACCTCGATCGGCGGCGAAGGACCACCCCGCGGCGGCAACAAACAGCTCAAACGCGCTCGGTTCCTCGCCGCGTGCGCCTCTCTCGGCAGCCCCGAATCCCGCGCCTACCACGACAGGAAACGAGCGGAAAGGAAGCGCCACAACGCCGCTCTCATCTGCCTCACCCACTGCCGCGTCGACGTCCTGCACGCCATGCTCAAGCACTGCACCCTCTACAAGCCCCGGCACGAACAAACAGCCTGACCAAGCCCACAGGCCTCGACCGAACAGATAGAAGCACCCCCGGCCGTGCAGTTGGCGTGGGTGAGAGAGGAGGGCCAGTCCACCGTCACGATCGGCACTGTCCGTGTGCGATCTATACCCTGCCAAGCGCATACAGGGGGCACGGTTTTCGGACAATGAATCGGCTATCAGCCACACCGCAGAACGCAGGACAACCCTTCCCCCAGCGGACGTGTCACACCTAGCAGGAAGAAACGCTTCAAGCGACACAAGGGGGAGATATGGAACTTAAGCGTGCCATGTTGTCCGTAGCTGCGGTGACTGCGCTGGCGGCCGGCTCCACGGTGGTCCTGTCGTCACCGGCGTCTGCGGCGGCGAACACTACCCCGCAGAAGGTCTGCGGAAGCAGCTACAAGACCGTCAACTCCGCACCGGTGGGCTCGCTGGGCACCGTCTACCTGACGTACAACGCCTCCACCGGCCGCAACTGCGTGGCCACCATCCGCAGCACGCCCGGAACGGCCGTGGACACGGGGACGTGGATCTACGTCGCCGACACCGACCAGGGGGCCTCTGACTCCGGCAACTACACGTCCTACGCCGGGCCGGCCACCGTCTACGGCAAGGGCCACTGCGTCGACTGGGGCGGCAACATCAAGAACGTTTACGTCTCCGTCTACGGCTCCAACTGTGCCGCACTGAAGGAGAAGCGGGTCACCTCCATCCGCTGAGGCCTTGCGGCGGGTTCGGCCTTCCCGGCACGGTGCTCGGCCCCGGTCCGGACTGATCCCACCTCCCAGCAGCCGCTACCACCGGGGCTGCGTCCGCCCGAGCGGTGGATCCGGCCGGAAGAACCTCATCTTCGCGGCGAACGGCCCGAAAACAGGCATCGTCTTGTTGGATGCGGCCAGGACTGTCCGGTCATCCGACCGCTTCCGCCCTCGCTCCGGCCGAGGCAACAGAGGGTGGGCGAACTCCCGTTCGGCATAGGACAGTTCATGGCGACGCATCACCTGACCATGATTCACCAAGCAAGATCATTTGTAGGCGCCGCCGCGAGGGGTCAGCTGATCGCCCGCGTGCTGTTCTCCTGTCGGGAGGCTGTGCCGAGCACTGTACGTGCGACGTCTTCCAGGGATTGGAGCAGCGGGTTGGGGTCGCCGGCGCGCGTGACGAGCACGAGCTCGCAGGGTTCGATGTCGATGACAGGCACCAGGGCGATGTCCTCGCGCACAGCAGCGCGTCGATCGCTGGCAGGGAAGATCGCGACACAGTGGCCGGTGGCGATGATTTCCAGCTTGTCCTCGTAGCTGTCGTCGATTGCAGGCGGGGGTGGTGCCGGGCGGTCATCGACCGGCTTGGGCGTGCTCCAGACGACCGGAGTGCTGACGCAGGCCACCAGTTCCTCGTCCGACAGAGCCCGCAGGTTGACGGCTTTCTCGTTCGCCAGATGATGACTTGCCGATGTGGCGAGTACCCGCGATTCCTGATGGAGCGTGGTCACCCGGAGGCCGTCCGTGGGCCAGGGCAGGGGTTTGTATGCGACGAGGGCGTCGACCCGCCGCTCGGCGAGGGCGCCGGTGTCCCGCCAGTCGAGGTGCCGGGTGCGGACCTGGCCGTCGGGGTGCCGGCGGCGCAGTTCCTGCACACAGGCGGTGAGGACCAGTCCTTCGGCGCAGCCGACAGTGACGGTACGGGGCTGCACGGCGGCTCTGGCCGTGCGAGCGGCTTGCTCGGCCTCCTGGAGCAGTATCCGGGCCCCGGGAAGGAATGCCTGACCGGCGTCGGTGAGGCTGCTGCCCTGCGGCGAGCGGTCGAAAAGCCGGACACCGAGCTGAGCCTCAAGTCGCTGGATCTGGCGGCTCAGCGACGGCTGCGCCAGGTGCAGCTTGGTGGCGGCCCGGCCGAAGTTGCCGTACTCCGCCACGACCGTGAAATAGCGCACGAGCCGCAGATCGACGTCCATGCGCTCAGGGTACGTCGCGCGTCGTCATACGCCCGGGGCATGACGGCATACGGAACAGGTCTTGGACAGGGTGTGCGGGTGGATATTGGCTTGAGGGCATGACCACTTATGACGGCAAGAAGATCGTGATCACGGGCGGAAGCAGCGGTATTGGCCTGGCTGCGGCCCGGTTGTTCGCGGACGGTGGGGCGCACGTACTGATTACCGGCCGCACCCGATCCACTCTGGACGCCGCGCTTGAGCAGCTGGGGGACAAGGCGGTCGGCGTCCGTAGCGACGCCGCGTCCCTGAAGGACATCAAGGCGCTGGCCGGCACGGTCCAGGAGCGGTTCGGTGAGGTGGACGCGCTGTTCGTCAACGCCGGCGTCACCGAGTCCGCGCCGTTCGACTCGACGACGGAGGAGATGTACGACACGCTGTTCGGCATCAACGCCAAGGGCCCGTACTTCACGGTGCAGGCGTTGGCGCCGCTGTTGCGCGAGGGAAGCGGCGTGGTCCTGACCACGTCGGTGGTGAACGTCCTGGGCCTCGACGCACTCAGTGTCTACTCGGCGAGCAAGGCGGCCCTGCGGTCGATGACGCGCACCCTGGCCCGCGAGCTGCTGCCACGCAAGGTGCGCGTCAATGCCGTGAGCCCCGGCCCGATCGACTCGGGCATCCTGGACCGCTCAACGCTGCCCGCCGATGTCGTCGAGGCGACGAAGGACACCTACCGGAGCACCATTCCGATGCAGCGGCTGGGGACGTCCGAGGAAGTGGCCGCCGCGGTGGCGTACTTGGCGTTCGGCGCGACCTTCTCGACGGGAACGGAGTTCCCTGTCGACGGAGGAGCGTCGCAGCTCTAGGCCGTTTGCGCAAAGTCGCGTCGTCGCCCGAAGGGCAGGCGGGGCCTTGAAGACAGGCCCTGACGCTGCGCGGCGCGCAGACCTGTGTGGTCGAGGCTGCAAGGCCAGTGGTCGGGGTAGCGCCGGAGGACGGTGATCGGTATCTACCACCAGGCCTCACCCGGACAGGTCCCCAGGCGGGCGGAGATCCGGCGCCGTGTCCTTGCGGCTAGCGCTGCGCGATGCGCTGACCTGTGTGGTCGGGGCTGGCAGCCCCGTCCTGGGGCCGCGAGCGGCCAAGTTGGTGAAGACGCCCAGTTCCACGGCGCTCACAAGCGTTCTGTCGGCCGTGAAGCCGGTGGCCAGCTGCACGAGGCAGTCGGGCGTCAAGGCTGGGGCGGCGGGGTGCCCACGTTAGTGGGCCCGGGTGTCCTGCTTCCGGACAGGGCGGTCATCTGTTGCGTCCCCAGTAGTCGGGGGCGGGAGAGGCGGCGAGGGTGCGGGTTGCTGCTGATCAGGGGCCGGGGCGGCTTTGACAGCGCTGGCGTGGTCGTGGTGGAGGCGGGCAGCGGGAGCGGACAGCGCGGTCAGGACGAGGCGTGGGCGCAGCAGGGTGGCGGGGTGGTCGATGAGGCTGGCTACGCGCATGAGGGCATCGGTGGCGGCGGGGTCGTGTGTCGCTGCGTGGTGGAGGCGGGTGACGTAGGCGTTGAGCACGGGTGCGGTGAGCTGACGGCGGCCGGTGGCACCGGTGAATTTGAGGTCGCTGGTGGTGGAGAGGTACCAGGGTTTGTCGAGGATGCGCCCGACCTGTCGCATGAAGACCGCGCTGTCCGGGGTTCCGCGGCGCTGGAGGTATTGGTGGAGGGCGCTGGCTTGCATGGCGGCGACGGTCATTCCCTGGCTGTAGTTCGGGTTGAGGCTGCACACCGCATCTCCCAGGACGAGTAGTCGCTCGGGGAGGCGGGACAGGCGTTCGTAGTGACGGCGGACACTGGCGGGAAAGCGGAAGGTGACGGGGTCGGTGAGCGGGGTGGCGTCGTGGATCCGGTCGTGGATCTCGGCGGCGGGCAGGCCTTGGGCGAAGGCGGTGAAGCCGTCGGGGTCGGTCGGCGGGTGGTCACCCAAGAGACCGGTCAGCGACAGGATGTGCCTGTCGTCGCCTGCCTGGCCGAAGAACGCACCGCGGGGTGAGGCGGGTGAGGCAAGGCAGTTGACGAACTGCGGGCCGCTGCGCGCGTGCGGGCTGCGGTAGAGACGGGTGGTATAGGCCAGGCCGATCGGCATCCGCTGCTCGACGGGCCGCTGGTAGCCCAGCTGTTGCAGCCACACCGGGGTGCGCGACCCGCGTCCGCTCGCGTCGACGAGCAGATCGGCTTCCAGGTCGAAGCAGGCGGCGCCCGGTGTCGTGGACTGCAGCCGGGCGCCGGTGACCCGGGCGCCGTCCGCAGTGGCCAGGAGACCCTGCAGGGCGGTGCCCTGGCGATAGGTGACGTTGGCCCGCGCGGCGACCTGGCCGCGCAGATATCCCTCCAGGACGGGACGCGGTGCGGTCAAGGAGAGCAGGCCGGTCCTTGTCGGTGTGAAGGGGCGGCCGTTGAAGTACCAGCGCTGCTCGCCCAGGTCTCCGATCGGCTGGTGTGCGCGCCGCATGTCCTTGAGCAGGTTCGGGAAGAACTCCTGCAGGATCAGGCAGCCGCGGGCATGGAGCCCGTGCGCGTGCGCGGCGTGAGGGGCGCCGCGACGCGGATCTTCCACGTCGATGACGTGGTCGCGGTCGATGACGATGACCTCGCGGTAGAAGTCGGCCAGCACCCGGGCGGCGAGGGTTCCGGCGATGCTCGCGCCCAGCACGAGAGCCCGGTCCCCGACAACGCGCGCCCCGGCGGTGCGGTCTTCGACGAGCCGGTGGGCGGCCCGGCCGCCGTCGCGTCGGCTCACTGAGACAGTCCGAGGAGGATCGCCGCGGCGAGCGCGGCAGTGCCCGCATCGATGGACAGCAGAACCAAGAAGCGCGCCTTGCGCACCTCACCCCGATACACCCCGTAATACACCTGGGCCAGCTGCAGCGCGACCACAGGAGCGCTGCACACCAGGTAGGCGGGGTCCATGCGTGTGGCGGCGAACAGCACGACGAGCAGCCCCGCGTGGCCGACCACAAGGAGGTGGAGCAGAAAGGCGAACCACCGAGGCGGCAGCAGGACGGCGAGGGTTCGCCGTCGGACGGCTGCGTCGCCTACCCGGTCGGAGGCATTGCCGTAGGAGACCACGAGCAGCAGCCACAGGCCGAAGACCGCACTCACCAGCAGTACCTCGCGGGTGAGGGTTCCGCTGGCGCACCAGTAGGGCATCAGGACGGTGTACGCGCCGGTGATCAGGATCGTCGCTTCAAGGCCCAGGGGCCGGTAGCTGAGCTTGATGCCGCAGGAGTACTGAACACCCAGCACCGGCACACCCAAGGCGACCACAACGGCCGGCCAGGACACGGGCCCGGGCGGCAGGAGGGCGGCCGCGGTGAGGGCGAGCATCCCGAAGGTGAACGTGGCGGCGGTGAACGTCTTCGCTTCCCTGACGGTGAGGGCTCCGGTGAGCAGGGGTTTGCGGATCCTGGTGACCAGCGGCCGCCCCTGGTAGTTGCGGGCGTCGTGGCCGTTGAGGAAGCCGCTCACGTCATCGGCCGCCGACGCGCTCCACTGCACCGCCAACGTGCCCGCGAGCACACAGACCAAGGACGGCAACACCCCCGGAGCCGTGAGGTCGTCCGCGTGCAGGAGCAGCACGCCCAGGGCCCAGCCGTAGACGTAGTGATAGACCCGGGCCTTGCCCAGCCGCAGGTAGCTGGCGATCTTGGGGCCGGACGTCGGGGGTGCTGCGGCCGTGACGGCTTGGGCGCCACTCATGGCATCTGCCGGTCGCCCGCGGGGACGGCTTCAAGGAGCTGGAACTCCACCGGCACGTCACCGGCATGGTGCACGCTCCGTTCCCGCCCCACCAGCAGTACACCCGACTCGGCGGCCAGAGTCTGCAGTGCGGAGGTATCACCGAGGCTGTTGAATCCCAAAAACAGACGGCCCGATCCGGTGAGCCGTTCCAGGCCCTCGCGCAGGTAGCGGCGGTGAGCGGCGTAGCCACGATCGAAGATCGCATGCTGTAAAGGCCGGGTGTAGACGAACTCCTGGGGGGCACGAACGACGTTGGAGTTCCAGAAGATCGCATCGAAACGCGCACCGGGGTCCAGGGCGTCGTACAGGTCGCTGCGCACGGTCTCCACCCGGTCCGCCACCTTGTGACGCTCGGCGTTGAGGGCGGTATTGCACACTGCCTCATGGGTGATGTCCACGGCTGTGACGTGCGTGCACCCGGCCAGCGCCGCCGTCACCGCCGTCACCCCCGCCCCACACCCCACCTCAAGAAACCTCCCGCCCACCGGGAAAGGCAGCCACCGGGTGAACAGCTCGGTAGAGTCGGTATGAGTCGGAGCGAACACCTGCGGCAACAACGCCCAGTCAAGGCCGAGCAGCTCGAATTCCCCCGGCTCGCCTGTCTGGCCGTGCCGGTCCACCAAACGGTGACCGACCTCGACACGGGTCTCGTCTACCGGCGCGCAGGCCGGCTCAGTTCGTGAGGTGCAGCAGCGGGACGGCATGGCGACGATTCCTTGTCGGGGCAGAACTGGGACAACGGCAGGCGGCCACGGGAAGCCCCCGCCCAAGGGACAGACAGCTGGAACAGAGGCCAGCGGACGCCCGGGGATAGGCAGGCTGTCGCATTACGGGCGCACCTACGGGAGGCCGCATCGAGGTCCATGACCCTATTTCGAACATCCCACGGTTTGCTGTGTCGAACGTGTCTGTCTCCGTTTCGCACGCATGGGGAACGAGCGCGCAGCGGCCCGGTTACTTCCGCAGGTTCACTTCGCCCGAAGCCCGGGACGACGTGACCGTGAGGCAGTGCGGTGCGGACGTCGCGGACGGCCCCAAGTTCGAGGTTTAACTGCGGGAGTTCAACGGTGAGACCGGCCACGTCGTCCCGTGCACTACCCGCCGAAGATCGCCCTGTCGACGCTGATCAAACTCCCTCAAAGGCGTCAGATCCCGGTACCTGCGCTCCGGGTACACCGGCCGGATCAACCGGACCGGGATGGGCTGCGTCTTCTGGTCGCGCTCCTACTTCGCTGCCTCGTGCGGCGGCGCACCACTTACGGTGATCCGTCAGTACATCGGGCAGCAAGAGGGTCCGCTGTTATCTGCGGGTCAGAGCGGTCCTGAGATGCGGCTGAAGCCGGGGATACCCATGCAAGACGAAGGATGGTTCCTGGGCTGCTGGAACGAATCACCGCGCGGCGTGCGGAGCTGGATGAACGTGAGGAAGCGCTCGCCAGGGAGTTGGGGGAGGTGCGGGCCGGGTGGGACGAGTTCGCCGTCGCGGAGAGGGTTGTTGAGCGGGTGAGCGAACAGCTTGCCGACGAACGCGCCTCGGCCGCACCGGTGCCCGGGCAGGCGGGCGGACGAGGGGCGATGCTGGTCGCGCACCGGAGGCCGGACATGGAGGAGACCGTGTTCCCGCCGGACTGCCGGCGCATTCTCGCCACCGTGCGGCGGGCTGCCGGACCGGTCATGGCCCGGCAGGTCGGCGGCGCCCCGGGGAATCGATGTCAGCGTGCGGGACGAGCTGGTGCCTGTGCGCGGGGAGTTGGTCCAACTGGTCGACCGCAGTGGGTTGTGCAAACTGCCCGGGGGTCGCTTCACCATCAGCCTGTGATCTGATCTGCTGCCCGCGGCAGCGCGGCGCGGGCGTAACTGACGTTCCCTCGAAGGCCGTTGGAATGGTGTGACGAAAGCCAAAAAGCACGCCGAGGGCACCTGTCCGTTTGTCTGCAGGTGCCGTCTGCCGCTGTCCACGCGGACCGTCTGCCACCTCGCCGATCTGCGGCGTCACCTGAAAGGACCCCGTTCGGTGCCTCGGAACCGGTGTGCGTCAGGGCTGAATGTTTTCCAGGTCCTCGAGGAGGCTGGAGTGGGTAGGCTGCCACCCGAGGGCATCGCGGGTACGGGCGCTGGACGCCGGCTGGTCCATGGCGAAGATCGGGCCGATCGGGCCGAAGTTCTCCTGCGGGACCTCCTCGACCGGCAGGCCCAGTCGCCGGCCGATGACTGTGGCGATGTCCCGCACCGCGTCGCCCTCGTCGGCTACGGCGTGCCAGGCCGTTGCGGCCGGTGCGGACTCAAGGGCCAGACGGAACAGGACGGCTGCGTCGAGTGCGTGCACGGCCGGCCAGCGCTGGGTGCCCTCGCCCGGGTAGCCGGCCACCCCGGTGCGGCGCGCTTGCTCGGTCAACAGGCCGGCGAATCCGCCCCGGCCCTCGTTGTGGACCGTGCGCGGCATGCGGACAGCCGTGCTGCGCACACCGCGCGAGGCGAGGTCCAGCAGCGCATTGACCGAACGGCCCCGGCCGCCCACCGGTCCGTCGGTCGGCAGCGGATCGGCCTCGGTGGAGGCGCGTCCGGGCACCTGGGGCGTCCCGGAGACCGTGACGATCGGGCGGTCGCTTCCGGTGAGTTCCTGCCCCAGCGCGGTGAGCGCGGCGCTCTCCTCGGCGATGGCCTGCGCGAGATTGTCCGCACTGCTGTAGTCGCGTCCGAACGCCAGACTGATCACGCCGTCGCACTGCGCAGCGCCGGACCTCAGGACGTCGAGGTCGGCCAGGTCTCCCCGCAGCACCTTGGCACCAGCGCTTTCAAGGGCCTGCGCGGAGCCGTCCGAGCGAGCCAGTGCGAGAACGGTGTGGCCGTTGCCGAGGAGTTCGGCGACGACGGCGGAGCCGATGGTGCCGGTACCGCCGGTGACGAAGACATGCATGGGCTCTCCCTGAAAGTGATGGGACCATTGTCCCATCACTGACCATACACCGAGTGATGGGACAGGTGTCCCATCGCCTATCCTGGTCTCATGGCTAGATGGCAACCGGGGGCGACCCAGCGACTCGTCGTTGCGGCCGTCGACCTGTTCACGGAGCAGGGCTACGACGCCACCACGGTGACGCAGATCGCCGAGCGCGCCGGCGTCACCAAAAGCACCTTCTTCCGGCACTTCTCCGACAAGCGCGAGCTGCTGGTCGCCGGCCAGGAGACGCTCAGCAGGCTGCTCGCCGACGGCATTACCGAGGCCCCTGCGAGCGCCAGCCCGCTCCAGGCGGTGGCAGCCGGTCTGAAGCGCGCATCGAGCGCCATGGGACCCACGAACCGCGAACTCGGCCCCCGCCTCAGAGCAGCCGTGGCAGCCAGCACCGAACTGCAAGAGCGCGACGCCCTCAAGAGCGTCGGTCTCGCGGCCGCCATGACAGCCGCGCTCATCGCCCGCGGCATCCCCGACCCGACCGCGCACCTCGCCGCCGAGCTGGGAGTCCTCGCGTTCAAGCAGGGATACGCCCAGTGGTCTGAAAGCGATCGTGATGACACAGAAGGGCTCGCGCCACATGCACTGGCAGCCCTGGAAGACCTGCGTGCGGCAACTGCAACGCTGGGCTGAGCCATGCCGCCCGGCTGTCGGCGCACGGGCACTGTGGCGCCCGTCGACTGCCCACGAGACGCCCTGCTCTTCCTGACAGACCTCCAAACCGATCGCTGACAGATAGCCTGCTGCACAGACAGTCACCCGGCACCGGCGTGAGTACGCCCAGAGCCGGTCACCCCAGCCCTTTGAGCTGTGATCTCAAGTTGGCGGAGGCTCAAGTGCGCAGCAGCGGCAGGAGGACTGCCACCGTGCACACCGTGCCCGGACGTTGAGCAGACTCCCGCCCCCCCGGGCGGGAAATCCCGCCGGGTGGCCGGTGGTCGGGCCTGACCACCGTGTTCCGGGTGGTTGTGACCGCTCCGTTACCGGGGTCGGGGATCAGTGGTCGACAGACTGGTCGGGGCTGGCGGGTTGCCTCGGGGGCATGAATCACGAACACCCCCGGTTCCCCGGCAGCCCACCGCATGAGGCCCTGCCGGCGTTGCATGGCGCCGTCCGTCGCCCGGTATGCACCTGTGCCGCTGTGCCCGGCAGGCAGTGGTGAGCGGGTACGGCGCCGGGATTAGGCGCGGTGGGATGGCCGCCGACCGCTTCACGCAGATCGTCAACGCGCTCTTCAGGGATCGTCGGATCTCCTTCAAGGCCAAGGGACTCTTCGGGCTGGTCTCGACACACCGCGACGGCTGGCGCGTGACGGTAACGGAGCTTGCACGGTGGGGCCCTGACGACCGCAGCGCGGTGCGCTCGGGCCTTCAGGAGCTGGAGGCGTACGGCTACCTGACCCGCGAGCAGCAGCGGCGTGAGGACGGCACGCTGGGCGAGGTCCTCTACGCCCTCACCGACGCCCCGACCCACCTGTACGAGCTGCTGGGCGATGGCGCCCCTGCACCGGCGCTCATCGTGCAAAGCCGCAGGTCGCAACCAGAGTCCGATTTTCCGACGTCGGGTAAACCGACGTCGGTAATCGCCCACCAAAGAAGACCAGTCTTAAGAAGACCAGAAACCAGAAGACCAACCCCGTCCGTCCGTATCGCGCGGGCGCGCGTGTTGGGCGCACCGCCCTGGGAGCCGGGGGAGCAGACCCGCTCCGCGATGCTGTCGGCGGGGGAGCGGCTGCTGCGGGCGATCGGCGCGAGGCAGCCCGAACTGCTGCTGACCGGGCAGGCCCTGGCCGATCAGGGCCGTATCGTGCAGGGCCTGCTGGATGAAGGGTGGACGCCGAAGCAGTTGCGCTACGTCATCGCCGACCGGCCACTGCCCATGACCCTGCACCACACGGTCGGCACGGTCGTCGCCCGGCTGCGCGCCGCACAGACCACCCCGCCCGACGCCGCCACGCCCGCCGACGCGCCGCCGCCTTCAACGGGCGCCGCGGACCGCACGGTTGCCGAGACGGTGGCCCGCCGGGTGCTGGTGGAGTGGGCCGGCTGCGGCAGCCCCCCCCGCGCCCAGGGCCAGGATCTCTGTCCAGCCTGCCTCAACTGGCCCCTGTGCACCGGACCCACACCCCGCCGCGCCGAACCCGCCGGGGACGGCCGCTGCACCGTCTGCGCCGCCCCGGCCGCTGCCCGCACTTCCGGCAGCTGCCCTGCGTCCGCGTCACCGCCCACCGGATCGACGAACCCATGACCGCCCGGCCCTACCCGCACTGCCCGCGCACCACCAGCCCGGCATGAAGCGGCCGCCCACCCGCGGACCCACGGCATGGGGCTGGCTGCGCTGGAACCCTCCCGCCCCCGACGCTGCCGCGCAACATCTCCTGCACATCGGCATCCTCGCCCCCGAACCCTCGCTGCGCGCGCCCGGTGCGCCCGGGGCTCGCTCACCCGCCGCCCACCGCCCGTCGCTGCGCCTCCACCTGGACCACGGCGGCTCGGTCACCGCTGACGGTACGAGACGTGCCCTGGAACCACCGCTCGACCTGGTTGATCCAGGAGGATCCGGTCGGGGTGAAGTGCGGCTTGGACCGCGGGTGTTTGGCCAGCGAGGTCGGCGACCGTCTACGTGTCCCCCTCTGCGCCGGTGAGAGACTGGCGGTCAGTGGACCGTGGTGGCTGGTGGGGTCCACCGGTGGGTGCGGGGGACCGTGGTGGAGACGCCGAAATCCTTTTTGAGCTGCTCGGGGATGGCGTAGTGCATGACGCGTCCGCGGGTGAGGGAGGACAGTTCGAGAACGCTGGTCAGATGGCCGAGGCGGTCCAGCGCCCAGGCGCCGAGGGGGGAGCGGTCCTCGATCGTCTCCAGTACGCCCAGGAGATGGGGCACGGTCTTGACGACGGTGTCCCACGGGGTGCGGGGAACTGCCAGCCAGTCGGCGCAGGTGTCTCCGACGAGGAAGCGGATGAGGGCGGAGACGATCGGGTCGAGCACGGTCCCGGGCACCACTTCCTCGTAGAGGTCGATGAGTTGCCGGGTCAGATGCGCGCCCTCCTCGGAGGGCCCCAGGTGCCGGACCATGTACAGGTCGAGGAAGCGGCGGGCGTCGTCGACGGTCGTGGGGACGGCTTCCTGGTCGACGCCGAGCATGGCGCCGACCACGCGCCAGGCGTAGTAGTACGCTTCCGCGCCTTCTGTCGACATGTGGATGCCCAGGCGGTGGAGGCTGTCCAGCACGAGCATCGAGAAGAACATCTGTCCGCCGATCATGTCCTCCTGACAGATCGGCGTCCCGAGCACGCTGGTTTCCCACCGGTTCTCGCGGGTGAGGTGGTGGCGAATGGAGGCGTGCAGCAGGCGGACCTTCTGGGCGGCTGGAATGAAGCGGCTGCCGCTCTCGAAGGCGTCGGGCTGCATGAGGTAGACGGTGAACTGCCCGGTCTCCGCCATCCGTTTGGACGGGTACTTCAGTCCATGGGTGGTCGACAGCAGCTTCGCCACGTGCGGGACGACGTAGCAGGCGGGCATGGAGGCGAAGGACAGCGCGGTGGAGATGTGCACGTTGTTGTCGATGAAGAACAGCCGAGCCTTCTCCATCTCTCCCCAGTCCACCCACGCCGGCGGGGTACGGGTCGCTTCGAGGTACTCGCGAGCGACGTCCGGAAGCCCGTCCGGCAGGGGTGAACCGGCGGTGGAGACGTATCGCATCAGGGTGTTGAACGTGCCGACCTGCCCGCGTTCGAAGAGTTCGGCGACAGTGGCGTCGGCGAGCGCGTCCCCCGTCTGCCGCAAGGAGTCCATCGATGCCTCGGTGTAGATCATGGCGGGGCCCTCGTTTTCTGCATCTGCTGCGTCTATACATATGTCTGCTGCGGGGTCGGCCGACACCGGCGGGCCAGGAAGGCGCAGGTTCACCCCGTCCCGGTGCGAGAGTCAGGACAGACGGAGGGCCGCCGAACGCGCCAACACGGTCAGGGCGGTTGTGGCGTGCGTCGGCACATCCAGGGCGTGCAGGGCGTCGAGCGCTTCCTCGACCCGCGTGTTGATCATGGCTTCGATGCGGGCAGGCGCCCCAAGGCTGTCCATCACTTGGCGCACCTCTTGCAGGCCCTCCGCGCCCAGGTCGCGCTTGCCGAGAAGGGCACGCAGCCGCTCCCGTTCGTCGTCGCCGGCCACGCGCCAAGTCTCCGCGAGCAGGGCTGTCGGCCGGTGGCCACGCACGTCGTCGGCGTTGGCCTTACCGGTCAGATCCGGGTTTCCGAAGAGACCGAGCAGGTCGTCCCGGAGCTGGAACGCCTCGCCCAGCGGCAGCCCATACGCTTCGTAGCCCTCGCGCAGGCGGGGCCCAGCGCCGGCCAGGGCCCCGCCGATGAGCAGGGGTTGCTCGACGGTGTACTTTGCGGTCTTGTAGCGGATCACTTTCAGCGACGCCGTGATGTCCGGACCAGCTCCGGTGCGCAGGATCTCCATACACTCTCCCGCGATCAGCTCGCGGGCCATCACCGACCAAACCGGGCGGGCTCGGGCCAGGTAGGCGGCGGGCAGCCCGCTGGTGGTGAAGAGATCTCCGGCCAGCGCCATCAGCAGGTCTCCCACCAGCATCGCCAACGACCTCGCCGCGGCGTCGGCGCGCGGGCGACGGCGTACGGCGCCGCGCAGGGCGCGGTGTGCTGTGGGCCGCCCGTGCCGCAGCGGGCTGTCGTCGATGAGGTCGTCGTGCACGACGGCCGCGGCGTGCACGAGCTCCATGGAGGCCGCTGCCCGCACCAAGGCGTCGTTGTCGGGCTGTCCCACCGCGCGCCAGCCCCAGTAGCAAAAGGCCGCCCGCAGCCGTTTGCCGTCCGCGACCGCCGCCTCCAGTTGCCCGGCCACCGGGCCCAGGAGCGGATCGATGGCCACGAATTGGTCTGCCTCCTCAGCGACGAACCGGCGCAGCGTCTCGTCGACGCGGGCCTTGAACGCGTCCGGCTCCCACGCCTCAGACGTCATCGGCGGCCTGTCGAGCCAGTGCCCGCTGGGCCAGCACCTCCAGGTGAGCCGGGGGCACGGTCGCGTACCGGTCGATCACCAGGCGGCCGCGCGCCAGAAGTTCACGCTCGGCCTCCGTCGCCAGCTCGGCGGCGTCGGAGCGTCGCAGCATCCCGCGAACCGTCCCCCACGCCGACTCCAGCGTGCTCACCGTCAGATCGGCCAGTCCGGCCACCAGCAGTACCGTCTGGCCGTCCAGGCTTCCGCGCCGTTCCGCTGACTGTTTCATGCCACGCCCCCCAGTGGACATCCGGACGGCGCTGGTCACGCGCCGCCCTTGCGAGCATCCCGCCGTTGTCGGCCGGAGAACGGAAGAACTCACGATCGAGTGATCACATCGCTCGACAGTACGGATCACGCGACGGTACGGATGACGCTGGAGAGGCCGGTGTATTCGGCGAGGCGCACATGCCCTGCGCTGAGCCGTCGGTCATGGCCCGAAAGACTTGGGGCCCAGCACTCTTGGAGGTGTGACACGTTCGCCCCGTGAAGCAGTGGCAGTGACCCGACTGGTCAGCGGTCGATGAAGTTCGGATGGTACCGAGGGACGCGCATGATTCGGGAGCTCTGGCGGACGGTCAGCGGGCCCTCGAGAAGGACACCTGGGCGGCCCACCTTGTCGTCTCCTGTGCTGCGGCTGCCGTCGCCGCCCTTGCGGCGTACGGGAACGAAAGGGCAACAGCATTACCGTGGTGCGGACCGGAGGAGCGCTCGCCAGCTACCTCCTGGAGGGCCGGCCGCGCGCCATGCCAGGCTCAGCAGCCAGCAAGCAGCACGAGGTATTGCGCCGCGCATCTGAGTGACCGCGTACCAAGTGGCGGGCGTTGGTGGAGCGTTGCGCCACGTGAGGCAGCAGCCGGGCCGCAGAGAGGTGGTCCGGCTGCACGTGGACACAAGGCGCGCAACCCTTGGAGTTGAGCACCATGACGTGACCGGCTCGGTGATCCGCGCCGTGATCTTCGACAGGAAGTCGTGTGCCGAAGCGACCTGTCGTCCTCAGCACGATTGTTCATCGCGGCGGTTGGTGGCGGGGCTGCTTCCTCATCCAGCGTTTTCTGCTGTGCCAGGGCGGTCAGCCGCGGCATCAGGACACCGAAGGTCAGCGCGAGGTCCCGCGCCACGATCAGGGCGCTTCCGCCGTGGAGCCGGAGGACGTTGGGCTCCTGGAGCGCTTCGGGGTCGAGGACGTGGTGGGGGCGGCCGAGCACGCGGGCGGCGAACTCGCCCGCGTCCTAGTGCCTGGCCAGGCTCGCCACCCTCGCTCCGGGCGGCGGGCTCGGACGGAGGCCGGGGTCGGGGGCGAGGTCGGTGTACAGGATACGAGACCAGCGTTCGGTGCGTTCCGACTCGGTGGGCCGCAGGATGGGCACGGCACCCTCATCCAGCAGCCGGGCGGCTTCGGACAGCTTGCTGATCCACCGGTAGGGGTCCCGAGCATGCCCGTTGACCACGCTGCCGCACCGGGAAACTCCAAGATCCCCGACAGAGTCGAGCTCAAGAAGTGGGAGCCGGCGCTGCCGGCCCCACTCTTGCGACGCGACGTGTCGAGTAGAGATCAGCCGCCGGACTGCACGGGCTCCAGCTTGATGCTGAAATGGCGAAGGATCGGCGACTGACCCACGATGCGGTAGCCGTGCACCGATTCGGGGTTTTTGGCTATGTCGGCCAGGGTGGCGGCGACATGGTCGTAATGGCTGCGGGTGTAGACCCGACGGGGGAGTGCCAGCCGCACGAGTTCATAAGGTGCGGTCTTGATGGAGTTGCCTTGTTCGTCCTCTTCCCCGAGGTACAGGCTGCCCAGCTCCGCCGAGCGGATGCCTCCGCGTAGGTAGAGCTCACAGACCAGTGCGGTGCCCGGGTACTGGTGCGGGGGGATGTGGGGCAACAGCCGCCCGGCGTTGACGTAGAGGGCGTGCAGGCCTGCAGGCTCCACGATGTCGACTCCGGCCTCGCGGATGCGCGCGGCGAGGTAGGCGGCTATGTCGGCGCGTTCGGCGAGGTAGGCCGATTCGGTGACTTCCACAAGTCCGCGGGCCATCATGTCGAGGTCACGGCCGGCCAGGCCGCCGTAGGTGGTGAAGCCCTCGGTGGCGATGAGCAGGCCCGCGCACTTCTCGGCGAGTTCAGGGTCCTTGAGACCGATGAAGCCGCCGATGTGGACGATGCCGTCCTTCTTCGCGCTCATGACGCAGCCGTCCGCAAGGCGGAAGGCTTCCTCGGCGACCTGCCGGGGGGTGCGGTTGGCGTAGCCGGGCTCGCGCTGGATCACCAGCCAGGCGTTCTCCGCGAAACGCGCGGCATCCAGGATCAGGGGGACGTCGTGGCGGCGGCACAGTTCGGCGGTCCGGTACAGGTTCTCCATGCTGACCGGCTGGCCACCGCCACCATTGTTGGTGATGGTCATCAGCACGGCCGCCACGGGCGCTTGATGCGCGTTCTCCAACGCCTGCTCAAGGGCGATCAGGTCGATGTTGCCCTTGAACGGGTAATCGCTGTCGAGGTCCTTCGCCTCGGCGCAGGGCAAGTCGTAGGCCTGGCAGCCGGTCAGTTCGACGTTGGCGCGGGTGGTGTCGAAGTGGGTGTTGGACAGCACGCTCGTGCCGGGCTTGAGCAGGGCGGAGAACAGGATGCGCTCGGCGGCACGGCCCTGGTGTGTCGGCAGGATGTGGGGATAACCGGTGAGTTCGGAGACGACCTCGTGCCACCGGTAGTAGCTGCGGCTGCCGGCGTAGGACTCGTCGCCGTGCATGCCAGCGGCGAGCTGGTCCGCGGAGATGGCACCGGTCCCCGAGTCGCTCAGCAGGTCGATGGTGACCTCGTCGGCACGCAGATCGAAGGGGTTGTAGGCGACCCGCTTCAGCGCGGCCTGGCGCTCCGCTCGGGTGGTGAACGCGATCGGTTCTACAACTTTGATGCGATACGGTTCCACGAGACTTCCTTTGGTGCGGTGTGCGGGATGGCATGACCGGCGGCCTTGCGACCGGAGTTCAGAGCGCTCTGGGTGCGTTGCGCAGCTAACAGACCGACTTGCGCGTACTGCTCTGTCGGCGCCCTGGTCAGATAGGCCTCAGAGGACAGATAGGCCGTGATGCGGGGCTGCCGGTTTCGCTCGTACACGAGAGCGAGGTAGGCGATCAGCCCCACACCATCGGTGAGCTGTCGCTGTGTGAGAGCGCGCAGGCTCCGGCGCAGGACCGTGGGATCCATGCCGAACCGGGTCAGCAGGGCGGTTGCCCGATCGAGGGCCTCCTCGTCGTCGCGCACGTAGTCACGGACGGGGATGTGGAGCGTGAAGCCGCTGGGGTCGCTGTCGCCTTCGGTGAAGGAATGGCAGGTGAGCGCGGACCGCCGCAGCAGGCGCGGCGTACCGTTTTCTTGCTGCCCGGATGGCGGGAGGGGGCCGGCGGCCGTGTGGAAGAAGTGGCGGATGTCTGCCGCTGCGGCCCCGGAGGCATGGCTGAGCGCGCAGGCGTCGTCGGCCGACATACGCGGGTGCTTCACGTAGACCTTGACGCGAGGTGACTCCCAGGAGCCCAGGTCCAGGGCGAGGAACGGATAGCCCGCCGCGGAGGGAAGCTGCGCGAAGGCCTTGTCGTAGCCAAGTCGGCGTAACGCCTCTTGCACGGTGTGTGCGGCGTGCTCGGGTCCGGCGGCGGAGGGGTTCAGATAGACCTTGACGCCGGGGACCCCTCCCACGCGCAGATCGAGCGCGTACCACAGTGACAGCGGCCCCTGGGCCGTAGCGGGGAGGAACAAGTCGTGCAGGGCGTCGAGTTGATGGGTGGAAAAGTTCCAGCGGGCGGCCATCGCGTGGATGGCCTCGAGTCCGGCGCGGCCGCTGTCGCCCATGTCCTCGTGGGTGCATCCGGGCTCCACGAGCACCCGCAGTGCCGGGGCGGCGTCCGACGTGCCGGCCAGGGAGAACTCGACGGGGGTGTGGTCGTCGGAGAGGAAGCTGGGCGACGCCGGGGGCAGAGACAACGGTCGCCGGGCGGAGTCCGCGAGGGAGTCGAGCAGGACCTGCCCGTACAGCGCGGTGTCCGCCTCGCTCAGGCCCACCACGGCGCCCAGGCGCTGTAGTTGACCCAGCACGTGATC
The DNA here is from genome assembly GCF_041435335.1 of Streptomyces sp. NBC_01283. Classification (NCBI taxonomy): domain Bacteria; kingdom Bacillati; phylum Actinomycetota; class Actinomycetes; order Kitasatosporales; family Streptomycetaceae; genus Streptomyces; species Streptomyces sp. NBC_01283. The sequence goes on from NZ_CP108430.1 coordinate 9,197,205, forward strand.
GCCGAGCGTGGCATTACCGGGTTCGTCTGCCGGTATGCCCGCCTCCGGCAGGGACGTCATCGCGTTCCTCGCACGGCACGCCGCAAGAAGCGTCTGTACGGCGCGGAGGTACGGGGACGTGCTGCGCCAACGAGGCGGGAGACGAGGGCCGATCCGTCGTAAGCCACGGGTATTCGGCCCTGCGCCTTTTCGGGGTCGTCGCACCCGCACGAGTTCCTGCTGCTGGATGTGGTGCGCCGTTGGCCCGGCCGGTTGCCTGCGGAACGGGGCGCGGAGGTTGCGAGGTTCACTGCCTCTCCTTCATCTCGTGTCACTCCAGACACTCCGCGCTGTCCTACCCCAGCAGTTGATCTTTCATGCAGGCTACAACAACTGCCCGTGTCGCCTGCATCACAGGCGGTGCACCGGCTACTGGCCCGTCAGCCACCTCACGAAGCTGCTCCAGCGCGCCGGCTTGCCGGTGGCCTGCGGCTCCGCGGGCGCGGGCGTGGGCGCCAGGGGAGGGTGCGCCTGGTGGCGAGGGGACGCGTCCGTCGGCTCAGGCGCGGCCGCGGGGCGCGGGGTGACCGCACCGAAGCGGACGGGCAGGCTGGCCAGAGCTCGGTTGAAGGGGCCGGGCCGCCAGGCGAGGCTGTCCGCGGGGACCGCGAGTTCAACGTCCGGCAGTGCGTTGAACAGAGCCTCCAGGCCGGTCAGGGCGATGAGCCTGGCCGGTTCCTTGGACGGGCAGGCGTGCGGGCCTGCGCTCCAGGCCAGGTGACCGCGGGTGTCGGCCCCCTGGTCCGCGAGCGCCGTATTGGCGGCACCGAAGGACACCAGGACCAGCTCACCGGCGCGGACCTTGTCGCCGGCCACGTCTGTGTCGGAGACCGGGTAGTGCGGCGCGTAGTTGGACATGGGCGCGTTGCGCCACAGGGTGTCATCGAGGGCCTTGTCGAACTGCCCGTTGCGCGCGTACTCCTCAACGGTCAGCATCGTGTAGAAGGCGTTGCCGATGAGGTTGCCTTCCGGCTCGCCGCCCGCGCCGAGGAGCAGCACCAGCGTGTGCGCCAGTTCCTCGTCGGTCAGCTGTGCCGGGTGCTGCATCAGGTAGGACGTGATGTCCTGCCCGGGATGGACGCGCTTGAGTGCCACCAGCTCGCCCACCGCCTGGAGCAGGACCTGGCTGGCCTGCTCGGCATTGACGCCGTCGAACATGCCGGAGATGCCGAACAGGACCCGGTCGCCGATCTCCGCCGGGCAGCCGAAGAGTTCGTTGAAGACGTACAGGGGGAGCTGTTGCGCGTAGTCCCTGAGAAGGTCGGCACTGCCGCGAGCGCTGAACTGGTTGATGAGGAACTGGGCGGCCTGGTTGACGATGCGGCTCAGCCGGCTGTTGCTGACGCGGGCGAAGCTCTCGGTGATGGCCTGCCGCAGTCGCACGTGCTCGGCGCCGTCGGTGAACATGCAGTTCGGCCGGTAGGCCAGCAACGGCAGGACCGGGCTGTCGGGGCGGATGAGGCCCTCGTTCAGCGCACGCCAGCGGCGCGCGTCCTTGCGGAAGGTAGTGGGATCCTGCAACAGCTCAAGAGCCGCGTTGTAGTTGGTCACCAAGGTCGCCTCCACGCCGGGCGCGATGGTGACCGGCGCCGTGGGGCCGAGCTGATGCATGTAACGGTAGTACGCGTGCGGGTTGGCGGCGAACTCCGGGGTGTCAAGGGATATGCGCTGCCCACTGCCGTGTGCGGGGCAGCCGGGCGGAGGTACGGGAGGGGTTGTCATGCGTGCTCCAGGGCGGCGCGCTCTTGCAGATAGCGGACCATGGTGATCAGGGCGTTGACGGACGACGCTTTGTCGCGCGCGTCGATGGTGACGACCGGGGTGTCGGGCAGCAGGTCGAGCGCCTCCCGGACTGCTTCGGGGGTGTGTACCGCGCTGCCGTCGAACTGGTTGAGGGCCACGGCGAAGTCGAGGCCGTAGCTCTCGACCAGATCCATGACCTCGAAGCTGTCGGCCAGTCGCTCGGGGTCCACCAGGACCAGGGCGCCCAGCGCTCCGCGGGCCATGTCGTCCCACAGATTGACGAACCGCTGCTGGCCCGGTGACCCGAACAGATACAGCACGATGCGCTCGCTGAGGGTCAGGCGACCGAAGTCCAGGGCGACCGTAGTCGTGGTCTTCCCCTGCACTCCCTTGAGGTCGTCGACTCTCTCCGAGAGGCTCGTCATCTGCTCCTCGGTGGACAGCGGCGCGATCTCGGAGAGCGAGCCGATCAAAGTGGTCTTGCCGACGGCGAAGTGCCCGACGACCAGGATTTTCACCGCAGTCTGCTGTGCACCGCTGCGCACGTAGGCGTCCTCAGACAGAGAGAGCCTTGAGACCATCGAGCACCTCCTGAAGCAAGGCCTTGTTGGCGAGACGAGCCGAGGGCACCGGCGCACGGGTGACCAGATAGCCCCCCTCGGCGAGGGAACTGAGCAGCACCTTGACGACACCCAGAGGCAGCTGAGAATGGGCGGCGATCTCAGCGACCGAGAGGTAGCCGCTGGAGCACATCTCCAGGATCTGCTGCTCCTCGGGCGAGAGCCGCTGGGGGCGCTGCTGATCATCGGTGGATGACGTGACGAGAGTGATGAGCGCGAACGCGCCCTCGTCGAGCAGGTCACGCCCACGGGTGATGACATAGGGCCGGACTAATTCTCCGGCCTCGGACACGAGCTCGGGCTCGGAACGGTCCGGATCCGTCATGAGATGACCGTGTCGGTGCGGCGGCCGGTCGACATGGCCTTGCCCAGTCGGCTGACCAGCTGCTGCATCCGATACGTGATGTCTCCCATGTCGACCTCGGCGGACGCTGCCACGGCGAGGTAGGAGCCACCTCCTGCGGCATTCAGGAACACCCAGCCACCGTCGAACTCGATGAGCGTCTGGCGCCAGGTCGTGCCGTCGTCACCACAGAAGAATCCGACGGACCGGCTGAGCGACTGCAGTCCGCTCACGGCGGCGGCCACCTTGTCGGCGTCGTCCCGGCCGATCTCCGCGGTGCGGGACATCTGCAGGCCGTCAGCAGAGATCAGGACCGCGTGCAGGGCATGGGGAATCGCCAGCGCGTCCTCGAGCATCCAGGACAGGTCGTCGCTCACGGGGCATCGAATCCTTCGTGTGTATCGGCAGGAGTGTCGCGTTCGGCGGCCGGTACCCCCGCACTTCGGCCGCTGAGAGTGCCGCGCTGAAATGCGCCCATGGCCGCCACCCGTGCCTCCGCCGACCGGGCCGGCGGCGCAGTCGCTTCATCGGGCTGGTTGTCCGGCACGAGTGCCATGGCGCGGCGCTTGTTCTGTCGCCGGGGCAGGTCGCCCGCTGTCGTCGCGGGAGCCGAACCGCTTTCCACTGTGCCCGCGTTGGCTCCTTGCGTTGCGGCGGGCCTCGCGGGTTCCGGCATGTCGGTCAGCAACTCCTTCGGCACCATCACCACCGCTCGGACGCCGCCGTAGGGAGAAGTGCTGTCGATGGTGACCGTGAACCCGAAGCGCGCACACAGCGCACCGATCACCGCGAAACCGAACGCGGGAGGATTGCCGAGTTCGGAGACGCTCACCGCGGACCCACTGGACAGCAGAGCTGTGGCGGCCGTCTTCTCTTCCTCGCTCATCCCGACGCCTGCATCGTCGATCACGATGCACATGCCCTTGGGTACCGTCCGCACCTCGACGTCGACCATGGAGGACGGCGCCGAATAGCTGGTGGCGTTGTCGAGCAGTTCGGCCACCGTCAGCGCGACCGGCTCGACGGCGCGGCTGGTCACCGCGATGTCCACCCGCGAGGCGATGTCGATGCGCTGGTAGTGCCGGATACGGCCCTGAGCTGCGCGGATCACGTCGTAGATGGATGCCGCATCCCGCTGCCGGCCCAGCCACCCGCCGCAGAGCACGGCAATGGACTGTGCACGCCGGTTGAACTGCGAGTTCATGTGGTCGACGTCCAGCAGATCTCGCAGCACGGCCGAATCGCCGTACTTCTTCTGCAGCCCGGAGATGGCCCGCTGCTGTTCCGCCGCGAGGCCCTGAAGGGTCTGCATCGCAGACTTCAGTACGGTATTGGTGGCGTTCTCCGCCTCTTCCTTTGCCTGTCGGACCACCTCGTCGTAGCCCCTGCGGAGCTCTGCGATGGTGGATTGGAGGTCAGCGTGGCTGCCCTGAAGTTCGGTCAGATCGCTTTCGAGTCCCCGCTTCTGACGGCGCAACGACTCACTCGTTTTTCGCTGGCGAACGACCACCATGGTGGCGACAGGGACGCCGGCAGCAAGCGCCCAGACCGTCGGATCCTGCAAAATTGTCATGTGACTCTCTTTGAGCGGCTGGAGTCCAGCTCTCGGAATCTATCCATGCGGACTCTCGACGTGGGCAGCCTTCACCACCCGGAGAGCCCCCTGGCTGTAGCCAAGCCGAGGAAAAAGTCCACGTGGCATGTGCCCGAGATCGTAACACCAAACGATCATGACACTTTGTCAAGTACGCCACGCCGGGGCCACGTTGGCGAAAAAGCCATGCTCAGGTCAGTGGAGAAGATGTGAGCGCGACGTGGAGACTCACAGCAGCCGGCCGCGCACTGAGTCGCCCAGCAGTGCGCTGTCCGAGTTTTCGCAGCGCAGAGAGCCCTCACCTTGTGACCGGATGCCCGCACCGGAACACGGGCCGGCAAGGCGAAGCACGGACGAGAGGCGTCCGCTCAGCGCAAGATGGCTAATTTGGGCGCGGCTGGGGGAGTGCGAGGCGTCGACGCAGGCGTGCGCGCATCGGGGCATCAAGTCACCACGCCCTGGCCGACCTTGACGCCCTCGTGGCCTGGGATTCGGAACCCGTGCCGTCAGATGAACTGTCGAGGAGCAGGATCAGGCACGGGGGCGGAGGGCGGTTCGCGCTCTTTGCCGATCAGGGCCCCTTCGCCGAGGCTGACCCTCAACAGCAGGCGCACGCCCCGAGCAAATACGCGCGTTCCAACGCCCTGCCCGCCTACACCACTCGATGGGGCACCATCCGGTTAGGTGGGGTGGTTATTTCGTGTAGTTGTAGACAGTTGCCCGGGAGACGCCGAGCCGGTCGGCGATGTGCTGTGCGGAACTGCGGGCCTCAAAGAATCCCTCGTGATGCAGATGCCGGACCAGTTCGCGCTTCTGGCTGCGGTTAAGGCTGCGGGGGGTGCTGGAGCGCTGGGCCGCGAAGGAGTCGATGGCCGACCGCAGTTCGCGTCCCGTGCGGTCGCGCAGCGTCTCCAACGCCTCACCCGTATATTCGTTGTCCGTGGCGACGAGGTTGGCCAGGGTCAGTGCCAGCGGGGACAGCGTGCTGATGTCCAGGTTCAGGCAGAGTGCCGCGACGTAACGCCCGTCGGCGTTCTTGATGCCGATCGAGGTGCTCTTGGCCGGGCGTCCGTCGGGGAACTGGTTGCTGTAGTTCTGGATGACGCTGGGGTAGTCGGGGTCAGCGATGCGGCGCAGCCCCAGCTCAGTGGCGGAGTCGCCGACCTGCCGCCCGGAGAGGTTGTTCTCGATGGCGCGGATGGCGCTGTCGGGTTGGCGCAAATCGTGCAGGACGACTTCGCACAGGCCCGGGAACATGCGGCCGATGGCGACGGCGATGCGCTCAGCTTCCTGTACCAGGTGCTCGTCCTCCGCTACGAGGGATGCATCCTTCGGCACGGGGTGGGCGTCGGTGAGATCGTCTGGGGAGGGGTGTGCCATCGCGCTTTCCTTTGCTGGTATCGGCTCAGTCGCTGGGCCCGGCGAAGACCGAGGCCAGCTGCTCTGCGGACTTCAGCCCCGCACCGGTGAGGACGACCACGGTCGTCTCGCCCGGCGCGATGTCGCCCGTCGCGAGGAAGTGGTCGAGGGCTGCCGCGGCAACGCTGCTGGTCGGCTCGGCGTACAGGCCTCGCGCGCTCAGCGCGCGGACCGCGGTGTGAATCTCCGCCTCCGGGACGGCGTAGGCGGCGCCATCGGAGCGGCGGATGGCCGCCACGGCCTCCGGCAGCCGGATCGGGCGGGCGATCGACGCGCCCTCGGCGATCGTCGGTACCCGCTCGCCGCGGCTGGAGGGGGAGATGCCGTTGAACGTGTCGGCAATGGTCGCCCAGTGCTCGGGCTGCCCGACGAACAGGCGCGGGCGCCGGTCGATCTGGCCCGCCTCGAGCAGCTCGCCGAAGGCGAGGTCGCACCCGAGGATGTTGCTGCCCGCGCCGGCCACCAGGACGACGTTGTCGGGTGCGGTGAAGCCGAGGGACTCCCACATCTCGTAGGCGATGGTCTTGGTGCCCTGGAGGAACATGGGGTGCCAGTTGTGGCTGGCGTAGGGGATCTGCTCCGACTGGCGGATCGCCTCATCCGCGACCTCGTCGCGGGTACCGCCCACCAGCTCGACCTCCGCTCCGTAGGCGCGGGTTTGGAGGATCTTGGCCTCCGAGGTGAGGGCGGGAACGATCACCTTGGCGCGGATGCCGGCAGCGGCGGCGTAGGCGGCCACCGCAGAACCGCCGTTGCCCGAACTGTCCTCGAGGACGCGATCGGCGCCGTGCGCCACGAGGTGGGACATCATCACCGATACGCCCCGGTCCTTGAAGCTGGAGGTCGGGTTGAACCACTCCAGCTTGAAGTGCACGCGTCGGCCGGCCCAGTCGACCGGGACCATCGGCGTACACCCTTCTCCCAGGCTCACCCGGCGGGCGGCGTCGACGGGCAGGGCCGCGTGGTAGCGCCACAGGGACCGTTCGGCGGTGTCGATCTGCTCGGGCCGCAGGCCCGGCAGTGCACTGACGGCGAGAGGGCTGCCGTCCTTGCCCCGCCAGCGGGGCTCGTCCAGGGGGTAGCGCTGTCCGGACCGGTCGTACAGGTCGGGGGCAGTGGCGGCTGGGTGCTGTTCGGCATTCATGGACGGTTCCGGCTTCTCCTCGCTCGACGTGCGGTCGTGGGGTCCTGCGACCCGGCAGGCACGCTGCCATCCGCATGCTAGAGGTGGTGTCCAGATTTAAACAATGAGTCTAATCGTTAGTCGTGCCGCATCCCACGAACTGGGCGACGTAGCCCGAGGGGTCGGTCGCCGATGTTGTCTGCGCGGTGTGCTGCTTGGCGGGTTGGGGGTGGCCGCGATGGTGGGTGAGGGTGGGCCGACGGTGACGGCCAGGGCGAGGGGGCCGGCGGCCAGGGCGGCCCGTACCTCGGCGCGGCCGATCTGTACGCGGCGCCGCATCTGGGTCAGCGCGAGGCCGGCGGCCGCCGGCCTCGGGCCGGTACCTGGTGACGCTGTGGATCGGAGCATGCGCAAACTCCCCAAGGACGGTGTGGGGTTGATGCCTTGAGACAACCCGCAGGCCCCGACCGGACTGCCGACCACTGACCCCCGACCACGGTGACGAAAGGGTCACGAAATGCGTGGTCGGGAGGGTGGCAGGAGCTCCCACCACCCCGGCCACGCCGATCGCGCCCTCTGGGCGCGTCGGACGCAGGGCTCCAGAGGCCCGGTCCGGTGTCGGGGCGGGGGCTGCAGTGCCCCGCCGTCGCTGCCGTCGACAGCAGGGTGAGGCGAAGTACGTGGGGCGTGAGCCCGCGGATGGCGGACCCCGGCAGCGCTCGGTACGGGACCGCGGCCGGTACAGGGCGCTGGCCTGTCTGGTCGGGCTGGTAGCGCGGTGGTCGGGGTGAAGGCCAGGACGGTGGTCGGTATCTACCATCACCCCGGCTCGGCGTGGGTGGTGAGGCTCGATACCCGGGGGAGGCGGGGGCGTTCCGCGCTGATGGCGGCGGGCCGTCGGTAGTGCTCATCGGTGGCTGACGTCGCCTGCGGGCAGTAGCTCATTGCTCATAGTCGGTCGCCCGTCGCCTGCTGCCCGTCGCTCATCGTCGGCCGGACGTCGTCTATGGGGCGTTGCTCGGCATCCGTCGGTCATCGCTCATCGCTGTGGGCCGCCGCCTGACGGTGAACGTCTCGTGGTTGATGATGTGTGGCTGCGCCTCGGCGGCTGTGCAGCGTGGATCTGTTGCTCGCTGATGGGTGTGCGCCTGGTGCAGTTGTAAGGGCCGGTGCCAGGCGATGCGGGGTGCGCAGCGCGCTGACCTGCAGTGGTCGGGGCTGGCGGCGTGGTGGTCGCGGAGGGTGGTCGGTGCCTGCCACCGGGCTTGTGCCGGAGTTGGGATGGCTGCGGGCGGCCGCTGCGCAACCCGCTGTGCAGCCGTATCGGTTGGCCGGTGCCGGGCGATGCGGCTGCTTTGTCGGCGTTGAGCGGTCGGGCGGTCATCGCGGTGTCGGGCATCGCTGCGCTCTGCGCATGCAGCTGCGCGGAGCAGGACTGCTGCGCAACGGGCCGTCTGGCTGGGCTGCGGGTAGCTGCCGGGGCTCATTCGCCGGTCGGTCGGCGCCGAGCCATACCGCACCACCCCCTGCTGCCGGGCAGGCACCGCCGTGAGAGCAACGATCCGGCCCCGACCCAGGTCAGGAGGGCTCGGTGAGAACCCACAACTCCCAGACTCCGGCGGCCCGGCACTCGTAGGCGCGTACGCCGTTCTCCAAGTACCACCGGCCGCGCTCATGACAGCGGTTCTCCTCGGCTGGAGGAAAGTCGGCCACGTGATGCCAGCCTGGCCCGGCTGCCGGCGACTGTACGGGCGTGGACTGTACGGGCGCGGAAGCCGCGGCAGTTGCGCCGTGGCTCGCCACCAGCAGCGACGCAGCCGCAGCCGCGAAGAGAACGCGTTTCATGATTCGCATGGAATGCATCATTCCGCAGCTGGCGGACCCACATTGATGGAGACCGCTCCAGCTTCCCCCGGTTGGCCTAGTAGCACTGCACCCGTGAAGATCTCCGCCCGCACCCCGGGCAGGCGGCCGAGCCTGCCGGAGACCGCACGACGAGCCGGACCTCAGATCCCTCTAGGACAACCCTCTCGACCTCCACCCTCATACCCGGCAGAAGTACGTCAGCGACGCTCACTGCATTTTTCACACAACAGGTGATGCCCACCCGCCCGCGATCGAGTGCACCCCCAAATCAGCGACAGAGCCTACGAAGTGGACCAGAACCGAAACTCACCGCCATAGCCAGGGGGGAGCGGCGAGACCAGGACACTCCGCGGCGCCCGGAACCTGAGCCCCGATCGCCGACCAGCGTCCCTCTCTCGGGCCCCGCCACGTCAGACAGGGGCCCGAGAGAGGGACGCTATGCTCCCGCGAGAGGGCGCGTCAGCCGGACGTTGCCCGCTCCAACGGCAGCTCAGTGACCTTCACCGGCTCGGTCCCGGCTGCACTGTGCCGCGCCGACCAGTTCTCCAGCGCCGTCCCGCACGCGTGGTCGAGGTGGTGCAGGCCCGAGAGATCCAGCCGGATGGGACGGTCTTGAGGCAGCGCCTCCAGGTTGTCGAGGATTTTCGGCAGCCGCAGGAAGGTCGCATTGCCTGTCAGGCGCGCCTCGATGGGGCCGGCGCCCTTGTCGGTGACCTCCAGCCTGATGTGCGAGGCCTGCCAGGCGGTCTTCGCCACGGACAGCGCCAGGCCGATCAGAACACCTTCGAACATGTTCACCGCGACGATCGCCACCGCGGTGACCACCAGGATCAGCGCCTCGCCCCGGTGCGCGCGCCACAGCGTCACTGTCGAACGCAGCGGGATGAGCTTCCACCCCGCGTGGACGAGGATGCCCGCGAGGGCCGGGATCGGGATGAGCGCCAGTGCGAAGGGGAGCAACGCCGTGAACAGCAGCAGCCATACGCCATGAAGGACGCGCGAGGCCTTGGTCCGCGCGCCTGCCTGGACGTTGGCGGAGCTGCGCACGATGACCGCGGTCATCGGCAGCGCGCCGAGGAACCCGCTCACGACGTTGCCTGTGCCCTGGGCGATGAGCTCCTTGTCGTACTCGGTGCGCGGCCCGTCGTGCAGCCGGTCCACGGCCGCCGCGCTGAACAGGCTCTCGGCCGACGCGATCAGGGTGAAGGCCAGAACTGTCCCGAGCACGCTCACGTCGGCGAGCCCACCGATGGCGTCGAGCCCAGGCAGTTGAATGGAGCCGGCCAGCCCTTGCACCTCGACCGTGTCGACCGGCATGGCGAATGCCAGAGACGCCAGTGTGGCCAGCGCGACCGCGGCGAGCGCCGCCGGAACGGACCGTACGGGCCGCGGCAGCCGCTTCCACACCAGCATGACGGCGATGGTGCCGGCGCCGAGAGCGAGGGATGCGAGGGCAGTAGTGCTCCCGGCGGCATCGACCAGTGCCCGGGGCAGCCCGGAGATCTTACCCAGGCCGGAGGCCGGGGCCGTCATGCCGGCCGCCGCGTACAACTGGCCCGCGATGATCACGAGTCCGATGCCGGCGAGCATGCCCTCGACGACCGAGACCGAGATGGCCCGGAACCAGCTCCCCAGTCTGAAGGCTCCCATGGCCAGTTGGAGAAGACCGGAAGCGAGCACGATCACCCCGAGCGCGGGCAGCCCGAATTCCTGCACGGCCTCGAAGACCAGAACGGTCAGTCCGGCGGCAGGGCCCGAGACCTGGAAGCTGCTGCCGCGCATCATGCCGGTGACCAGACCGCCCACGATGCCGGTGATCAGGCCCAGTTCGGCCGGCACACCGGAGGCCACGGCGACGCCCACGCACAGCGGCAGGGCGACCAGGAACACGACGAGCGAGGCGGCGAAGTCCTGCCGCAGATGAGGGAATTTCGTCCGGTGGTCCACGGTCGCGCTCACAGGGCCTGGAAGGTGTCGTCGTGCACGTCATGGGCCAGTACGGACCCCGTGTGCACTTCGTAGAACCAACCGTGCAGGCGGAGTTGGTTCTGCGCGAGGCGGCTTTCGACGTAAGGATGGGAACGAAGTCGCAACAGCTGTGTCAGCACGTGGTTCTGCACGGCCTGGGCGACGGCCGGGTCTTCCACCACCCCGTCGGGCCGGGGCGTCGCGTGCGCGAGCCAGTCGCGCACTGCGGGGACGGAGGTCAGGTCGTCACCGCGTAGCAGCGCGCCCACCGCGCCGCAGTGCGAGTGGCCGCAGACGACGATGTCCTGGACTCCGAGCACCTCCACCGCGTACTCGATGGTGGCCGCCTCGCCCGTGGGCTGCTCGGAGGCGTACGGAGGGACGATGTTGCCCGCGGTCCGCAGCTCGAAGAGCTCACCAGGACGGGCCCCGGTGATCAATGAGGGGACGACCCGGGAGTCGGAACAGGTGATGAACAGAACCTGCGGGGACTGGCCCTCGGCCAGTCGGGCAAACTCCTCGGGTCGTGCCGCGGACTGTAGGTGGAAGGACCGGGCGTGATCGATGAGGGGCTGCATATCGGAAAGTTCCTCCTGGCACACCAATTGACGGCGCGTCGGTTGGTGCGAAGCGGTGGGCTCGACAAGATCCACAGTGGCGGAGTGATCCTGAAGACAACCTGAAGCCACCTGAACCCGCCTTCAGGTGGCCGGTGGCAGGGTGGGGTCCGACTCACCGCTCGTCGCCCCCCAACCTTCCGCTCACACCACGGCGCCGGAATCCCGTGCCCGTCCGCGTCGCTCCAGCGGGCTCCGCGCTCCGTTGCCCGCGCCGGGCTTGGCTTCCCCGACCTCGCCGACGCCGTGGCAGAGCTGGGCAAGGACGTTGTTCTCGACGGCGAGCTCGTCGTGCCGCGTGACGGGCGGCTGGACTTCACCGCCCTCCAGGACCGCGCGGCCGCCCGGCGGTCTGGTCGCCGCCCGCTTCCGCCACTACGAGGCACGCTCCGGCAGGCCCTTGCTCCGCGACCACCTGCTGCTGTCCATGAAGGGGCAGCGCCTGGACGGGAAGTGGGGGTCGATCCACACCCTGGCCCTGCACGAGAACACGGTTGCAGTCTCCGCGCTCTACAACGAGCTCGTGGCCGCTGAGGTCTGCGAGGCGCTGGGGCTGGCGACCGAGCCGCGCACCGTCACCCCGGGGCGCCGCCCGGTGAAGGAGATTGCCGGGGTGCCGCACGAGCTGATCCGCTGGACTTCCCGGCGCAGTGACCAGATCGCCGCCTGCCTGGCCGACTTGGAGCACGAGTACGTCATCGCCGTCGACGACGACGGCGAGCTGAAGTTCCTGCCCGTGGTCTCCGAGCGGGCCCGCGCCAAGATGAACCAGATGGCCGCCCACAAGACCCGCCCGTCCAAGCAGAAGACCAGGCCGCTAGCGCAGCTGCGCGCGTGGTGGAAGACGAGCGCGATCCTCAACTCCGGGGTGGCCGTCGACGTCATCGACTCCCTCCTCGAGTACGCCCGCGCCGCAGCCGCGGCGATCCGGTCTCGGGTCGCCGCCGTGGTCGACGTCGCCCTGGCGGCCGTCGATGTCGCCGCGACGGTGTTCGTGATGAACGACGGCGGCCGCTTCCACCGCCGGCACCTGCTCGCCGAAACCCGCCGTCACCTCGCCCCTTGTCCTGCGCGGCCCGCCGCCGCGACCCCGGCCTGGACGACAGAATCGTGACCGCCGCCATCTCCACCCACTGCCTGGACATCAGCGAGCCGAAGACCACGCGCGGCCTGGAGCCCGGCTACCGCCTCTACACCGCCCGATGGGCCCTGTCCGACCTCCCCGCCCGCCGCCCACCCACCCCCGCACCCGGCTCGGACCGGCAACCCCCGGCCGATCCCAGCGAGCCGGCCGCGCCCCGGCCCCCGGGCCAGGACGCGGGGGAGTGGGAGATCCCCCGGATCCCGTTGCAGTACGAGCGAGCTGTCCTCGCCGGCGCGGTGGTGCGGGAGAAGCTGCGCACCACCGTCGTGCGGGGCCGGGGGTACGACGTTGCCCGGCACCAACAGGCGGCGATGCCCGAGTTGCTGCTCGGGCATCGGGACGCCGACCCCGAACGGGACCACCAGGAACCGGAGGCCGGGGCCCAGGAGGCGATCGACTTCAAGGAGCTGCGGGCCATGAAGGCATCGCGTACGGACGTGGAGGCCCTGGGCTTCACCGCCGAACAGCTGCGCCGTGTGACGGAGGTCTTCACGAAGGCCGGCGACGGAGCCGTCGCCAGGACGAAGAAGTACACCGACCCACAGGACGCTCCCGCACCCCACCCGGTGCGCGAGGACGACCAGCGCGCGCACCGCCCCCAGCAGCCGGATCGACACCGCGGGCCAGAAGCCGGCCGCTGAATGCCGAGTGCGATGGCGTCCCCCACCGGTGGTGTTATCGACGGGATCCGACACCGCTTGTCGCTCAGGGCCGAGAACGCCTCGTTTCGCCGCAGCGCGATGTCTGTGAGTTCCGGCAACACCCAGGGGCTTGCGGCTGGCGTATCGGAGTGCTCGCCTGCACGGTGCAGGGACGCTGGTGGGTGTCGACATGCTCATGGCTGCCTCGTCCGCGGGGCCGGGGTTCATCGGGTCTTGTCATGGGCGGGCCCGAACCGGAAAGATCGTCGATCATGCGTCTCGACGAACTCAACGCTGGTGAACGTCAGTTGTGGAACTCCTTCGCCCAGGGCGGCGCTGTCGATGTCCGCGACGCCCCGGAAACGGCGGAACTTGAGGTGCGGGCCGAGGTCATTGCGGCGCTGCTGCTGGGTGCCGGCACCGATCCCGCCCCCGGCGACCGCCCGGCACTGCGCCTGACCGGCGCCCGCATCATGGGCAGGCTGGATCTGCAATTTGCCGAGATCCCCGTGCCGGTCGTCCTGGACGAATGTCGCTTCGACGAAGTGCCCCTGCTCCGGGGCGCGAGAATCCGCGAGCTGGCCCTGACCGGATGCGCCCTGCCAGGTCTCGCCGCCGACGCAGCCCAGATCGACGGCCGGCTGGTCCTGTCCCGCTGCCACCTGACCGGGCCCCTCGTACTCACCCGCTCCCAGATCCACAGTGACCTGGACCTCCGGGACACCGTGATCACCGCGCCCGGGGCCGAGGCGATATCCGCTGTCCACCTCATCGCGGGCGGCGACGTGCTGTGCACCAACCTGGCGGTCCGGGGAACATTCCGCTGCTCCGGCGCCGCCATCTCCGGCGAGTTCGACCTTGAGGGCGCCTCCCTGCGCAACCCCGACGGCCACGCCCTGGACGCCTACCACGTCCAGATCACCGAGGACTTCACCTTCCACCCGGGCTTCAGCGCCGAAGGGCGGATCATCCTCTCCGGTGCCACGGTCGCGGCGGCGATCGGGTTCTGTGGGGCTCGGCTGAACAACGTCGGCGACGTTGCGCTGGAGGCCATTGACGTCACAGTCGCCCGCAACTTCGACCTCGGCCAAGGGCTCCGCGTCGACGGCGGCATCAAACTCGACGGCAGCAGCATCGGCACGCAGCTCAGCTTCCGCGATGCCACGCTGACGAACCCCGGCGGAACAGCCCTGTCCCTGCGGCTGGCCCGGGCCCGGGAGACCGATCTGCGCACCCAGCAGCCGATCGACGGCACCGTCGACGCGAGCAATGCCCAACTGGGCACCCTGTACGACACCCCCGGCACCTGGCCAGCCGACCTCCGACTGGCCGAGACCACCTACGACGCCCTCGCCATCCCCCTGACAGCCGCCGAACGGCTTGACTGGCTCCGGCGCAGCACCGACGCCTACCTCCCCCAGCCGTACGAGCAGCTCGCAGCCGCCTACCGACGGCTCGGACACGAGGACGAAGCACGCACGGTGCTCCTCGCCAAGCAACGCCATCGCCGTGCCATGCTCCCTCTGCATACCCGCGTCTGGGGTTACATCCAGGACGCGACCGTCGGCTACGGCTACCGGCCACTCCGCGCCGGCCTATGGCTCACCGCTCTGCTCGCCTGCGGCGCACTCTTCTTCAGAGCCCATCCTCCCGCACCTCTCGAAGCGGAGAAGGCGCCACCATTCAACGCCGTCGTCTACACGCTCGACCTGCTCGTCCCGATCACCATCTTCGGACAGGACGTCGCCTTCGCACCACGAAGCACTGGGCAGTGGCTCGCCTACGCACTGACCGCTGCCGGGTGGATCCTGGCCACGACCGTCGCCGCTGGCATCTCACGGGCGATCAACCGCCAGTAACGAACCAACAGCCACGACGTGACTCGGTATTCACGTTCAGAGCGTTGCCAGTTCTCATGGAGATTGTCGGGCCCTGTGATCGCTAAGTGCTGCGAAGAGCCGTCGACAAACGTTGCCCGCTCCCACTTACAGAACCATCGGGCGGACCAGCGTGGTGGAGTGCTCCAGAATCTCTCCGACGATGACGTCGAACAGCACGTCGACCTCGCCGACGGCCAGGAGGTCTTGCGCGCCAGCGCGGCATCTGGCCCTGCACCCCGGATTCCGGTTGCGGCAGCCGTTCGGCAACCCCGCCAGCGCAGTGCGGGCGAGTTCGTCCGGTACCGCTCTTGATAGCCGTTGACCTGCATATATTTACGCCTCGGTACCTGCGCGGTACCGTTTGGGGCATGCCCGCTCTCAATGTGGAATTCAGCGACCAGGAGCTCGAGGAGCTGCGCGCCCTCGCCCAGGAACGCGGCACCAGCATGAAGGCCCTCATCCGTGAGGCAACCGCAGACCAGATCACCCGCCACCGGGCCCTGCGGGAAGCCTCCGAGATCTTCCAGGCCACGTTCCGCAACCCCGACCTGGCCGCCGCCATCGCGGCCGCCGGCATCGACGACGGGCCAGCCCCCCGCGCGACAGGACAGGCCGCCTGACCCATGGCACCCGTCCTGCACATTGACGTGCCCTGGCTGCTGCAACAGCACGAAGCAGCCCTGCCCGACCAGCCGATGGTCGCCGACTTCTCCGCCCTCGTCGCGGCCGTGGCCCGCCACCGCGTCGACCCGCCCCGTCTGGGCTACGACTCCGACCCCTCCTGGCGTGCCGCGGCGCTCCTGCAGACCCTCGCCCTGCTGCGGCCCCTGCCGGCCCACAACGTCCGCTTCGCCTGCGCCACCGTGGTCGCCTACATGCACGCCTCCGGACAGGGCCTGGACGCCCCCTTCGGGGAACTCGTCGATCTCACCCAGCAGTTGATGACCGCCAAAGCAGGCATCTTTGCCGCAGCCGACCAGATCCGCTCCTGGAGGATTTAGGAACCCCGGTGAGACCCGCCCCGTCCAGCTGGAGCTGGAGCTGGAGCTGGCCGACGGAGGCGCGACTCTCACTCAACTCCCCGACGGCCGCGGCTACGTGCGGGAGGCCACCGCCGGCCAGGCGGCCAAGGAATTTATTTTGAAGTCCTGAATGCTCATTACGATGTTTTCCAGGCCCAGGCCGAGTGTTTTGGACCAGCTCTCCAGTTGTGTCGGATTCTCTTTGGCGTCCTTGAATTCTTCGTCGATGCATTCCTTCGAACCTACGCCTTTCCTGCGTCGAGGGATTTTTCTATCCTGCTTACCTGCTGGTAGACGTCATCGGTGGAATGATTGGCTACGGTATTACTCCTTGACCGGTAGTTGCTGTCGTGGTAGAAGGGGCGGAACCGTCAAGGAGGGGCGATGTTCAGTGGCGCGGTGATACCGATTGCCGTTATTGCGATCTTTGTTCTCTATTTCTCCGCTGGCATCTACAAGAGGGACCGTGCGTTGTGGTCCCGGGGGATCCGCGTTTCCGCCGCATGCGTCAATGAAGCGCGAGAAAATAACGGATCGGTTTCCCTTCTGGTGCAGTTCGAGGAAACCTCCGGGACGGCCGTGCAAGTGAGTGTCGGCCCTTTTCGGTATCCCCCAGCAGGCCGAGGCGAGGAGCTTGAGATCGTTTACGACCCCCGGGATCCGGCGAATTCTGCCACCCCGGATCGGATGAGCAGCGGGAGAACCGCACTCGCGTTCGCGATCGGGTCGACGGTTGTAGTGACGGTCTGTCTTGTGCTCTTGCTTTTCGCGTATGCCTTCTAGAGGTTCCCGGCTGAGAAAGCGCTGCATCTCCTGGTTGCGATAAGGGGTGTCTGGAAGTGTCCTTCTGAGTAGCAGGACGGCCCGCATAGGGTGGGATACGTGATCATCTGGCTGAATGGCACCTTCGGCGCCGGTAAGACCACCACCGCGAAAGAGCTGCCTCGCGTATCCCAGAGTCAAGGCTCTTCGATGCCGAGAAGGTCGGAGAGATGCTTTGGCATCGAAGAGCGGGCGGTTCGGCGCCGAGCTGGTTAGCCGTCGGCCCTGGTCCATGCGCCCACCAGACTCCACCCGCATCTGCGCTTGTTGGGGTCGGCGACTCCAGGGGCCAGTCGGCCAGTTGGCCCTGAGCAGGCTGGCCAACTGTGGTTGAGCGTAGGCCCGCGAACTGCTGTCTCGCGCACTGCTCTGGCCACCTATCGCTTGAGGTCACAGCGTCGCTGGCGGCACGTGGGGTGTTGTGACTGAGCGCGCGAGTTGGCACCTGGTGTGGCGAACAGGCCGAGATCAGGCGTCAGGAAGCCTGGGCCCACCCCATACGCACCGTCTCGGTGGCATAGGCGGGATACATGCGCAAAGTCCATCTGGTCGGTGCCGGGGGCCACCTGCGACACCGGCGCGCCCATCGACCCGGTCGAGCAGACCACCGGAGCCGACGGGTCCAGCCTCTCCTGCGACCCGGCCACCGACACGCACAACTACGTGTGGAAGACCGACAGCGCCCTGGAAGGACACCTGCCGCACCTTCGACCTGAAAATGGCCGACAACAGCGACCACTCCGCCCACTTCAAGTTCAGCTGACCTATACAGCTCGCGGCGGTGCCCGGCCGGTTGGCCGGGCACCGCCGCGAGCCGAGCGGGGTGGCGCGGGCGGGTGTATCCCGGCGGGATGCGATATCCCGACGGTGGCGGCCTGACCGCCACGCAACGCATACGGCGGGAGCGGGTACGCAATGAGGCCGCCGACCTATTCACCCGGGGGCTCACGGCCCGGCAGGTGGCCAGGCGCCTGCGGGTCTCCCGCAAGGCGGCCTATGCCTGGCGTGCGCGCTGGCGGACCGGCGGCAGGGCGGCGCTGCGCTCGAAAGGGCCCAGCGGACGCCTCTCCCGGATGCGGCCAGCTTGGCGCGCCTGGCTGGCCACGGAGCTGGACCGAGGCCCGGCGGCCCACGGATGGCGGGAGGATCAGCGGTGGACGCTGGCCCGGGTGGCCACCGTGACCGCGCGGCGTTTCCATGTCCGCTTCAGTCCGGCTCGGGTCTGGCGGATCCTGCGGCAGATGGGCTTCACAGCACAAGTCCCGGTGCACCGGGCCGCCGAACGCGAGCCGCACGCCACCGCCCGGTGGTATGAGGAGACCTGGCCGCGGGTGGAACAGGCGGCAAGGGATCAGGATGCGTGGCTGTGCTTCGCCGACGAGTCCGGCCACACCCTGCGGCCGCCGAAGGCACGTACCTGGTCGCGGCGCGGCCACCCACCCTTCATCCGGACCTGCGCCAAGGGATCCGGCCGGATCTCGCTGGCCGCACTCGTGGGCCAAAAGCCCGGCCACCGCACCCGGCTCGTCTTCCGGATCCTTTCCCACCACGGGCGCAAGGGCGAGAAGAAGGGCTTCAGGGAACGCGACTCAGCCCGCCTGCTGGACGCCGCCCACCAGCAGCTCGGCGGCAACATCGTGCTGCTGTGGGACAACTACACCCACCATGTCGATGCCACCATGCAGGAGTTGATCGCTAAGCGGTCCTGGCTGACCGTACGGATGCAGTATCGCCCTGGGCTCCTCGACGGATTCATCGCCGAAACGGGACTGCCCCTGACCACGCCGTAATGTCACCCCAAAGCGAAATGGTCAGTATCGTGCTCCCGTGACTGGTTCCGTGCAGCGGGCCCTGCTGTTTCTCGATGTCGATGGGCCACTCATCCCGTTCGGCGCGGTGTCCCAGTCGTATCCGTTCTATGCGACAGGTCCTGAACTGCCCGATGCGGACGCGAATCCGCTCCTGACCAGGATTAATCCCGAGCACGGGCCCCGGCTGGCGGCGCTTCCGTGCGAGGTGGTCTGGGCGACGACATGGATGGCGGACGCGAACGAGTGCATCGCGCCCCGCATTGGTCTGCCGCAGTTGGCGGTGGTGGTCTGGCCGGAGCCGTCCGATATCGATGACCAGGACGAAGGGAACGGCCTGCACTGGAAGACCCGTGCCCTTGTCGAATGGGCTGCGGGGCGCCCGTTCGCCTGGGTCGACGACGAGATCACGAACACCGATCGGGCCTGGGTCGCTGCCCATCATCAGGGGCAAGCCCTGCTCCATCGTGTCGATCCCCGCCGTGGCCTGGCTGACAGCGACTACGCGGCTCTCGAGTCGTGGCTGCGACAGCCGGTCTGACACAGCTGGAGAACATCAAGAGGCCGCGGGAACGACCTGGTGGCGCTGGTGGGGCGGTCCGCCGCCCGTGAGGGCGGCGGACCGTCGAACGAGGAGAGGTACATGCGCATGCCCGGCCCCTAACCAGCGCCCGCCGGGACCGCACCAAGATTTTGTGCGCACATAATCTCGTCCGTCGAAGGATAGCTGGGGGCGGCCCATCGCGTCGTGATGGTTGCGAAGAAGGGGAGGGTCGATGGAGGCCTCAAGTCACGACGAGTTCCGGGAGTTCGTAGCGATGCGCTCCACCGCGCTGCTGCGGCTGGCGGTGCTGCTCACCGGCGGGGACCGGTATGCGGCGGAGGATCTGCTGCAGATTGCGCTGATGAAGGCCTACGGACGCTGGGCGCACATCGAGCAGCCCGAGGCGTATGTCCGCCAAGTCCTGTACCGCCAGCAGGTCAGCCGCTGGCGGCTGCGCGGTCATCGCGCCGAGACGACGGTGCCCGTACTGCCCGAGTCCGGCGGCGCGGCAGGTCCCGAGTCGGACACCGAGCTGCGGGTCGCGCTGTGGGCCGCGCTGCGTCGGCTGACCAAGCGGCAGCGGGCCGTGGTCGTGCTGCGCTACTTCGAGGATCTGCCGGAGGGCGAGGTCGCGGAGCTGTTGAGGTGCCCGGTCGGCACGGTGCGCAGTACTGCGCACCGCTCGCTCGCCAAGCTCCGTGCGCTCGTCCCGGAGCTCGGGCCCGAAAGGCCCGTGGAACAGGCTCAGTCGCTCAGCTACACGCCGAAGGAGATGCAGGGATGACGACGGAGCGGGTGGAGGAGAAGGTCCGCGAGACGCTGCACGCGGTCGCCCTGGATCAGGTGCGCGCGCCCGGGGACCTGGTCGAACAGGTGGAGCGGCGGCGCAGTCGGCGCCGCTTCTCGCAGGTCGCGGGGGCGGCGGTGGCTGTCGCCGCGATCACCGTAGGGGCGTTGTTCGGTTTCGGCGGTGCGGGTGTGACCGACGACGACCGTCCCGCACGGCCCGCGGTGTCGCCGGAGGGCTGGCAGCCGTGGGAGAAGGACACGGCGGGTGCCGCCGGACGGGGCTGTCTGGTGGACGGCTCGGCGCTGTACTGCAGCGGGTCCAAGTACGACGCCGCCAAGTTCGACGCGAACACCGGCGAGCGGCTGTGGACGGTCAAGGTCAATCGTGAAGGCGACGGGATCGACCACCCGTTCGCCGTGCGCGACGGCGTGGTCTACGCCTACCGCAACCACACCGCGCAGAACGAACCGAACGGCGACTACGCCGGCGGCACCGATCTGATGGCGGTGGACGCCGACGACGGCGACGTGTTGTGGACGGTCGAGATGCCGCAGGACGACCGCACCGACCAGGCCGCGATGCTCATCGACGGCGCGGTCCTCGCCAACACGCCGAACCTTCGTACGATGTCGGCCCTCGATCCGCGGACCGGCAAGGAGAAGTGGCGCCACACCTGGGACAAGGGGGCCGCGTGCCAGCGTGCGGTGCTGGGTGGTGTGCCCCATCTGGCGTGCACGCCGGACGTCGAGAAGCCGGAAAGCACCGACATCCTGCGACTCGATCCCGCCACCGGAGATGCCAGGAAGGTCGCCACGCTCCCCGGCGGGCAGCAGCTCGTCGGTACCTCCGGAGACCGCATGGTCCTGACCGCGGCGAACGAGCCGGCAGTCGGCTTGGACACGAACGCCCGCAAGGACCTGCGGCTGACCACCATCAGCGGTACCGGCAAGCAGACCTCGCATTCCTACCGGGTCGGGGGAGCGTTGGCCTCCTTGGATCTGGTCGGTGACCGCCTGATCACCGTGAACTGGAAAGGCAAGGCCTCGGCCTATTCGCTGACCACGGGAAAGACCCTGTGGACGGGCTCGGTCGGCGTCGAGCTGCCCGACGAGGACTCCATGCACGATGTCGCGTCTCCCGTGGTGTCGATGGCGCAGGGGGTCGTGTACTTCCTCGGCGAGCGCGGGGATCTGGCCGGCCTCGATCTGAGGACGGGTCAGCGGGTCTGGCGTGAACACGTGGACTTCGGTGAGCCGAAGCCGGGTGCCGGCTTCTGGAGGTCGGCACAACTCATCCTCTACAAGGACGCGTTGATCGTACGGAAGGGCGGCGAGATCGTCTCCCTGCTGCCGGGGGTCGGCCACTGAGCGTTTTCAGTGCGGCCACTGATCGGGTGGCGGGGGCGGTGTGAGGTCGAGGTACGCAACGGACAGGGCTCCCGTGCCGTTGAGTGAGGTGTTCGACGTCTCAACTCAGCAGCACAGGAGCCCTGTTGGTTCCGTATCCTGCCGCACTCGACCTGCCCCACGCCTTGGTCGAGTGGGTCACGATGCTCATCGTCACCCGCGAGGGGGGTCGGCGGTGCAAACTCCCGCCGCACGGCCGTGCGCTGGTCGCACTCGTGTACCTGCGTCGCCATGACACTCTCGCCCGTATCGCCAGAGCCTTCGGGATATCCGTCGCCACCACCCACGCCTACGACACCGCGGTCACCGGTCTGCTCGCCGAGCAAGCGCCGGGCCTGCTGAAGACGCTGCGCGCGCACGACCCGGACTTCGTCCTCCTGGACGGCACGCTCACAGAGTGCGACCGTGTCGGCGACGGCGGGGCCGACTACTCCTCGAAACACAAGCGGCACGGGGTGAACGTGCAGGTCGTCACAGACCCGGCCGGTGAGATTCTGTGGCTGTCGCCGGCACTGCCGGGCCGCGCCCACGATCTGACGGCCGCCCGCACCCACAAGATCCTCCGAATCTGCGCGCGCCAGGGTGTTCCGATCCTCGCCGACATGGCCTACATCGGGGCGGGCGACTGGGTCACCACCGCCAAGCGCCGCCCGCCCGGCGGTGAACTCACCCTCACCGAGCGGACCGAGAACCGGGCCCTGTCAGCGGCCCGGGCACCTGTCGAACGAGGCATGGCACGGCTGAAGTCCTGGCAGATCTTCCGCAGATCCCGCATCAGCCCCAACCGCATGAGCGTCATCACCCAAGCCGTCCTCACCCTGGAGAAGCAACGCTGAAACGCTCACTGCTTGACAGCACTCAGCAGTGACGGGGTGCGGTGATGTCCCGGGCGGATGCTTCTCCTCATGCCACTGCGATCCGCTCACCCAACATGATCAGCAGGGGAGCGTGGTCTTGCCAGCAGCACCGGTGGCGCCGGTGGTGCCGTTCGCGAACATTGTGGCGGCGGTTCCGTTGCCGCCGGGCTTACCCGGGCACACCGGGCTGGCCGCGCCGCCGGCGCCACCCGTACCGCCCGTGTGGCCGCCGCTGACGACGGCGGCGCCGCCGTTGCCGCCCATACCGCCGTTGATGCCGGTCCCGTCGTCGCCGACGCCGCCTACGCCGCCCTTGCCGCCGGTACCGCCAAGCTTGGCCTCGCCGCCGGAGCCGCCGTTGCCGCCGTTGCCGTTGGCGCCGCCGGCCCCGCCTGTGCCGCCCAGGCCACCGACGCTCGCGATGCCGCTGGCATTGCCTCCAGTCCCTCCGTTGCCTCCGTTGCCGTTGGCACCCGCGGCGCCACCGGTGCCGCCGAGGCCACCGATACCACCAAGGACCCCAACGCCGTTGGCCCCGTTACTGCCGGGTGCCCCGGCGGCGCTGTGGGCCCGGGCGCTGCCCGTACCCTGCTGGGCGGCGGCGAGAGCGGGCGTCACGGTAAGGCCGGCTACCGCGATCGTGGCGATCAGGAAGGTCCTGGCGGTGGTTGTGCGCATGGTGCGCATGGTGTGACTTCCTTCGATTGTTCAGGCGGAGAGGTACTCCGCCTGACACTTTTCAACGTAGGGGAGATGGAACGTGCCACATACCCCGAATGCTTATCAACTGTCCTTAAATAGACTAAATCAGCAAACTTTGGCTACTAATCACCATTTCTGGCTACGCTAGCAACCACGCCTCCGTGCAGAGTCCCGAAGACCTCGAACACGTCGCCCAACAACTCAACGGCCGACCACGCAAAACGCTCGGCTGGAGAAGTCCGGCCGAGCGCTGCGTAATCTACTGACGACGACGTAGGCCATCAGGTGTTGCGAGGACCCCAAGAATCCGCCGCCTGGGCCTTCCGGTCCACGAGCCGCCTCCAACCAGCCAGACCAGAGGGGACGTTGCCGATACCCCCCGAGACCACCCCTGAACGCGCCCGCGCGCTGTACGAGCAGATGATTCCCGCTTCGAGCGGAACCCGGTGCTGCCCGCCCTGGAAAGGGTGGCGCCGCACGGCCGACTGCGTCTCAGGACGCCGGTGAAGTCGATGACCTGGACCTTCTGCGCCCGCGGCACGGGCACCCACGAGCACGTCAGCGTGAACGTGGAGACGATGGCGGTCGAGTGGTGCCTACTCGGCCCCGTGCCGCACGGGGATCGAAGGGGCGTCTCGGCTGGGCCTTTCGTGCACGTCGAACTCGCCGACGGGCAGGCGGCGCGAGAGGCAGACACCACACGCGAGGTGGTGCACCTCCCCGCTGACAAATGCATCGGCCACAGTGGGAGCCTAGACCTCCGCGCCAGATAGCGGCGGCGGATAGCCGCTCGTGGTCAGATGTACAGGACGATCGCGCAGCGCGGCTACGGGTGGGGTGCCCGGTCTGAGGACGTATCGCCTACGCGGGTTCCGGAGGAACAAAGGCGTGGGTGTCGTGAGACAGGGCGTGCACGTGGGTCCGGGGCGAGTGAACGCTGCTTGGCGTTCGGCACCGCTGGTGTAGGGCCGGTGGTAGGCCCATTCGTCGAGCAGGGTGCGGTGGAAGCGTTCGACCTTGCCATTGGTCTGCGGACGCCAGGGCCGCGTCCGGCGCGGCTGGATGCCCAGCTGCCGGCAGGTCTCGTGCCAGGTGGTTTTCGTGGAGGCCCAGGCATTGTCGGTCAGCACTCGTTCGACGGTGATGCCGTGGCCGGTGAACCAGGCGGCGGCCCGCTGTAGGAAGCCCGCGCAGGTGGCCGCCTTCTCGTCGGGCAGGTCCTCGGTGTAGGCGAGCCGGGAGCGGTCGTCCAACGCCGTGTGCAGGTAGGCCAGTCCGGCCCTGTCACGGTTCTTGCGGCCTGCGGCCCGTCCCAGCACGCGGTGGCCGCCGCCGTCGGGGATGCGGCCCAGCTTCTTGACGTCGATGTGGAGCAGTTCGCCGGGCCGTTTGCGTTCGTAGCGGCGGATGGGCCGGCCGGTGGCCCGGTCCAGCGTGGCCAGCGGTGGTAGGTGATGGTCACGCAGGATGCGGTGAACGGTCGAGGCGGCAATGTGGCTGCGTACCGCGATCCGTTGGGGGCCGATGCGGTGTTCCTGGCGTAGTCGTACCACCTGTTCTTCGACACTGGCGGAGGTTTTATGCGGTGAGTGGTGCGGGCGGCTGGAGCGGTCGTGCATGCCCCTCCAGCCCTGGAGGCGGTATCGGTCGGCCCAGCGTTTGGGGGTGGTGTGACTGACCTGGAACCGTTCGGCGGCCCGCCGCAGTGGCCGGCCGTCCTCCACGATGCACCAGGCTAGGCGCAGTCTGCCGGTGGGAGTGAGCGGGGCGTTACGGTGGCGCATGAGGGCCTCCTGCACTCGGCGGTAGATGTCGCAGTCGCCACCGAAACCAGAAGGCCCTCACCCATGCAAGTCCGCACTCGCGTCACCAACGTGCCCGAACAGCACAGCTAGAGCGGTGTGACAAGCCCGTTGAAGCCGGTGTAGGAGAAGCCCTCGCTGTCGAACTGATCGCCGTACACGTAGTACTGGTGATCGC
Source organism: Streptomyces sp. NBC_01283 (assembly GCF_041435335.1). Classification (NCBI taxonomy): domain Bacteria; kingdom Bacillati; phylum Actinomycetota; class Actinomycetes; order Kitasatosporales; family Streptomycetaceae; genus Streptomyces; species Streptomyces sp. NBC_01283. The sequence continues at coordinate 9,222,133 of NZ_CP108430.1, forward strand.
TGGCCCACACGGTGGCGGTTGCCGTGGTGGTGCTCATCGGGGGACCTCCACCCAGTACGGGTCGTTGTTCAGGACCCGGTTGGCGCTGTGGAAGGACGACAGGCCCTGGATTCTCGTGCAACCGCTGACTTCCGCGCCTTGTCTTCATCGTCATGACAGCCAACCGAAGGTCGCGTTTGGCCCCGAATGATCGGGAGTTGCGGTTGTGGAGAGTTGGTCGGGCACTGACCTGGGCCTTCGCTGCGGCTGTTCTGGTCTCGGGCGGCATCTTCTACGGGCTGGTAGCGCTGCTTGGCTTCAGGGAGATTGACACCGCCGCCAAGCTCGATGCCAAGACGCTGTTCGACCTGGTGAAGCTTTCCTTTGGGGTGGTCGCCGGGGCTGGCGCGCTCGTCGCTCTGGTTGTCGCCTACCGTCGCCAACGCGTCGACGAGGCCGGCGCCCACCGTGAAGCCACGCGCCTGCACACCGAACGCTTTTCCCAAGCAGTCGACAGACTCGGATCGGACTCACCCGCAGTTCGGCTCGGTGGGGTTCACGCACTGGCTGGCCTCGCCGACGACGCTCCCACGCAGGACTTGCGTCAGACCTGCATCGACGTCCTGTGTGCCTACCTCCAGCTCCCCTTCACGCTCGATCCCGGCAACGGCGACCCGGCCCACCAGGAGGCACGCCATCGGTATCTGGCCCTTCGCAAAGTCCGGCATACGATCCTGCGCCTCATTGGTGACCACTACCGACGCCCCATGGGAACCCACCGATCCTGGCAGGGCTGCGACCTTGACCTCACCGGCGTCATCATCGACTGCAACATGGACTTCAGCGGAGCGGTGTTCTCTGGCGGCACGGTGAACTTCAGCGGAGCGGTGTTCTCTGGCGGTGCGGTGCACTTCAACCGTGCGATGTTCTCTGGCGGTGCGGTGTACTTCGGCGACGCGGTGTTCTCTGGCGGGACGGTGTACTTCAGCGGAGCGGTGTTCTCTTACGGGACGGTGCACTTTAGTGACGCGGTGTTCTCTGGCGGTGCGGTGTACTTCAGCGGAGCGGTGTTCTCTGGCGGAACGGTGCACTTCAGGGACGCGGTGTTCTCTGGCGGAACGGTGCACTTTAGTGACGCCATGTTCTCTGGCGGGACGGTCCACTTCAGCGACGCCATGTTCTCTGGCGGCGCTGTGTACTTCCGCGGAACGGTGTTCACCGGCGGCACGGTGAACTTCCGCGATGTGGTGCTCTCTGGCACTGCGGTGAACTTCCGCGGAGCGATGTTCTCTGGCGGCGCGGTGAACTTCTTAGGTGCGACGGGGCCGGTCCCCCAGGGGCTTCTCACGGCCGTCGGTACTCCTGCTCCCGCGACGGTCGTCCTTGCTTCCGCGTGGCTACCTGAGGGGGCTTACTGATCTCTTCGGTTTGGTGTCAGGTTACTCGGTGTCCGGCAGGCTGGCCTCGTGCAGCAGGTGAGCGAGATCGCCGCGGAGGATCTCGATCTCGGAGACGATTCCCTGGCCGCCGAAGCTGTCGGCGGGCATCTGGGCGGTGGTCCGGCCGCAGGCGTCGACGAGTGCGAGGCCGCGTTGGTCCACGCTCTGTGCCCTGGCCCGGTCCATCAGACCCATTCGCTCGATCACGGTGCGGCCGGCGCCGCGCAGATCCACGGTCTGCCCGCCCGGCCGGGGGTGCGGCGCGCGTTCCACGATCGTGACTCTGGAGCCTGCCTTGCGTAGCCAGTACGCCAGCGCGGGCCCGGCGATGCCAGCCCCGCAGATGAGTGTCTCGTTGTTCGGCATGATGGGAACGTACGCCGTACGCAAGAGAGTGCGCAAGCATGAAATCCCTTATCAGAGTGGGGTGTTGAGCAGTACTGCACTAGTGCTGAGGGGCGGGGGAGGGTGCTCGTGCGCGGGGATCGCCCGGAGTCGGGCGCTAGGATGACACTCATGCAGGTGCACTAGTGCAGGGGGTGTCGGTGGGCGGGCAGGCGGTGCCGCGCTACAGCCAGATCGTCGGCGAACTGCGGCAGCGGATCGAGACGGGTGAACTGGCGCCGGGCGATCGCGTGCCCTCGACCCGCGAGATCACCAAGCAGTGGGGCGTCGCGATGGCGACCGCGACCAAGGTACTCACCGAGCTGCGCCAGGAGGGGATGGTCCGTGCCGTCCCTGGCGTCGGGACGGTTGTGGCGGCCCCGAGCCGCCCGGTGCGGGCCGCCCGCCCCGCGGCCGCCTCACGCCCGGGCGGGCCGTCTGATGCGTCATCGGGCCAGGCGGCTCTCACGCTTGGACGGATCGTCGGTGCCGCCGTCGCGGTCGCCGACACGGAGGGGCTGGCTGCGGTCTCGATGCGCCGGGTGGCCGCCGAGCTCGGGGTGGCGACCATGTCGCTGTACCGGCACGTGGCCGACAAGGACGATCTGCTGACGCGGATGATGGACACGGTCATCGCGAAGTACCCGTTGCCCGCCGACCCGCCGGAGGGCTGGCGCGGGGCGATCGAGCTAGCGGCCCGGCGGCTCTGGGACCTGTTCCGCCGCCACCCGTGGTTCGCGCCGGCCCTGTCGATGACCCGCCCTCAGATGATCACTTCAGCGCTGCCGTACAGCGAGTGGACGCTTGCCACCCTGCATGCCCACGGACTCGACCTGCAGTCCGCCTTCACCGCGCACCTCATGTTGCTCAATTACGCCCGTGGTGTCGCAGTCCACCTGGAATCAGAGCAGGAGGCCGAGGCGCACAGCGGCCTGGACAGCGAGGAGTGGATGGCCACTCAGGGGCCCGCGCTCCTGGCGATTTTGGCCACCGGCCGCTTCCCCGCGCTCTCACGCCTTGCCACGGCCGGTTACGCCCTCGACCTCGACGCCCTCTTCGAGTTCGGCCTCCAGCGCCTCCTCGACGGCCTTGCCTCACTCCTCAACGAGGGCTGCGCCCACTGAACGCAGAACTCAAGGCCCTCCGGCCACCGACACCAAAAGAAGCGGCTCCAAATCGGATCCGGCCCAGTTGTGGCTGGTGGCCCTTGGGTTCGTGCCGGTTTCACGAGATCGATGATCGTTCTGCCTGTGTCTGAGCGTGCGATGGGCCATCCAGCCGGATCCTCGCGGTGTCCGGCCCGTGCGCTGGTTCTGCGCTCCTCGCCCACCGTGCGGTTGTGGTGCGGCCGTACCGCAGGAGAAGACCGCAGCAACGACCGTAAGGCCGCGGTCACGGGATCAAGAAAGCCGCCCGGCCTCGTGAAGCGCGTGGAGGGCCATCTCGTCCACGGCCGAGACTCGGTCCCGATCGGCGTAACGGAACCATGCGTGCTCGGCGATCTCCCGCGACGGGGTCAGCCCACCGCGGTGGTCGGCGGTGTAACAGATCATCCGGAAGGGGCCGTGATCCGGGTGGCCCTCGCCGATCTCGAACGTGCCGAAGTGCACCATGGAAGCGGGGTCGATCGTCGCCTGCAGTTCCTCATCGATCTCCCGCACCAGGGTCTGGCCGTCGGACTCACCCGGCTCACGATGCCCGCCCGGGAAGTAGAAGCGATCTCTGCCATGACTACGCGTCACCAATACCCGCTCGTTCCGAAGCAGGATCCACGCCACCTTCTGTGGCACGCCGTTGCCATTCGCCATGGCTTGGGACCGTATCGGAGGGCATCGTCTGCGTCAGCACCGACCGCACACTGAGCTTCTGGGAGGGTTTTGTGGGCGGGCTGGGTGTGCGTACGCCGCAGTGGGTGTGCCGTTCGGCACGGTGGTGGAAATGCCCGAGTCTTTGAAGGTTGCTCAGAACGGCAACACAGATACCCAGGAGACCGAGCTGCCTCGTTGCCGGGGGAGGAGCTCACCGTTCTGGCACCGCACCAAGCGGCGCCAGAACACTCCTTGACCCGCTGCCCCCGCGCCTCGCGAGGCCTTCCCGCCGGGCCTTCCTGCCGGGCCTTCCTGCAAAAAGGCATCTGCGACGTGCCCGTTTGGCTGTCAGAGACGACAGGTCAGGCCCCCTTTCCTGATCGGGTGTCAAGGAAGAGCGGTCGCTGACGTGAGGGGTGTGTACATCACGCCCCCACGGCGGAAGCAGGGGCAGAGACGGCAGGTGGGACGGCCGCCGCGCCGTGGCGTCCATGAGGGTGGGCCACCCGGTGCTGGGCGGCTCAACGTTTCTGCGGTGAACCTTTTCGCCCACCCGGCTGAGGCTCCTGTCGAGTGCCCGGTGTCCGCGCGCGCCGGCGGTCAGTCTGCCGGGGTGATCAAGAACTTTGTTCGCGGCCTTGCCGCGCTCAGCCTGTCCCTGACCCCTCTCCTCGCGCTGTCGCCGGTGCAGGCGGTGGGTCCCACCGAGACCACGACGCTGGCCGACGCCGTGCACCGCATTCCGGTCGCCGACGAACACCGCGAGGGCTACACCCGTACCGCGTTCAGGCACTGGAGCGCCGGTGCGGTGAAGTCCGACGGCTGCAACACCCGCGCCGAGGTACTGATCGCCGAGGCCGGCGAAGCACCGTCCGTCGGCGCGCGCTGCAAGATCACCGGTGGTGAATGGCTGTCCTACTACGACGCTCAGGAAGTCGAGGACGCCAGGGCGCTCGACGTCGACCACATGGTCCCGCTCGCCGAGGCCTGGGATTCGGGTGCCTCCGCCTGGAGCCCGGCCCGCCGCGAGGCCTACGCCAACGACCTGGCCGCTCCGGCCTCCCTGGTCGCGGTCACCGCCCGCACCAAACGCGCCAAGGCCGACCAGGACCCCTCCCAGTGGCTGCCGCCGCTGCCCGCCGCGTACTGCCGCTACGTTTCGGAGTGGGCGGCCACCAAGCTGCGCTGGGACCTGGCGGCCGATCCGGCCGAACTCGACGCCCTCGCGGTCTTTGCCTCCGGCCACTGCAAGGACACCCCCGTCACCTACACCGCCGCTTCGTAGCACGCACGGCCGGGTCCGTGCCTGGTGGTGGGGGGGGAGTTGTGCCTCGGAGCGGGGGGTGGTGGTGGCTCTCTGGTGGCCGGTCGGGTGGCCGCGCCTGCTTACTTCAGCCTCTGTGCAGCGTTGTCTGCTTGAGGCGACTCGGAACCCTACTTGGGAACTGCCGGTGTGTGGGGATGCTGTCCGGTGGTCCGCTTTGGCCGGCTGCGGGCTCTGTCGGGTGGGGGGCCTTCGCGTCCTTGGCGGGGCGGCGGTCTTGCGGGTCGCTGGCACCGCGTGGCGTGCTGGGGTGTGTGCCGGTGCGGAGTCGGCCTGTGGGGCGTGTGGGGTTTGCTGGACGTGTGCTGGAGGCTTGCTGGATGTGTGCTGGATGCCTGCTGCAGGGGGGTGTTGGTGGGGTGTGCGGTGTGGGCGTTGTGGCGTCATAGTCGGTTGTGGGTTGCGGTCGCGGCCCTGTGACCGTGCGGAGTTGCCGGTCTTTTCGGTGTCCCGGGGTGGGTGTGCCGCGCGTTGGCGCATCGGCGGGTGCCGAAGAACCTGGAACCCGTGGCTTGGTCGCCGTTGTTGAGGGATTGCGAGGCTGTTGGGCGCATGAGGTGCATCATGGACGAGTTGAGCGTTCGGGATCCCCATCCGGCGGACCCGCAGGACACGCAGTTCTTCCTCCCGCAGGGGCGCGGTTGCCCCCGCCAGGTGCCTGCGGGCCACGCTCGGCTGCGTGGCTTTTCACCGCTGGGCCGGGTGACGTGGCATGACGGCAGGCCGGTGTGGGCCGTCACCGGGCCTGGGCTGGCCCGTGAACTGCTCACCGACGCACGGCTGTCCTGCGAGCGCACATGGCCTGGATTTGCGGCGCCCGGTGGGCAGTTCGCCGCGGCCGGGGCGCGGGGAGTGCCGCTGGTCTGCGTCGAGGGCGCGGAGTGCGAGGCTCGGTGTCGGCTGCTGAGCCCGCTCTTCACAGCGCGGCGGGCCGCGTTGATGCGGCCGCGGATCCTGCGGATCGTGGATCAGTTGCTGGATTCCATGGAGCGGCAGGGCCCGCCGGCGGAGTTGGCGTCCACCTTCGCGCTGCCCGTGTCGTCGAGGGTGATCTGCACGGTGCTGGGCGTGCCGGAGATTGATCACGAGTTCTTCGAAGAACGCACCGAACGGCTGCTGAGCGGCCAGAGCGTGCAGGAGGCCGCCCTTGCCCGTGCGGAACTGGAGAAGTACCTGGGCGAGTTGACCGGCCACAGGCGGCGCGTGGCGGGCGAGGGGCTGCTCGGTGATCTGATGCGCCCTGACACTCCGAGTGGCCCGTTGAGCCGGGAGGAACTGACCGCGCTGGCGGGGATGCTGTGGGCGGGCCACGAGACGACGGCCGGCATGATCTCGCGCGGGGTCTTCACGCTGCTGCGTCATCCCGAGCAGTTGGCGGCTGTGCGGGCAGGGGAAACAACCATGGACGCTGTGGTGGGGGAACTCCTTGGGCATCGGCCGGTGCCGGACGGGCTGCTGCGGGTCGCTGTCGAGGATATTGAGGTGGCGGGCCACACGATCCGGGCCGGCGAGGGCGTCCTCTTCATGACGGCGGTCATCGACCGGGACGGCTCGGGTTTCGCGCAGCCCGCCCCGCTCGACCGGGACGGTTTCGTAGGCCGGCACCTGGCTTTTGGCTTCGGCGCCCGTCCGTGCCCGGGTCAGGATCTCGCGCGCGTTCAACTCGAGATCGCGCTTGGGCGTCTGTTCGAACGGCTTCCCGGGCTGCGGCTTGCCGGCCGGGCCAAGGAGATCCGTTCCAGGCCCGCGGCCTTGAGGGTTGAGGGTCTGCTCGAGCTGCCGGTGGGGTGGTGAACAAGATGAGGATCGAGGTCGATCTGGACCGCTGCGTGGGGGCGGGCATGTGTGCCCTGACGGCGCCGGCGGTGTTCACGCAGGACGACGACGGGTTCAGTGTGGTGCTTGCCGGCCAGGACACGGCGGCCGACGTGCCTCCGATGGCGAGGGAAGCCGCACGGGCCTGCCCCGTCAGCGCGGTATCGCTCCTGCACGAGGACTGACGCCTCTCGTGCAGGAGGGCCGTCACAGCGGGAGCGTTATCCCCCTTTCCTTCAGCGCCGTGGACGGCGGGCCGCCCTTCGAGCACGTGGGTCTGGTACTCCTTGACGCACGGCGTGAGGGGAGGGGGATCCACTGCTTCGCCCAGGGGCTGCGATGGCATAGAGGCCTTCGGGCTGGCTGTCGCGGTCGTGGGGCAGCAGCCAGAACACACGGCGCCGGAAGGTGCCCGGTGCCCGGGATGCTTGGGCGGTGGGGCCGGGCACGGCAGAGCCGGCCATGCGCCGCTCACGGTGGGCGGGCTTTCCCGTGCGGGTGGGAAGGCGGTCCAGGCTCTGGCGGAGGTAGTCGAGCCGGTCGATGTCCGTGGGCCAGACGAGGGCGGTCTCGTGGCTGATCTCGCCCTTGAGTGATCAGGGAGCTTATGAGGTGGCGTCCCCACCGTGATCGGAAGGCGGCTCGCGGGACGAGCGCCCGCGCAACGGCTGGTATTACTGGGGTATGCAGGAAGAGACGGCATGCTCCGCGATCGACACGTTCATCTCCGCGTTTAACGCCTCGGACGACAGTTATGTGACTGCCCTGCTCTCCCAGGCCCTGACCTCAGATGTGGTCTTCTGGGGGCCGTTGGGTCGCAGCGAAGGAATCGCGGCGGTCGAGCGGTTCGTGCTGGACATCCGGCGCCACCCAGCGGGGACCGGCACGATGGTGCGCTGCTCAGCGGTGGACATGCCTGACGAGTGGGCCCGGTACCAGTGGGTCTTCACCATGCCGGATGGAGGCCCCCGTCTGGCGGGAACGGACGTCGTCCATCTGCGGCTGAACCTCATTGACCAGGTCATCGTCTTTGCTGGGGAGATCGAGCCGTCCGCCTCCTGAGTCGTCCGTCTGTCGCCGTCCTTCTCGTGAAGCGGTGAACTACACCTCCACGGAGCGACGCGGATGAGCCCATCGGCCACGAGATGTGTCATCGGACCTGGAGCTGGACAAGGACCAGAACGGCACATTCCTGGCCTAAAGGGGGCTCGGCCGTGGACTCGGTCTCCCCGGAAGACGCGCAGCAATGCGTCGGCCGTCCAGTCGCTGTCGCTGCTCTTAGCGACCCGGGTCACCTCCCGAGCCCTGGGGTGGTGTGCACCGCCGACGCGGCCGAGGTAGCGCGAGCTCCTGAAGAGATCGGGAACCTGACCAAGCTCACGCTCACGAAACTGGGGCAGCCTCCGCGTGGATGTCCTGAGGTGACGCAGGCCTGGGGGAGACTGCGCCGCACTCACGCGAGCGTGCTGGGCTTGTTCGAGATACTCCACACCGTCCCGACGCGGCCTGCACGCCACCGAAGCACTCCGGCGGCTGCTTCAGAACTGCCCCGAGCTGGACCGAACCCATGACCTGGTGCGGCAGTTCGCGGCGATGCTCGCCGCCCGCGACGCCGGCCCGCTGCCGGACTGGCTCGAACACCTCGCGGCCTGCCCTCTCCCACCCTGGCCAGCCTGGCCAGAGCCATCGGCGAGGACCGACACGCAGTCGTTGAGGGAATCACCACCCGTTCAACTCCGGCGTCAACGAAGGCCGGATCACCGGCCTGAACTCCAGAAGAGGATCATGGCCGGCCATGCCGGAGTTCCACTCCTGCGTCACCGTGTCGTCCTCATGGCCGGACTCCGACGCCGCTACCCGTGACGGAGTGTCACCGGCGCACGGTGGCACACTCCCACTTCACGAAAATCCTGCCAGGGCCGCGTTCACTTGTCCGCCGACATGCCCGGCCGCTGCCCGCTGCCCGCTGCCCGGCTGCTGCCCGGTGCCCGGTCGGTGCTTGGTGCTTGGTGGTGTGGGTCGTTCTGTCGTCGGGTCGAGGCCGGGTGTCGAGGCTGGGTGTTGGGGTGTTGGTCTGGGTGCTGGTTGGGGTGCTGGTTGGGGCGGGGAGGCTCCCCTGGTCAGGCCGGGGCGAGTTGGCCGGAGAGTTCTGTGCGGAAGACCGGTTTGTCGTTCTGCCATCCGGTGACGGCGACGCGGGCCGTCCCGTCGTCGGCGCCGGGTACAGCCTCGGCGTCGATCCAGCAGGGGGCGTCGTATTCCACGTACCGGTGAAAGACAGTGGTTGCCCCGCAGGCGGCGAAGGCGCGGGGGGACAGCAGGGCGAACGCAGCCTGGCGTGCTGCTTCGATGAGGACCATGCCGGGGACGTGGTCGCCGATGTGGTCGAAGAGGACCGGGTGGCGGGCGTCGGTGCTCAGCAGCCAGCGTTGGGGGCGGTCGGCCTCGGAGAGGACCACATCGCGGGAGAACATCCGGCCCACGAGATGGGGTGCGAGGAGGGGCGGCCGGACGGTGGACGGCGTGGCCGCACTCTGTTCACCGCGCAGCCGACGGTAGGTAGCGGGTGCGATGCAGGTGAAGTGCCCGCTGCCGTGCGCGGTCGGCTGTCCTTCGCGCGTGATCGTGACGTGCATGGCGAACTGCGCGAGACGGTTGCCCTTCCACACCAGATCCGTGCAGTCGGCCTCCAGGTCGAGGTTGCTCGGATAGTCCTTGATCAGGAGGTGGTCGGGATGGGTCGCGTACTGCATGTCGTGGAGCAGGAAGTGATGACTGAGCGGAACGTCCCACTCCGAGTGAGCGAGGAACATCCCGACCTGGCGGATCGTTTCGGCCGCCTGCAGCGGGTCGTGGCGGAGTCCGTCCGTGCTGGTGAAGAACGTGTGGGCGCGGGGCCATTGGCCGGTGAGAGCGAACCGCGTGCCGTCCACCTGGCGGCATCCGGTGAGGAACACCTCGGCCAGGCAGGCGCGGTGTACGTACTCGCGTGGCACGGTGGTGGTGAGTTGGGGGGAAAGGACCCCGGCGGCGGGCCGGGGGGCCGGTATTGCTGCCTCTGTCTGGTGGGCGAGCACAGTCATGGCGTCTCCATGGCGGCTGTTCGAAGGGTGGGGCCGGCAGGGCAGATGGCGCTGGAACCACTAAGATACGTACCCACCGGTTTTGTTCAAGCGGTTCTCGACAACTGTGCGTTCGAATAAACCGCGAGAAACCAGAGCTCTGAACCCGTTTCAGGGCAACTGGGGCACATTTCCGGCCCGGAGAAGCCCGTGCACACCTGGGCGCGCCAGAGGGCGAGTGATAGAATACGGGCTTGCCGGTTTTTTTGGGATGGAGCAAGGGGCTCTGCCCAGCCAGTTCCTGGAGGTGAGTCGCATGGCCCAGCAGGAGCGCGCGGTCAGAACGCGGCAGGCGATTCTCGCGGCTGCCGCCCAGGTCTTCGACGAGGTCGGCTATGAAGCGGCCACCGTGTCAGAGATCCTCACACGGTCGGGGGTGACCAAAGGTGCCCTCTACTTCCACTTCGCGTCCAAGGAGCAGCTCGCGCAAGGCGTCCTCCAGGCGAACGCCCAGGTTGTCCCCCCGGTCCCGTCCCAGCGCCTGAAACTGCAGGAGGCGGTCGACCGAGGCATGCTGCTCGCCTACCAGATGGGCGTCGACCCTCTGCTGCGGGGCAGTGTGCGGCTGGCCCTGGAGAGGTCGGGCAACGACAACCTGGACCGCAAGATCCCCTTCGAGGCGTGGACGCGCGAGAGCGAAGGCCTCCTCGAACAGGCCCGGCTGGCAGGCGAGCTGCAGCCGCACGTGGACACCAAAGAGCTGGCCGGGGTGTTCGTCGGGGCGTTCGCCGGTGTTCAGCTGATGTCCCAGGCCATGACCGACCGGCAGGACCTGTGCGACCGCATCGCCGTGCTGTACCGCGTTTTGATGGCAGGTGCCGCCGTGCCCAGTGCGCTGGTCCAACTGGACGTCACCGCCGACCGAGGGGCCAAAGTCCAGGCACTGGTCGATCAGCTCCTGCGGGAGACACCAGAGCCACAGCGGGAGGCGCCAGACCCGCGGGGCGACCGGCCCTTTCTCGTAGGCCAGGGCTGAACGTGGGCCGCACCGCAAGGTGCGGCCCACGAGTATGTGAAGCCCCGCCGCATGCCGGAACGTACAGCCACGTACCCAGCAGACGTCACCCCCCCAGGACGGAGTGCACCACATGGCCACTTCTGTATGCCCTTATGCGATAGACCTGACGGGCAGCGACCTCGCCGGCGAAGCGGCCCTGCTGCGAGGGGACGGCCCCGCCTGCCGGGTGCTGCTTCCCGGCGGGGTCATGGCCTGGGCCATCACGCGGCACGACACCGCGAAGCGGCTGCTGAGCGACCCGGCCGTGTCCAAGGACGCCTTCCAGCACTGGCCGTCGCTGCAAGAGGGCCGCATCGACGACGCCTGGCCGCTCCACCACTGGGTCACGGCCAAGAACATGCTCTCCGCCTACGGCGGCGAACACAGCCGGCTGCGTCGCCTCATCGCGGGGGCTTTCACCCACCGGCGCAGCGAGGCCCTGCGCCCGCAGGTGGTGCAGTACACCACCACCCTCCTCAAGTCCCTGGCGCAGCGCCCCGGTGACGAGCCCGTGGACCTCATCGCACACTTCGCACTGGAGCTGCCGATCCAGGTGATCTGTGAACTGTTCGGTGTCTCGCAGGCCGAACGCCCCCTGCTCAGGCACGGGCTCAGTGAGTCCTTCCGCACCTCTGCCACGGCCGATGAGGTCCGTGCGGCCCAGGAGAGCCTGCACCAGGTGCTCGCCGAACTCGTGGCGGCCAAACGCCTGGCGCCGGCCGACGACCTCGCGTCCGCCCTCGTCTGGACCCGGGAGACCGACGGCGCACGGCTGACCGAGCAGGAGCTGGTCGACACCCTGCTGCTGATGATCGGCGCGGGGCACGAAACGACCGTGAACCTGCTGGGGAACGCCATCGTGGAACTCTTGTCCCATCCAGAGCAGCTGGAGCAGGTCAGCAACGGCGCCACCGGGTGGGACGCCGTGATCGAAGAGACCCTCAGGGCACGTGGCCCCGCGGCCTACGTGCCGCTGAGGTTCGCCGTGCGGGACATCGACCTGGGGGAGCACGTCGTCATCCGCCAGGGCGATCCGGTGCTCATCTCCTTCGCCGCGGCCGGCCTCGATCCGCAGCAGCACGGCCCGGACGCACACGAGTTCAAGGCCGACCGCCCGAACCGCCACGACCACCTGGCCTTCGGGCACGGCGTGCACCACTGCCCCGGGGCCTCGCTCGCGAGGCTGGAGGCGGCGGTGGCCCTGCCCGCGTTGTTCGCCCGCTTTCCCCGGATGCGCCTGGCGCGCGCGGTCCAAGATCTCGATCCGACGCCGTCCTTCATCACCAACGGTTTCCGCGAGATCCCCATACTGCTGGACCCGGAGAGCGCCCGGTGATTGTCGTGACGGGTGCCACGGGCACCGTAGGGGGCCACGTGGCGCGCCTTCTGTGCGCCGATCACCCCACAAGACTGCTGGGCCGCTCCCTCTCCCGGCTGCGCGCAGTGGTACCCGCCGCCGACGTCGTCACCGCCGATTTCGCCGACCAGAGCTCGCTGGAGCGCGCCCTGGAGGGCGCCCGGGCCCTGTTCGCGGTCACTGCGAACCCGTTGGAGCCCGCCCACGACGCACATCTGCTCGCGGCCGCCCGCACGGCAGGCGTTCAGCACGTGGTGAAACTCTCCGCGCTCGCGGTCACCGACGACCGGGCCGACGACCTGATCACCAACTGGCAGCGCGAGAACGAGGACCGGGTCCGTGCCAGCGGCCTTGCCTGGACGCTGCTCCGTCCTCGCTCCTTCATGTCCAACACCCTCTCCTGGGCCCGCTCGGTCCGCGCCCACCACACCGTCGCGACGCCACAGCCGCAGTCCCGCAACGCATCGGTCGATCCCCGCGACGTCGCCGAAGCCGCCGTCATCGCCCTCACCACTGCCGGTCACGAGCAGCAGGAGTACGCCCTCACCGGCCCTCAAGCGATCTCGCCTGCCGAGCAGTGCGAGCACCTCGCCCAGGTCCTGGCACGTCCCGTGCGCTGTGTCGAGATCTCTTTGGAGCGTGCCTACACCGCCTGGGCACAGCACTACCCCCAGCCCATCGCGCGGGCCCTGCTGGACAGCGCCCGCCGCCAGGGTGATGGGGCCAAGCAAGGTGTGGACCCCACCCTTGCCAGACTTCTGGGGCGCCCGGCCACCACGTACCGGGCCTGGGCCACAGATCACGCACATCGCTTCAGCTGACTGCCCGGGCCAGGGCCCGGGACATCGAAAGGGGGGCGGACGTGCTGACACGGCACGCCGAAGTGGTGATTGTCGGAGGGGGCCCGGTCGGCATGTTGCTGGCCGCCGAACTGGGGGCGTACGGCGTCGAGGCCTGTGTCGTCGAGTCGAAGCCGCGGACGACCGACGAGCCCAGGGCAGGAACCCTGCACGCCCGGACTGTGCAGAGTCTGGCCCGCCGAGGCCTCATGCAGGTCCAAGCGGGCCGCGCGCAGCGTGCGGGCCACGATCGCGAACCGTTTCACTTCGCCGGTCTGCCGCATCTGAGCATCACCGCCCCGGCCACCGAACCTCCCATCCTGGTCAAGTGCCCCCAGGCTGATCTGGAAAGGCAGTTCGAGGCTGTCGCACAAAGCCGCGGTGTCACCGTCCTGCGTGACAGCCAGGCCGTGCGGATCGCCCAGGACCCGGACGGCGTCGAGGTGACGACGAAGAGTCCGCAAGGTCCTGGGCAGGTGCGCGCCGAGTACCTCATCGGGGCGGACGGCGCCCGCAGCACGGTGCGCGACCTGTGCGGGTTCGTCGCGAAAGTCCATCCCGCGACCGTCTCCGCCCTGATGGGGCAGGTGCGTCTGATGGACCCGGCGGCGCTGGCGCCGGGCTGGCAGCGCACCGAGCGCGGCTGGACCACCGCCAGGTTCGACGCGCACGGGTACGGCAGGCTGATGACGCTGGACTGCCGGGGCCCGCACCCCGACCGCGGCAGCCCGCTCACCGTCGAGGAACTGAGTCTGGAGGCCGCGCGGATCGTCGGCCACCCCGTCCCTCTGGCCGAACCTACGCACCTGTCCCGGTTCAACGACTTCTCCCGGCTGGTCGGCAACTACCGCCAGGGCAGGGTCTTCCTCGCCGGCGACAGCGCGCACGTGCACTTCCCCGTCGGGGGCCAGGGGCTCAACACCGGTCTGCTCGATGCCCTGAACCTGGGGTGGAAACTCGCTCACACCCTGCGCGGCACGGCAGGAAAGGACCTGCTGGACACCTACGACCAGGAGCGCAGACCGTCGGGACAGCGAGTCCTCGACAACACCCGAGCCCAGCTGGCTCTCATGCGCCCGGACCCGCAACTCGATCCCCTGCGCGCCCTGATGGCCGATCTGCTGCCGTTGCCCGATGTCGGTGCCTACCTCGGCGGCATGCTCAGCGCGCAGGACACCCGTTACGGCGACGGCGACACGGCGCGGAGGGACTCCGGCTGGCGGGGCCGGTTTCTGCCAAATATCGCACTGGCCGGACAGCAAGAGGCAGACCTCGTGGGGCTGCTGGCCAGGGGCCGTGCCGTGCTGCTGCTCAGCAGCGGCGCCCTGCGGCCTCCCCGCCCCGCCCAAGGGTGGGCGCATGTCCTGCACACCGCCCGCGCCGCAGGCCAACTCCCTAGCGGAATAACAGAATCCGCGGTGATCCGGCCTGACGGCTATGTGCTGTGGGTATCCGATGATGGGGATCTCGGGGGAGTCCTGCGGCAATGGTTCGGTGATCCGCGCTGAGGTCTCTGTCGCTCTCGGCGAGGTGGTACAAGTGAGAGGCGCACCCTTCTGAGGTGCGGCTTCTTTGCGCCAAATAGACAGCGCGTAGCCCTCAGGCGGTACAAACCGCCTGTGCGGTTTGTTAGTGTTCTTCGCATGGGCGTCGGTTCCCCCTTTGGGGTGTGCCGATGACGGGGGTGTCGTCTCCGTCGCCCGCGTCATCTCGCGAGCGACGGCCGCCTGGAGCGATGGAGCACCTCGATGGCCAAACAGGAACGCGCTGTACGCACTCGCAAGGCCCTGATCACCGCTGCCGCTGAGGTCTTCAGCCGGGAGGGGTACCGCACGGCCTCACTCACGGTGATCAGCCGGCTTGCGGGAGTCAGTAGTGGGGCACTGCACTTCCACTTCCCGACCAAGTCGGCGCTCGCCCTGGCGGTGGAGGAAGCGGCCGCCGACCGCCTGCGCGTCATCGTCGAGCGCTGCGAAAAATTCGAGCAGCCGGAAGGGCCCATACGGCTGGTGGTGGACGCCAGCTACCAGGTGGTCGAACAGTTGGCGGCCGACCCTGTGCTGCGGGCCGGCTTCGAACTGGGAGGCCATACCGTGGAAATGGGCAGCAGCGGAAGAGTCTGCGATCTGTGGCAGCGCTGGGTCGCCTCGGTGCTCGAGCATGCCCAGGGGGCCGGAGGGCTGCGCTCGGAGGTGGTGCCCGGCCACGTGGCCGGCCTCGTGGTCGCGGTGACCGCGGGCCTGGAGGAACTCGGCCGGCGGGACCCCCGGTGGCTGGCGCACCCCACTCTCACCACGTTCTGGCGCCTGGTGCTGCCGCAGGTGGCCCCCGCGGGGACGAGCGTTCCACTGCAGTTCGCGGGCTCCTGACACCTCCGCCACCTGTACGCCGCCTGGCTGGTGCACCATCCCCCGGAAAGTACCAGTCAGGCGGTTTTTTTCGTGCCCTGTGAGCTGGGCCTTCCTGGATGGGCCCTCCAGGTGCAGCCTTCCCGCCGTCGCGCCCCGCTCCAGACTCCCTTGGCACCCACTAAGAAACCGACTATGCTGTTTGTATTCGGGGGCCTTGCGTCGGATCCCACACCCGGCGGCACGTCAGGAAGCAGCGCGTGCAGGCTCTGTGCGGACCGGGAGACGGACATGGACATTGAAGTGCTCGGCGGTTTTACCGTACGACTGAACGGCATGCAGGTAGTTCCCACAGCCCCCAAGCCGCGCCAGGTCCTGGCTCTCCTGGCCCTCAACGCCGGCCGGGCCGTGCCCACGCGCACCCTGGCCGAGGAGCTGTGGGGCGCGCAGCCGCCGCGCAGCTCGCGAGCCACGCTGCAGACCTACATCCTTCAGCTGCGTGAACTCATCGGCGAGGCCCTCATCGGCGTCGACGGCCTTCGGTCCGAGGGCCGCACCGGCAAGGACTTACTGGTCACTTCGCCGGGCGGCTACCGGCTTGAGACCGGCGGCGGCACCCGCGACTACAGCGAGTTCGCGCGCCTGAGCAACGAGGGCTACCGGGCCATGGACAACGAGGACTACGCGGGCGCGGCACGCACCCTGCGCGACGCGCTCGCCCTGTGGCAGGGGCCCGCGCTGGCCGATGTGAACGCGGGAAGCCACCTCGACATGGAGACGCGCAGGCTGGAAGAAGCCCGCCTGTGCGCCCTCGACCAGCGCATCGAGGCCGACCTCTGCCTGGGACGCTACCGCGAACTGCTCCCCGAGCTCACCGTCCTGGTCGAGCGCCACAGCATGCACGAGAGCCTGCACAGCCAGTTCATGCTCGCGCTGTACCGCTCGGGCCGGGGCGGCGACGCGCTGAACGTCTACCAGCGGCTGCGCGGCACTCTGGTACGCAACCTCGGGCTCGAGCCCAGCGCTCCGGTGCGACGGCTGCAGCGCTCGATCCTCAAGGCGTCCTCCGACATCACGCAGGACGCACTGCTCGACGGCCGCACGGCGCCCGCACCGGTCAGCTGAGCGCAGCCGTGGCCGGCCGGTCCACCACCACGGCCGGCCATGCACCACGAGTACTCACCGTGGCGGCACCACGCCCCACCAGGCACGACACTCTTCCTGCCCCAGCGCGACTTCATTTTCGTTGAAGTCTGCATCCACATCCTCTCGAAGGTGACTCGCAGGGCAGTGCAGACCGGTGCGCGACCCTTGCTCCCCTGCACGAGGCGAACCTAGATTCGCACTCCTGACGCGTGTCAGCAGCGTCCTCGTGCGAAGCGGCCGCGCAACAGTCGGCTCACGACCTCGCATGCCCTAGGGGGAGACATGTTCGTGGGATGGGGATCACGCCATGCCCAGATCCGGTCGGTCGCCGGATACCACCCCCACCGTGCGATCGTCCCCGCCGCCCTGAGCGGTGCCTACGCCGCCCAAGGCGATCAGGCACGCCGGCCCGCGGCCGGCACCGATGGGCCCCCGCCCGGCACCGAGGAGAGCCTGGCATCCATGGGCGCCCGCGCGGCCGCCGACGCGGCTGCCCGCGTCGGTGTCGACACCGACGACGTGGACTGCGTGCTCGTTGCCTCGCTGAGCAAGCGCGACCAGCGCCAGCACCTGGCGCATGCCGTCGCCGACCGGCTCGAGGGCACCCCGCGCGCCGCACTTGACGTGGATGCCACCTCCGGGGGGTTTTGCTCGGCACTGGAACTGGGGCGCTGCCTGGTATCGGCGAGCACCTACGACCGTGTCCTTGTCGTCGGCGCCGAGCGCGCGCACGACACGGGCACCGCCGAGGCGGCCGGCACCACGGGACTCCACAGCGCCGCCGGCGGGGGAGCCGTCCTCCTGGAGGCCGGCGACGAGCCCGGTATCTGCACTCCCGCCTGGGGTGAGGGCGCGACGCCGGCTCAGGTGGCAAGGGCGGCGGTGAAGCGTGCGGGGCTGCGCACGCAGGACATCCGCGCGCTCGTCTCGCACCGTCATCCTGACGGACGCGTACGCCGGGAGGCGGCAACCCTCCTGTCGCTGGCGCGCGATGTGACGGTGGCCCATGACGCCTGCCTGTCGGGCAGCGCCTCGATCGCATCGATCCCCATGGCCATCGCGACGCTGCTGGCCGAGTTTCCCGCGCTGTCGGGCGAGTTGGCCCTCCTGGTCGGCTTCGGCGCCGAACTCAGCCTCGCGGCCCAGGTGGTCCGCCTCCCCTGACAGAACCTGCGAACCGTGAACCCTATGAAGAGGAGCGACCGCATGGATGTGATCGACGAGCAAGAGGTGTACACGCTGCACCACGACGCCCTGATCGCGCCCCCACTGCTGCTGCCTGGTGAGGAGGACGAAAGCAACGACGAACCCCAGCTCGTGCGAGGAATGGACTGACAGCACAGCACAGCACAGCACAGCACAGTACGGAGCGGCGCTCGCCGGGCGGGCCCGGGCAGCCGGCCAACGGCCGCCCGGGCCCGCAAAGGCGGGCCGAGGCCCGACAGACGCACCGCGCCGCGCCGCTCATCCACGCCGCTGGGCGCGGCCCGCCCCGGTCGCCGCGCGTCCGCCGGCCGCTGAACAGCCCGGCACCGCCCCGCACTTCGGCCCGATCGCGGCGGGCGCCCGCCCGGCCACGGGTCACCGCACGTCGCCGGGCGGGGGCGGGTTCTTCGCTCCGCGCCGCCACGGGAGATTGTTAATGACCGGGGCTTGATTCCTCCAGGCCACCCATGGGAAATGCACGAGCATCCATGTGGAAACACCGTTCCTCATCGCAATCCACGACTGCTAACTTCGGGACAGTCGGCGCCGGGCAGTCGGCTCGGTATTTGCTTGAAAGGACGGTCTGTGTCACCTCAAGCCGTGAAAATAGATGCTCGCGCCTGGGAAGAAGTAGCGGATTCCATCGAATTCGTTCCTGCCGCGTACTCAAGCAAGACCCGGCCGGAGTCAGCGGCGCAGGAAATGCTGAGGTGCGGTCCGGGTGATATCGAGACGCTGGTCGCCGCAGGTCTGCCGTTCGATGTGCAGTCGGGCGTGCGGCACTTCGACGTGAACGATCTGTACAACCTCGGAATGTATTCCGGTAGGTCAAACACGCAGCCTGAGCTCGCCTTTCGGATGCTGTTCCGCTTCGCGGGCCGCCCGGTCGAGGACCTGCTGCACCCCAAGTCATGGGACTTCCAGGTCCGGTTGGACTGCGCCGAGTGCGGCGGAGCAGCGCCCTGGCACTTCGAGGCACCCGATGCCGTCCGGTTCGGAGGGGCCGTCACCGATGTGGTGGCGCCGACGCGAGTGAGCGAGGGAACAGCCGAGTACACGGCCACCGTCACCACGACGGGCGTGCGCACCCCCCTGGTCTCCACCGAACTGAGGCGCCTCACCCGCGACTACCTCGAGGCCGGATACCGCTGGCAGATGATCCCGGTCGCCATGCAGGCCGACTACCAGCTGGTGCACAGGCTGGGATCGACCAGCTGCATCGCGGCGAGCCTGCTGCTGGCCGAGCGCTTTCGTGCGGCCGGCCACCGGGCCGAGGCGAAACGCGGCTGGTTCTGCGGTGTCCTCGGCGGCGCGCTCGACCTCCCGCACGCCAGCGTGGAGGTCGAGGACGACGACGGTGTGCTCAAGACGGTGGACATCGCCAAGGCGCAACTCGCCGCCCGCCTGTCGTCGGACACCAAGGCCTTCCAGGAGCTGTGCCTCGGCTCGATCTACAACAAGGTGATCCCGTCCACCGCGTCCGGAAACGCGCCCTTTGCAACCCACGAATGCGGATCGCGGATGCCGGTGCACGTGCGCGCGGACATCCGCTCGCTGCGCTGACATCAATTTCCCGCGCCATTCAGTTTGGGAGGACGAGTGTAATGGCGGTACGTGAGATAGAACCGGTCGTACTGGACCTGGATCGTTTGGAGAATCTCGCCGAAACCGGCTACTACAACCCGTACACGATGTTCGACTGGCCTGAATCCATCGAGCCGGATCTGCCGTGGATGTCCGAGGGGCTGACCACGCTCGCCGGTACCCCGATGTGGGACGAACTCACCAGGGAACAGCAGATCGCCCTCACCCGGTACGAGGCGATCAATTTCTTCAGCCTCAATATTCACGGTATCCGTGAACTGATGAGTGAAGTCGTGATGCGTATCCACGAGCGAACGTACGCGGACGTCTCGGAGTTCTTGCACCACTTCATCGGTGAAGAGAACGAGCACATGTGGTTCTTCGCGCAGTTCTGCCTGCGCTACGGCGGAAAGCTCTACCCGGCCCAGCCGACGCTGAAGGCCGACTCGGTGGAGCACCTCTCATCGGTGGCCCGTGAGCTGATCGTGTTCGCGCGGATCCTGATATTCGAGGAGCTCGTCGACTACTTCAACGCGAGCATGGCCACGGATCAGTCGCTGCCGCACATCGCCCGCGAGATCAACCGGGTGCATCACCAGGACGAGAGCCGGCACGTCGCGTTCGGCCGGATGATCTTCACCCATCTCCTCGGCCAGGTGGCCAAGCGGGACCCGGACGAGGTGCCGTTGGTCGCCGAGTACCTCGAGAACTACCTGCAGTACAGCATCGGCACCCTCTACAACCCGGCCGCCTACCGCGACGCGGGCATCCCGGACGCGCTGGCCCTGCGGCGCAAGGCCCTGGAGCACCCCGCCCGGGTGGAGGCACACGACCAGGTACTCAAGCGCACCAGGAAGTTCCTCACCAAGGCCGGCGTGGGACGGGAAGTGATCGCGTGATGTCGGAACCGATGCAGGCCATCCGCGCATTCATCCAGGGCCGCAACTCCAAGATCGGGCCGCTCACCGAAGACCTGGACCTGATCGACAGCCGCGCCATCGACTCGCTCGCGTTCGTCGAGTTCATCTTCCTGCTCGAAGAGCTGACCGGTGAACCGATCGACCCGGAGGACCTGAACCTCGACGACTTCCGCACCCTCAAGGCACTCGAAACCCGATTCTTCATGAAGGAAGCGGCATGCTGACGACAACAACCGACAACGGCCTGGGAGTTCTCGACGGCAGCCAGCTCAGGTTGCTGCGGGCCATCGACGCGGTGTTCCTGCGCCTGGCCGCAGACTGGCAGGCTCCCGAGTTCCGGTTCCCGTTCCTGATGCGGTGCCAGGACCTCGACACCTTCGACTACTACGACAACTTCCCGCATCTGGGTCTCGCCGCGACCCGGCTCGATCCCGGGCTCCTGGCCGGCGAGCTGGCCACCACCTCGCGACCGGTCGAGCGGATGCCGGCCGAGGTGATGGAGTCGACCGCCTTCGCCCTTCCCTCGGCTTCCTGCTACTCCATCTACGTAGACCTGGCCGGGTCCGTACTGCCCGCCGACGGCGTACTGCGCACCACGGTCGGCACGTGCTTTCGCAACGAGGACCACTACGAGGGCCTGCAGCGCCTGCTCGGCTTCTCCATGCGCGAGATCGTCTGTGTCGGACCGGAGGAGGCGGCCAAGAGCCATCTGATCCGTGCGAAGGAAGCCGTGGTGGCCCTGTGCAGCGAGCTCGGGCTCGACCTTCGCATCGAGGTCGCCACCGACCCGTTCTTCGACAAGAACAGCGGCAAGGCCAAGATGCAGCGGCTCTTCCCGGTGAAGGAGGAGTTCGTCGTGGGCGGCCTGGCGATCGGCTCCGTCAACTACCACCGGAACTTCTTCGGTGACCGGTGCGGCATCAGGGCCGGCGACGACACCGCGCACACGAGCTGCCTGGCCTTCGGCCTGGAGCGCTGGGTGCACGCCCTGACGGACCGGTTCGGCGGCGCGGACGCCGCGGCGTCCGTGGTCGAGAGCCTGAATTGATGCGTGCCACCGCGGCCGGGGTGCTCGGCCTGGAGGTGAGCCTGCTGCAGTCGGGCATGGGCGGCGTCGCAGGCACGGAACTGGCCTGCGCGGTGTCCAACGCCGGGGCGGCCGGCTGCGTGGGCGGCTACAAACTGGCCGGCGGCGCGCTGTCGGCCATGCTCGACCGGTTGGTCACGGGCACCGACCGGCCGGTCGGCGTGAACCTGATCCCGGAGGTGGTCGGGCCGGCCGAGCTCGACCGGCAGGTGGCGCAGGTGCTCGAGGAGACACCGCAGCGCGTACACCTGTCCTTCTTCGGAATGCCCGACGACGCGGTCCTGGACCGGGTCGCCGCGGCGGGGCGGCAGACGGTGGTCCAGATCGGGACCGCCGACGACGGAATGCACGCGGCCGCCCGGGGCGCGGTGGTGGTGGTCCAGGGAACCGAGGCGGGCGGTCACCTCCTTGGCACGTCGCGACGCGACGACCTGGTGGGCACGCTGCGCGCACTGGTGCCCGACGCCTGCCTGGTCGCCTCGGGCGGGATCGGCTCGCCCGAGGAGGCCGAACGGGCCCTGGCCGCCGGCGCCGACGGGGTGCTGCTCGGCACCGCCTTCGTCGTCGCCCACGAATCGCGGGCCCACGCCCGGTTCAAGTCGGCGGTGACCGGTGCCGACGAGGCCGACACCGTGATCACCGATGTGTACGAGATCGGATGGCCGGGCCGACGGCACCGCGTGCTCGCCACGAGCGTCACCGCCGATCCGGAGCAGCCCACGAAGTTCATCGGCAAAACGGTGGTCGAGGGCAAGCCGTACCTGGTGCCGCGCTTCAGCTCGGCGGTGCCCACAGAGGCGACCAGCGGTCGTATCGAAGAGATGGCGCTGTACTGCGGCCAATCCTGCGGCGCGATCTCCGGCGAAGTCCCGGCGGCCGGTGTCGTCGCCACATTCGCACAGGTCCTTTCGGGGGCCGCATTCGTCAAGACCAAAGAGAGGGCGGAAAGTCATGTCGGCTGACGCAGCGCAGGGCGACTACTACCACGACCTGAGTTACCGCGAGGACACAGCACCGATACCCACCAGGGAGGGCGTGGAACTCTACTGCGAGTCCACAGGTGAGGGCATTGCCATCACGACGCTCAACAACTTCTTCTTCACCGCTCCGTTCTGGCGGGACTACACCGACGAACTCGCCAAGCACCACCGCGTGGTGAGCTACGACCTCTGCAACCACGGCCACTCCACACGGATGCCGGAGGAACCGACCTGGGAGGAGCACGCGGCCGACCTGGTCGGGCTGCTCGACGCGCTGGAGATCGACTCGACGTATCTGCTCGCCTCGTCGGCCTCCACCCAGCTCGCCCGTGACGTGGCCCTGGCCTACCCGGACCGGGTCCGGGGCCTCGTGCTCGCCGGACCCGTCATCGGCCCGCAGATGCGGCGCCACCGGATGCTCCAGCGGGCCTGGCTGCGGACGCTGAACAGCCACGACATCCCCGTGCTGTTCGCCCACATGTACCCCGAGTTCGTCAGCACGGAGATGATCGAGGAGTACGGCGTTCCGGGCTTCCTCGGCCTGCGGGAGAGTTTCCTGGCCATGTCGACGCCCGAGGAGCTCAACAACGGCCTGACGCTCGCTCAGCAGGGCGACGCCAGTTCCGAGTTGCTGACCCGCATTCAGGCGCCCACGCTGATCGCCCTCGGCGACGACGACATCCTGCTGGGCCCGACGGCGGGCCACGAGCTGGCCGCCATGTTCCCCAACGGCCGCTGCGCGATCATGCCGAAGGCCGGCCATGTGCCCTTCCTCGACGACCCGGTGGGCTTCCAGGAGCTCGTCCGGAAGTTCATCGGCGAAGCGGAAGCGCATGTCTGATACGGCGGTGGAGGTACGGCAGCGGATTCGCGAGCTGCTGGTCGACGTGTTCGGCGGCCCCTCCTTCGTCAGCGGAGTGCACGACGCCGTGTCGCTCCGCGAGGCGGGGGTCCCCTCCACCGCGCTGGTCGCCCTGCTGGTCGCGATGGAGGACGCGTTCGGTTTTGAATGGGACGACGACGTCCGGCCGGAAGCGTTGCGTTCGATCGACTCGCTGGCAGGCCACGTCGTGGCGCTGCGCAACTGAGGGCCACACGGTGACCGTTGAGCCGGCCGTGCCCCGGGGCGTGGCACCGGAGATGTCAATGGAGACGTCTCCGGTGCCGGCGCCCCACGGACCGGCCGAGCAGTTCGTGGCCGGACGTCGTGCGGCCGCCGCGGCACTGGCCGCAGCCGGATCGCTCCAGCGGACGGTGCCACGGGCCCGAGACGGCAGACCACTCTTCCCCCGGGGGTTCGCCGGTTCGATCTCCCACACCGACCGGCTCGCGATCGCCGCGGTGGTCCCCGGTGCCGAGGCCGTCGGCGTCGACATCGAGTCCGCGGTCATCACCCCGCGCATGGCCGCGTTCCTCCTGCGGGAACAGGAGCGGCGTCTGCTGCTCGCCCCGATCGGGCCCTACACCGCGCGCGACCTGTTCGCCGCCAAGGAGGCCGCCTTCAAGGCGATGAACGGCATCGACACGCTGGAGGAGTTCCTGTTCTGGCAGATCGACCTCAAGCAGTCCGACGGCGCGTTGATCGCGACGTACCGCGGCGAATCGGTGCCCCTGTGGACGCGCGCGGAGGCGGATCTCTCGTTCGCCGTGGCGATACGGCGCTGAAGCCCATGGATCTGCCCACTCGCCCTCATACGCGCGTGATCCTCCTACGAGCGTGATCCTCCGCTCGGTTCCATGCCGTTGTCCTCATCTGGAGACCTTCATGACCAGCACACCTCTGCCCGAGGGGGGCGCACGCTTTCAGCGCACGCTGACCACTCCGAAGATCGTGTTCATCATCATCGCCGCGGCCGCCCCCCTGGCCGCGATGGTGTTCACCGTCCCGCTCGCCTTCGCCATCGGCACCGGCCCCGGTGTGCCGGCCATGTTCCTCTTCGCGGGCCTGACCCTGCTGTGCTTCTCCGCCGGATATGCCGCCATCGCACGGCGGATCAGCCACATGGGCGGCTTCTACACCCATATCGCGCACGGCCTCGGCCGCCGGGCGGCGGCCGGGTCGGGACTGCTCGCGGTCCTCGCCTACAACGCCGCCACGGTCGGGGTGCTCGGCGCCTTCGCCTACTTCACCCAGAGCGTGGCCGCGGCGCACGGCCTCGACCTGCCCTGGCAGCTGTGGGCGGGACTCGGCTTGCTCCTGGTCGCCATGCTCGGCCACCGCGAGGCCAACCTCAGCGCCCGGCTGCTGTCCATCTGCATGGTGTGCGAGATCGCCATCCTGGTCGCACTGGACATCGCCGTCCTGGTCCGTCACGGCGGCGCGGCTCTGCCTTCCGCCTCCTTCGTCCCGCACGAGGTGTTCGCCCCCGGGCTCGGGGTCTCCGTGATGTTCGGCTTCGCTTCGTTCCTCGGCTTCGAATCGGCCGCCCTGTACGGCGAGGAGGCCAAGGCGCCGCACCGCAGCGTGCCCCGCGCCACCGTCATCGCCGTGCTGACGGTCGCCTCGTTCTACGCCCTGACCAGCTGGGTCGCAGTCGGCGCTCTGGGACCCGAGCGGGTGGCCGCCCAGGCCCAGGGACACCTCGGCGACCTGTTCTTCCTGCTCAGCGACAGCTACCTGGGCCATCCGGCCACCGTCACCATGCAGGTCCTGCTGTGCACCAGCCTGTTCGCCGCCTGGCTGGCGCTGCACAACGCCGCCAACCGGTACATGTACGCCCTCAGCCGCGACGGGCTGCTGCCCTCCGCCCTCCACTCCACGCACGCGGGGCACGGCTCCGTGCACCGGGCCAGTCTGGTCCAGTCCCTCATCAGTGCCGTGGTGGTCGCCTTGTTCGCGCTCGCGGGTCTCGACCCGTACGTGAACATGTCGACCAGCATGCTGGGCCTTGGCACCCTCGGCATCATCCTGCTGCAGGCCGTGGCCTCGGTGGCCGTGATCGGCTACTTCCGCAATCGGCGTGAGGGACGCTGGGCGACGGTCATCGCGCCCGCCCTGGGGGCCCTGGGGCTGATCACCGCAGCGGTTCTGGTGGTGTCGAACTTCGACGTGCTGACCGGCACCACCGAACCCGCCGTCACCGCCCTGCCGTGGCTCCTGCTGGTGGCCGGCGGCCTCGGCGTCGCCCATGCCTCCTGGCTGCGCCGGGCCCACCCGGACCGGTACGCACGCCTGGGCGGCGCAGCCGAGCCGGCGGCGCCCCCCACCGCCGTCCCGGCCCCCACCGCCCCGGCCCCCACCGCCCCGGCCCCCACCGCCCCGGCCGGGGACCCTTCCGGCAGCCTCTCCCAAGCCGCGCCGTGACTCCCACCGGATCGGGGAGCCGCGCAGTGAAAGGACCAGCTCCAATGCCTCGTGAAACCGAGACGCATGCAGACATCCCCTTCGGTCCCGAAGACACGCCGTGGCAAAAGACCTTCAGCGGCCTGCGGGTCGTCGGCGGCCGCCCCTACGGCACGCCCCCGTCCTCCGACCCCCGTACGGCCTACATCGGCGTTCCCGAAGTGCCGCACCACAAGGTGCAGTTGCCGCCCACCGGACTGGACCCGGAGCAGTACACCGAAGCCGAGGAGCTGTTCCGCCGCCACATAGACACCCAGACGCGCAACTTCGCCGGCTACCAGGTCACCAGCGCCCTCGACTACGAAGCACGCCTGGGGCACTACCTCAACCGGCACCTGAACAACGTCGGAGACCCCTACCAGTCCAGCTCGTACACGCTCAACTCCAAGGTCCTGGAGCGGGCCGTACTCGACTACTTCGCCTCACTGTGGCACGCGAAGTGGCCGCACGATCCACAGGACCCCGAGTCGTACTGGGGCTACGTCCTGACCATGGGCTCCAGCGAAGGGAACCTGTACGGCCTGTGGAACGCACGGGACTACCTGTCGGGCAAGCCCCTGCGCACGCACCCCGGCCGGCCCGACCGGGCGGCCTTCGAGCAGGCACGGCGCGGCGAAGGCCCGCATGCCTACCATCCGGTGGCGTTCTTCTCCGAAGACACCCACTACTCGCTGACCAAAGCCGTACGCGCGCTGGACATCGACACCTTCCACGCCCTGGGCTCCACGCGCTACCCCGACGAGAACCCCCTCGCACCAGGAACCCCCTGGCCGCGGGAGGTGCCCTCCACCGAGCACGGCGCCATCGACATCGAGCAGCTCGCCCTCCTGGTGCGGTTCTTCGCCAGCCGTGGCTACCCGATCCTGGTCAGCCTCAACTACGGGTCCACCTTCAAGGGCGCGTACGACGACGTCGAGACGGTGGCCGACACGGTGCGCGCCATCTGCGCCGAATACGGGCTGGACAACCGCAGCGTCCCCCGCGACCGCGACCGCGGCACGGACAGCGACGGTGACCAGCGGTCGGGGTTCTGGCTGCACGTCGACGGGGCACTGGGGGCCGGCTACGCGCCCTACCTGGAGATGGCCCGGGACGCCGGCATGGTGGAGCAGGCACCGCCGGCTTTCGACTTCAGGATCCCCGACGTGCACTCACTGACCATGAGCGGCCACAAATGGATGGGGACACCGTGGGCGTGCGGAGTGTTCATGACCCGCACCGGACTGCAGATGGCCCCGCCGAGGTCATCGGAGTACATCGGCGCGGCCGACACCACCTTCGCGGGCTCCCGCAACGGCTTCTCCTCGCTGCTGATGTGGGACTATCTGGCCCGTCACTCCTACGACGACCAGGCCCGGCTGGCGGCCGAGTGCGACGGCCTCGCCGCCTACACGCATGAGCAACTACTGCTGCTGCAACAGCAGTTGGGCCACGACCTATGGGTGGCCCGCAGCCCGCAGTCGCTGACGGTGCGGTTTCGCCAGCCGCACGCGGACATCGTCCGCCGCTACTCCCTTTCCAGCGAAACCGTGCACGTCCAGGGCGCCGCACGCGCCTACGTCCACCTGTACGCGATGCGCCACCTCACCAGGCAACGCGTCGACGAGCTCATCGGCGAGCTGCGCCAGCCGGGCGCCTTCCCCCTGGCCCCGCCCGCGGACAGCACCGCCGGCCAACGACTGCCGCAATGACCTCGAGACGGGGACGGGCCTGAGCGCCCGGCCCCGGAGCGTGTCTTGAGCCCACACCGAGGAGGAACATGTCCGCTCAACAGCACGACTTCCGGCTCACCGCCGACGAGGTGGCGCAGTTCCACCGCAACGGATACGCGGGCCCCTTCACCCTCTACGCACCCGAGGAGATCGAGCGGGAGTGGGCCCAAACCCGCCAGGACCTCACCGACCGCAGCGGCGCGGTGTACCGGGAGGAATCCGATGGCCCGGGGACGGCGAACCTGTCCAACTACGACCGGCACCTCGACAACGCCTTCCTCGCCGACCACATCACCCAGCCGCACATCGTGGACCGGGTCGCCTCCGTGCTCGGCCCGGACGTGCTGTGCTGGCGCTCGGACTTCTTCCCCAAGTACCCGGGGAACGAGGGCACGGACTGGCACCAGGCCGCCACCTTCGCCAACGCCTGCGGCCGGCCCCAGGTCCAGTGGCCGCAGGGATCCGAGCCGGGCGGCTCGCTCACCGTGTGGTGCGCGTTCAGCGACGCCACCGCCGACATGGGCGGCCTGCAGTTCATCCCCGGCACGCACCGCACCATGTACTACGACGAGACCAAGCCGATGCGCTACGACCCCGACCGGAACATCTCCGTGCTCAAGCACGGGGTCCGGCGCGGCTTCTTCGGCTACGACTACCGCGAACTCCAGATCGACCCGGCCTGGCAGCCGGACGAGTCCAGGGCCGTGTCCGTGGACATGCGGGCCGGGCAGTTCGTCATCTTCTCGTCGCGTCTCCTGCACGCCTCCCACCCGCACAGCGGCCGGACCAGGCGGATGCGCATGGGCTTCTCGGCGCGCTATGTCCCCACGTCCGTACGGGTCTACCCCGGCGCCTCGGAGGTCGAGGAGTACGGCGGACGGGCGAGCCTCGAACGGTATGGGACGGTCCTGGTCAGCGGCGAGGACCGCTTCGGCCACAACCGCATCGCCGCGAGCACCACCACCGGCCGTGCCTTCCGCCGCCGTGGCGTGCCCGTCAGCTGAGGCCGTCAGGGCAGGACCACGACCTGGGCGGCGTGGGTCAGGCCCGCGCCGAATCCGACGAGCAGGGCCAGGCCGCCGCTGGGGACGGCCCCCTGGGACATCAGCTGGTCGAGGGCCAGCGGGATCGACGCGGCCGAGGTGTTCCCGGCGGTGACGACATCCTTGGCGACGACCGTGTGCGGGGCGAGGCCCAACGACGTGGCGGCGGCGTCGATGATGCGGCCATTGGCCTGGTGGGGGACGAACGCGTCGAGGTCGGCGACCTCCACACCCGCTTCATCGAGGGCCTGCCGGGAGATTTCCGGCACGGTCCGGGTCGCCCAGCGGAACACCTCGGGACCGGCCATCCGCAGATACGGCCACGGGGCCCGCGCGCTGCGGACATCCAGCCAGCTGCGGTCGTGGGCGATCATGTGGTGCCGCTCGCCGTCCGCCCCCCCAGACCACCGGGCCGAAGCCGGGGGAGCCGGACGGGCCCACCACGACCGCGCCCGCGCCGTCCCCGAAGAGGAACGCGGTGCCGCGGTCCCTCGGATCGACGATGTCGCTCATCTTCTCGGAGCCGACCACCACGACGTGGCGCGCATCGCCGGAGCGCACCAGCGCATCGGCCAGCCCCAGAGCGTAGGAGAAGCCCGAGCAGGCGGCACTGACATCCAGGCTGCCTGCGCCGCGGGCGCCCAACAGCCCGGCCACTCGGGGCGCGGCGGCCGGCGCCTGCTCCAGGAAGGACATGGTCGCCACCAGCACCATGCCGACCTCGGCGGGCTGGATGCCCGCCTGGGCCACCGCCTTGCGGGCCGCCTCCGCGGCCATCGTGACGACTGTCTCGTCCGGTCCCGCGAACCGCCGGGAAGTGATCCCGCAACGGCGGCGGATCCACTCGTCGCTGGAGTCGATGCGGGCGCAGATCTCGTCGTTGCCCACCACGCGGGTCGGCCGGTACACGCCGACACCCAGGATGCGCGCCCCGGGCGGGCGCTCGGCCGGACGCAGGGCGCCCATCACGTTCCCGCCCCGGCGGCCGCCGCTGCGGGCACGCTCACGACGGGCAGGTCGCCGTTCTCGTAGCGCCGCTTGCACGCCCGGCGCTGTACTTTCCCGCTGGAGGTCTTCGGCACGGTCCCGCGCCGCACGACGAGCACCTCGTCCGGGGTGATCCGATTGCGCCCCCGTACGGCCTCGTGCACCCGCCGGCATATCTCCTCGGCGCCCAGGGAGTTCAGCAGCCGGCCATCGGCCTCGACGAGCACGACGAGCCGCTCACGCTCACCGTCCTCGCTGGAGAAGGCGGCCGCGCAGTTGGGATGGGCGCCCGGGATCGCCAGCTCGGCGGAGAGCTCGATGTCCTGCGGATAGTGGTTGCGTCCCTTGCGGATGATGACGTCTTTCAGGCGCCCGGTCACAAACAGTTCCCCCTCGTGCAGAAACCCGAGGTCCCCGGTGCGCAGCTGGGGTATGCCGGACAGCTCCGGGTTGGTGACCCGGGCCTGGAACGTCTCCTCGGTCGCCTCGGCGCGCCCGTGGTAACCCCGCGCCACACAGGGGCCGTTGATCCAGATCTCGCCGACCTGCCCGTCGGCCAGGAGGCGGTGCGTGGCGGGGTCGACGATGCCCACCCGGGTGCGGCCGACCACGCTGCCGCTGCCGACCAAGGGGACGGCGTCGGCGGCGCCGTCACCGACGGGCTGCGCGGTGCCGTTGCGCAGCGCCTCGGCGGACAGCCACAGGACGGTGGGCTCCTGGTCCTGGCGGGAGCCGGTGGCCTTGAGGGTGTTCTCCGCCAGGCCGTAACCGGGGCACATGGCACGCGGGTCGAAGCCGTGCGGCGCGAACGCGTCGGTGAACGCGCGCAGGGTGGTCCAGCGCACCGGCTCGGCGCCGTTGGCGGCCACGCGCCAGCGGGAGAGATCGCCCACGGCAGCGGTCTTGCCCTCCGCGGCCGCCCGTACGCACAACTCGTAGGCGAAGCTGGGCGCGGCGGCGTGCGTGCCGCCGAACCGGGCCAGGGCCTCCAGCCAGCGGGCCGGGCGGCGGATGAATGACTCCGGGGCCATCAGGTACGAGGGTATGCCCGCCCACAGCGGCATGACGACGCCGAACAGCATGCCCATGTCATGGAAGAGCGGCAGCCAGTTGACGACGGTGCCGCCCGGCTCGCACGGCCACAGCTCGTCGCTCTCCACCACATTGGCAAGGAAGTTGGCGTGAGTGACCATGACGCCCTTGGGGTCGCCGGTGGAGCCGGACGTGTACTGCAGCAGCGCGATGTCCTCGGGGCCCGGAAGGGTCGGCCCGACGGCGTCCGGGTCATAGTGCAGCGCGTCGGTGGCGATGAGCCTCAGACCGCTCAACTCCGCCATGTCACCGAAGCGTTCACGCATCTCGCGCGCGACCTCCGCGGTGGTCAGGACGGTCGAGGTCCCGGCGTCGTCGGCGATCCGGCGCAGCCGCTCGACCTCCTCGCGCCGCCGGGGCACCTGCACCGGAGCGCTGGCCATGCGCGCGTACATGCACCCCAGCAGTGTCCGGACGAACTCCAGGCCGGAGGGGTAGAGCAGCACGGCGCTGGCTCCCGAGAGGCCCTCGGCCGCGAACGCAGCCGCTCGCATGCGGGCATCGCCGTGCAGGCGGCCGTAGGTCAAGGTCTCCTGGGGGTCCTCGCCGTTGAGCAGGAAGACATAAGCGGTCCGGTCGGGCTGCTTCTCGCCGCGCAATCGCAGGGCGTCCGCCAAGGTGTGCACGTCCACGGTCGAATACGGTCCTGTGCTGGTCACGGGTCAGATCTCCTCATGCGTGCAGGGACTTCGAGCGGGGTGAGGTCGTCGGGGCTACTGCGCCATGGGCATCGAGGCCAGCATGTGTTCCACCGCCGCCAGCACATTCCTCGTCGCCACCGCGGCTGCCGGGACGATGTCGGCCATGAGGAGATATCCGTGCACCAGGCCCGGAGCGGGCACATGGTGCACCTCGACGCCGTCGGCAGCCAGCCGCACCGCAAGCTCGACACCCTCGTCGTGCAGCGGGTCGAACTCGGCCGTGCCGATCACCGCGGGCGGCAGCCCGCGGTGATCGGCACTGAGCAGATCGATCTCCGGATCGGTGCGGTGCGCCGGGTCCGGCACGTACTGGTCGTAGTACCAGTGCAGGTCCTCGACCTGCGAGAGGTACCCCGAGCCGTACTTGCGGGCGGACTCCGACCGCAGCTGAGGATCGGCCGGCGGGTACACCAGCAGCTGAGCGGCGAAACCGATGCCGCCGTGGTCACGGTGGTGCATGGCGATCCCCATGGCCAGGGCCCCGCCCGCGCTGTCCCCGGCGATCACATGGTGGCGGCCGGGGAAGGCGCGCTCCGCCCACTCGGACGCGGCGATGCCGTCCCGCAGTGGACCGGGGTGGGGATGCTCGGGCGCGCGCCGGTAGTCGACGGAGACGACGACCGCGCCGAGGACGGAGGCGATGGCACGGCACACCGGGTCGTGCGTGTCGACGTCACCGACCGTCCAGCCGCCCCCGTGCAGGTACGTCACCAGACGCCCCCGGTCGGTGGGCGGCAGATACGTCCGGACGCCGAACTCACCGTCGCCGGCGTCGATCAGCTGGTCCTTCGTCTCGATGCCCGCATGCCGCGCGGTCGCGCGGCGCACATGCGCCGCCTGCGCGGCATAGCGCTCGCGCAGCTGTGCCAAGGGAGCGCGCTCGCCGGTTCGGGTCGGCTGCCGGCCTGCCATTGGATCAAGGCGCGGACGAAACGGTCCATGGCCAAGAGGGCTCTCCTTGAGTCACACCAGCGGAGGATTCAACGGTTTGAATCCGCGTAGCCGGCTGTACATGTGGTACGGGTACGGCGCGGTGACCGAGCTGACCTTGTCGAGCCGGGACAACTGCTCGGCGTCCAACTGCCAGCCGATCGCGCCCAGGTTGTCCCGCAGCTGCTGTTCGTTGCGCGCACCGATGATGACCGTCGCCACTGTCGGCCGGGTCAGCAGCCAGTTCAGAGCCACTTGAGGAACGGTCCGGTCCGTCTCGGCGGCGATGTCATCGAGCACGTCGACCAGGTCGTAGAGCCGTTCGTCGTCGATGGGCGGAGCGGCCGCGGCGGTCCGATGCAGCCGGCTTGCCTCCGGCAGCGGCTGGCCCCGGCGGATCTTCCCGGTCAGGCGGCCCCAGCCCAGCGGGCTCCAGACCACCGCGCCGATGCCCTGGTCGTGGGCGAGCGGCATGAGCTCCCACTCGTAGTCACGGCCGGCGAGCGAGTAGAAGACCTGGTGCGCGACGTACTTGGAGAATCCGTGCCGGTCGGCGGCGGCCAGCGATTTCATCAGCTGCCAGCCGGCGAAGTTCGACGCCCCCACGTAGCGGATCTTGCCCGAGCGGACCAGGTCGTCCAGCGCCGCGAGTGTCTCCTCGACCGGGGTGCCGGAGTCGAAGACGTGCAACTGGAACAGGTCGATGTGGTCGACGCGCAGCCTGCGCAGCGAACCCTCGACCGCCTTGATCAGCCGAGACCGCCCCGTACCCATCTCATGGGGACCGGAGCCGGTGGGCGTGCCCGTCTTGGTCGACAGCAGCACCCGGTCCCGGCGCCCGGCGATCGCCGCACCGAGCAACTCCTCCGACTTGCCCTCCGAGTACACGTCCGCGGTGTCGAACATCGTCACACCGGCGTCCAGACAGATGTCGACCATGCCCCGCGCCTGCTGCTCGTCGGTGTCGCCCCAGGCGCTGAACAGGCTGCCGCGGCCGCCGAAGGTGGCCGCGCCCAGACTCAGTACCGGGACGTGCAGTCCGGAGGCTCCGAGCCGTCGGTATTCCATGACCGTCTCCTCTCCAGCGACTCCGCGGTCACCAGTCGATCAGCGTGAGGGAGACGGCGAACCCGCCGCCCATGCCGAGCATCAGGACGCGATCGCCCCGGCGCAGCGCCCCGGAGCGGGCCGCCTGGTCGAGGGTGAGCGGGACCGACGCGGAACCGACGTTGCCGAACTCGCCGACCGTGCGGTGCAGCGTGGCGCCCGGCAGGTCGAGCTTCGACCACAGGTCGTCGAGCATGACTCCGTTGGCCTGGTGCGGGACGACATGGGCGATGTCGGCAGGCAGCACCTCACAGTCGTGCAGGAACTGCTTCACGAGGCCGGGCACCGTATTGATGATGAAGTCCCGGACGGTGCGTCCCTCCATCGAGAAGTACTGCAGACCCGCGTCGTGCGCTGCCGGATCGTAGGGCTGCCGGCTGCCGCCCGCCGGTACGACGACGAGGTCGGACATGTCGCTGTACATGTGGAACGCCGTTGTACGGATCGCACGGTCACCATCGCCCGGCCCGATGACCGCGGCGCCGGCGCCGTCGCCGAAGAGGATCACGGTCTTCTTGTCCGCCGGGTCGAGGATCTGCGAGTACAGGTCGGCGCCGATGACCAGACCGTAGCCGCCGGACTTGGCGATGATCCCGTGGGCCACGTCCAGGGCGAAGGAGAAGCCGGCGCAGACCGCGTTGACGTCGAAAGCCGAGACGCCGGGCGTGGCCCCGCCCAGGTTCTGGTGCACGAACACCGCGGTGGCCGGCTGCTTGTGGTCCGGGGTCGAGGTGGCGACGACGATGGTGGACAGCTGGTCAGCCGTGATTCCCGCGGCCTCTAGGGCTCTGCGCGCGGCGCCGGTGGCCAGGTCGGAGGTGGCCTGCCCCGGTTCGGCCCAGCGGCGCTCGTGGATGGCGGTCTTCCGTACGATCCAGGCGTCGTCGACCCCGGCGGGCGTACCGACCTCGGTGTTGGACACCACACGGTCCGGGACGTACGACCCGGTGCCGAGTATCGCGACAGGTGCTGAAGGCACAGGCATGGGCGAACTCATTCCGTGACGTCGGCGGGCAGGGCGAAGTCCGTGGTGGCCTCGGGCCACTCGGGTACCGAATCGATCTCCAGCACCGCCACAGTCAGCGAGTAGCCGCCGCCGGCACTGACCAGGAGCACCAGATCGCCCTCATGGACGTGCTTCTTCTCCACGAGCCGTGCCACGCCCGCGAGCAGGTCGCCCGCGCCCAGGTGCCCGGTGTAGCGGCCCCAGTCCATCAGCGAGCGGTCGGCCGTGATGCCCAGCGGCTGGAGGAACTGGGCGTCCATCAGGCCGTGCCCCATGTTGGGCATCAGGATCTTGGCGAAGTCGTCCAGCTTGTGCCCGGTCTTGTCGAGCACCGAGCGGACGATGTCCTGCAGCGCCACCTCGGCGCGCTGCATCACCGACTCCTTGCCGACCTTGGCCAGGTAGGACTTCTTGGGCGCGCGCAGATCGTCGACCTTGGGCTGCGGGGCAGTGGTGAAGGGATGGTTCCCGCGGTGCAGCGGCTCCAGCGAGGCGTCGGTGTACGACTCGACGGCGTGGATGCGGGCGAAACCGCCGGCGGTGGACAGAACCATGGCCGTGGCCCCGTCACCGACGACGATGCCGTACGCGCCCCGCCACCGGTCCATGCCGGGCAGGCAGAACCGGTCCGACGTGGTGATCATGGCGCTCGTGCCGCGGCCGGCCTGGAGCTGCGACATGGCCAGGTCCATCGCGACCATGCCGCCGTTCGACAACTGCTGCACGTTCACCGCGAAGGCGTTGGTGACGCCCAGCTCCCGCTGGATGTAGGGGGCGGAGGTCCAGCAGTAGTCACGGCCCTGGTGATACACCGACGCGTGTACGAGCACGTCGAGCCGGCCGCCGGCCACGTGCGCGGCACGGTCGAGCGCGCGCCGCGCCGCGAATGCCGCCATGTCGGGGACCGAGGTCTCGTCCGCGACGACGGGCAGACAGACCATCTTGTTCTCTTCGAAATCCTCGGCAGCGTACTTGCCTGCGGCCACTGCTTCCCTTGCCGATTCGGCGGGCGGAATCCAGGCGGCTGCCGACGCGATGTAGACAGGAGCGGTCATTCTTCACTTCCTCCGAGTTCGATGCCCGCGGATAGAATTCCTCCGCCGGAATGAAATTCACGCTACCAGCGCCGCCCCGATGGTCCGCATATTAAATCCTCACGCCTTGTGCTCGATATTGCACAGTCGTGATATGGCGGCCGACCGCGTTATCGATGGGTGAGCAATTGATCTCGCCGGGCGGATCACAGGGGGATGTTGCCCCGCAGCGTCCGCGGGGCGAGAGCCGATTCGTTGCGCAGCGCGCGCAGAGCCCCGGCGATGTGCGTGCGCGTGGACGAAGGGGTGATGACCGCGTCGATGAAGCCGAGGTCGGCCGCCACGTACGGCGTGCAGTAGCGGTCCTGGTACTCCCGCTCCAGCTCCGCGCGGACCGCCTCGATGTCGCCGCCCTCGGCCTGCACCTGTGCGAGGTGGCGGCGGTGCACGATGCTCGTCGCGCCCTGCGCCCCCATGATCGCGATCTCCGCGGTGGGCCAGGCCAGGTTGACGTCGGCGCCGAGGTGCTTGGAGCCCAGCACGTCGTACCCGGCGCCGTACGCCTTGCGCGTGATCACGGTGACCATGGGGACCGTCGCCTCCGCATAGGCGTAGATCAGCTTTGCGCCGCGCCGGATGATCCCGCTCCACTCCTGGGTGGTGCCGGGCAGGAAACCGGGCACGTCCACGAACGTCAGGATCGGCACGTTGAACGCGTTGCAGGTCCGCACGAAGCGCGCCGCCTTCTCGGCGGCGTCGATGTCCAGGCAGCCGGCGAAGTGCAGCGGCTGGTTGGCGACGACGCCGACGCTACGCCCCTCGATGCGGGCGAAGCCCACGAGGATGTTGCGCGCGAACAGCTCCTGGACCTCCAGGAACTCACCGTCGTCCACCACGCCTTCGATCGCCTCGTGCATGTCGTACGGCTCGGTGGGGGAGTCCGGGATCAGCGAGTTCAGCCTCTTCTCGAGGTCCTGCGGCGCGCGGTCGACCAGCGGCTTGCCCGTCCTGTCCATGGCGTCGAAGACCGGGGCCTCGGTGGCGTTGTTGTCGGGCAGGTGGGACAGCAGCACCCTGACGTAGGAGATGGCGTCCTCCTCGTCCTCGCCCAGGTAGTGCACGTTTCCCGACTTCGTGCTGTGCGTCCTGCCGCCGCCGAGGTCCTCGAAGCCGACGTCCTCGCCGGTGACCGTCTTCACCACGTCGGGGCCCGTGATGAACATGTGCGAGGTCTGGTCGACCATGACCACGAAGTCGGTGAGCGCGGGGGAGTACGAGGCGCCGCCCGCGCAGTACCCCATGATCAGCGAGATCTGCGGGATCTGGCCCGACGCCTGCACGTTGCGCTGGAAGATCTCCCCGTACATCGCCTGGGACTCCACACCCTCCTGGATGCGGGCACCGCCCCCGTCGTTGATGCCGATGAGCGGCCGTCCCGACTTCATCGCCAGTTCCATGATCTTCAGGATCCGGCGGCCGTGCACCTTGCCGAGCGAGCCTCCCTTGTAGCTCGCGTCCTGGCTGAAGACACAGACGGTGCGGCCGTCGACGTCCCCGTATCCGGTGATGACGCCGTCGCCGTACTCGCCGTCCGTGTCCGCCTCGGACTCGGGGCGGGCGAACCGGTCGATCTCGACGAAGGAACCGGGATCCATGAGGAGATCTATGCGCTCCTGAGCGGTCAGCCTCCCCTTTGAATGCTGCTTCTCGGCCATCCGGACCGAGCGTGCGGCAATGGCTTCACGGCGTCGATGCAGGTCGTCGATCGCATCCCGCATGCTGCCCATTTTGGCCCTCCACCGGTTCATCAATGGCCCCCGGTCCTGATGGGGATTTGGATGATATATCTCGGGGTCGGGCGCGGGCACGCGAAAATGAATTACCAATACAGATGTCTGAGGAATTCATAAAATTCTGTGCAGGATGCATGCGGGGTGCGGGCGGGCGGAATTCGAGGAGTGGATTCGTTACGCTCGCGACGGCCGTGCTCGGACGTTCAACTGCCCATTGAAAAACAGTTGAACGGTCAGTTCGGCTCCGCATCCGATGTTTTCGGTGTTCCCGATGTCTCCAGGGCCTGTGCGAGCAGGCCGTCGACGAAGGCCCGAAGCCCCTGCGCGAAGGTGTCCTGTCCGGCCAGCGCCCCCCACCGGTCGGCGATGGCGGCCAGGTGCGGGAGCCGGGCCGGGCTGTCGGTGTTGCCGAAGTAGGCGTTGAGGCCGGCAGGGTCCCGCTCGTCCATCTCGCGGTGGCGGGTGTGCGTGCGCACCAGGATCTCGCCGACCGTGTAGTACCAGATGCTGCGAAAGATCTGGACGGACTGCTCGGGGGTGCATCCGGCGTCGACGACTCCGGCCAGGACCGCCTCGACCAGCGACAGGAACGAGTCGCCGAGCCGGGCGATGAACCCGTCGGTGGTGAGAACCTCCGCCGCCCAGGGCCACGCCGCCAGACCGTCGTGGATCGCGACGCCGGCCGTGATGATCCGCTCCCGCGGTTCGCTCGGCATCTCGGGATGCGGAATCTGCTCCGCGTACTCGTGGATCAGCAGGAACAGCAGGTCGTCCTTGGCCCGCACATGCGAGTACAGGGTCGTCGGCGCGACACCGATCTCGGCCGAGAGCCGGCGGATCGTGAGCTTCTCCCAGCCGTACTCGTCGATGAGCCCACGCGCCGCGGCCAGGATCTGCTTGCGGGAGGTCAGCGGGGGGCGGCCGACGGGCCGGCGTGGTTCGTTCGATCGGGGCATCGCCCCATCATGCCCGCCGCGACACCCCGTGTATGACCTGCGCGGTCGACACCCAGCGGCCACCGCTGCTAATTTCAGAACGCATTCGGAAATTCGACTGGCACGACCGGACAAAGAGGGGCTGGGTGCGGTGGCAAGTACGCAAGTAGCGAGTGGGAAGACAATCGTCGCGAGCGGCGCGCGGCCGGGGACCACCCTCGCCGCCGTCTCCGTCGTGCAGTTCATGGTGTCGCTGGACCTGACGGTGGTGAACGTCGGGCTCCCTCGCATCGGCAGCGGGCTCGGCTTCAGCGAGGTGGGCCTGACCTGGGTGATCCACGCCTACGCCCTGACCTTCGGTGGCCTGCTCCTGCTGGGCGGCAAGATCGCCGACCGGTACGGGCACAAGCGCGTGATGCTGTTCGGGCTCGGCCTGTTCGGCCTCGCCTCGCTCGTCGGCGGCCTCGCGCAGGCCCCCGGCCAGCTGGTGGCCGCCCGTGCCGCGCAGGGCGTCGGTGCCGCCGCACTGGCGCCGGCCGCGCTGGCGCTGCTGGCCTCGACCTTCCCCGGTGGCAAGGAGCGGGTGAAGGCCTTCGGCATCTGGAGCGCGGTGAACGCCGCCGGCGGCGCCGTCGGCGTCCTGGCCGGCGGCCTGCTCACCCAGTACGCGGGCTGGCAGTGGGTGATGTACATCAACCTGCCGATCGCCGCCCTCGCGCTGGCCCTGGCCTGGCGCGGCATCGCCCAGGACGGCCCGGCCGGGCGCCGCGGCCGTCCGGACGTGCTGGGCGCCGTGCTGGCCACCTCGGGGGCGGCCCTGCTCGTGTTCGGTGTGGTCCGCACCGATCAGAACGCGTGGACCTCGGCGACCACCCTGACCACCCTGACGATCGCCGTCGCCCTCCTGGCCGCGTTCGTCCAGGTCGAGCGGACCACCAAGCGTGACCCGCTGATCCGCCTCGGCCTGCTCGCCAACCGCTCGGTGGCGGGCGCCAACCTCTACGCGCTCCTGTTCGGCGGCGCCATGGCCTCGGCCCTGTACTTCGTCTCCCTCTATCTCCAGCGGGTGCTCTCCAGCAGCCCGGCCCGGACCGGAGTCGAGTTCCTGCCGTTCACGCTGGGCGTCGTCGTCGGCTCCACCCTCGCGGTGAAGCTGGGCTACAAGTTCGCCCCGCGGTCCGTCCTGATCACCGGCGGCACGCTGGCCGCGCTGGGCTTCGCCTGGTTCGGCCTGTTCCGCGCGGACGGTTCGTTCCTGGTCGACGCCCTCGGTCCGTCGATCCTCGCCAGTGTCGGCATCGGGCTGTGCCTCGCGCCGGCTGTCTCCATCGCCACCGGTGGCGTCGCGCCCCACGAGGCGGGTGCCGCCTCCGGCGTGCTGAACAGCACACGCCAGATCGGTGCCTCGCTGGGCCTCGCTGCCCTCGGAACCGCGGCCAATGCCCGCACCGGAGAAGTGGTCACGCCCGCCAGCCTCACCGACGGGTACGCGCTCGGCATGTTCGCAGGCGCCGGCCTCCTCGTCTGCGCCGTCCTCATCGCGGTCTTCGTCCTGCCACGGCCCGGCCAAACCACCGCCGCGGGAGCGCAGAAGTCGTGACGTGACGACCAGCGAGCGCCACTCGTCCGGTACTTGCTCGATGAATACGGTGAACGCGGCCCCTGGCGATCGGGTTCTTCCCCGCCCCGATCGTGAACAGGGGCCGTTTTCGTGCCTTGCCGAAAGGAATCCAGGCGTCTCTATAGACGGCATGCAGAGTTCACCCAGTCGCGCTGCCCACAATGACGAGTTGTCCGAGGAACTACTCAGGGGGCTTGCATGGGAATCGATGTTCTGGTGTCTGATGACCTGCATCTGTCCGGCTTCGCGCTGGCCGCACTGCTCGACCGGGACGAGGAAGTCCGCGTCGTCGGCCCGGTGGAAAGCAACTTTGCCGCGCTGCAGTTCGCCGAGACCTATCGGCCGGATGTGGCGGTCATCAGCTTCGAGGGTGAGGACAGCGACGCGGTCTCTGTCGCCGAGAAGATCGCGAATCTGGGCTGTCGGAGCATGCTGCTGGCCACGGCGGTGACGCGGTCGATCGTCCGCCAGGCCTTCGCGGGCGGCATCGCCGGCATCGTCGAGCGCAGCGTGTCACCACGCCAGTTCGTCGATGCCATCCACCGCGTGCATCAGGGCGAGAGGGTCTTCGACGCGGAGCTGACCGTGGCGGCGCTGAGCAACAGCGACTGCCCGCTCAGCGCGCGCGAGTTCTCCGTGCTCGAGCACGTCGCCCGGGGGGACACGGTCCCCGAGATAGCGGCCCGGATGCATCTCTCGCAAGGCACCGTGCGCAACTACCTCTCCTCCATGGTGACAAAGCTGGGGGCACGCAACCGAATCGACGCGTTGCGCATCGCACGGGACTCGCGCTGGATCTGACCAACAGAAAGAAAACCGGGTGCCGGGATGGATGACAACTCCCCCTGACTCGCGCTCTGTTGAATCCCATGGACGTTCAACTGCTCATGAAGAAGCAGTTGAACGTCCGCCCTCTTACGGCCCGTGCGAGGGGGCTGGTTGAAGCCACGTGGTGTGTGTTTCTAATGGGTGCGCACTTTACAGAGACACGGCGGCAAAAACATAGCGCCGAACCGGTTTGTTAATCCCGGGGGACCGCGCCGCGCAGGGCGATTTCCTGCTGAATGCGCGCCGGCTCGGTGAATCGACTCGTACGGCTCCCCGACCCCTGCGACGCATTCAGGATTGGGTTCGACATGGCTACCTCGGTCAAGGTGAGTGAAGGCAGGACGTCCCGGTGCGGCGGGAGCGGTGCCGGCATCGCCGCGACGGTCCTCGACGTCATCGGCGACCGGCTTGCGTCGTATCGCGGCACCGAGGCGGTCAACCGCGGTGGCGCGGAGGGACTTTCCTGCACCGCGCTGTGGGAGCGCGCCGAAGCGATAGCCGGGGAACTGGCGGACGCCGGGGTGCGGCGCGGGCACGTCGTGTCCGTCCTGCTGCCCCGGACGACCGACACGGTCGCCGCGCTGCTCGGCGTCTGGCTGGCCGGGGCCGTCTACGTACCGCTGGATCCGGCGTTTCCCGCCGAGCGGACCGAGTACATCCTGCGCGACTGCGGCAGCACCGTCCTGCTGACCCACTCCGGTCTCGGCGAGCCTTTCGCCGCAATGGGTCGAATCGGTCGAATGGGTCCGATGGGCCCTCACGTCATCGCACTGGACGCACCGCTGCGGCACACGGGCCGCCGCCCCCGTGCCGCGTCGGTGCGTCCGGCCGTCGGTGACCTCGCGTACATCGTCTATACGCCGGGTTCGCCCGGCCGCCCCAAAGGCGTTCAGGTCACCCACCGGTCGCTGCTCAACTGCACCCTGCGGATCGCGGAGATGCTGCGGCTCGGCCCCGGAGACGTGGTCACCAACGTCGTCAGCCCGGCGCTCGGCGCGTCGTTGACCGACTATCTGGTGCCCCTGCTGAGCGGCGCCGGCATCTGCCTGGCGCCCCAGGACGCCCTGGCCGACGCGGGGCGACTGGGCCGGATCATCGAGGACAGCGGCACCACCGTCCTGCAGGCCCCGCCCGTCACCTGGCAGATCCTGCGGGAGGGCGAGTGGTGTCCGTCCGGCGCCTTCACCGCCCTGAGCGGCGGCCAGGCACTGCCCGCCGACCTGGCCGCCTGGATCCGCGACCGCTGCACCACAGGCATCCATCTGTACGGTCCCGCGGAGACGACGATCTGTGTCTCGGCGCAGGACCTGTCCCTCGTCGACCTCGCCGCGGTGCACACCGTCCCCCTGGGCGCCCCGATCGCAGGCGTCACCCTCCACGTCCTGGACGAGGACGGCGCCCTCGCGCCGGCCGGCGTCCCGGGCGAGCTGTGCGTGTCCGGGGTGGCGTTGGCGCGCGGCTATCTGAACCGGCCCGCGGAGACCGGGCGCGTGTTCGTGCCGCACCCCTTCCGCCGCGGCGAGCGCATGTACCGCACCGGCGACCTGGTGCAGCGCCACCGCAACGGGTCCCTGGAACTTCTCGGGCGCATGGACCACCAGGCGGCCCTCACCGGCAACCCCGCCTTTCGGAACGGGTCCGGCCCACTGCTCGCCGACCGGCCGGGCACCATCAACCCCCGGCTCGGCAGTACCACGTTGACCCCGGGAACCGGTGACGGCACCAACGTCGTCGCCGGCACGGATCAGCTCCCGGAGCCGGCCCGCAACCGTGCGGACTGGTACGTCAGGAGGCGGTGATCCATGGCGACCACGGGAGCGGCCTTGCGCATTCAGCTCCTCGGGCCGGTACGTGCCTGGCGCGACGGGGCGGAGATGGCGCTGGGTCCGCCCAAGCAGCGGGCGGTACTGAGCCTGCTGGCGAGTCGGCCGGGCGACATCATGGGCGTGGAGAACATCGTGGACGCGGTGTGGGGCAGCGACGTCCCGCAGACGGCCGTGAACGGTGTGCACACCTATGTGGCAGGGCTGCGCCGGGTGCTGGAGCCCGGACGGGCCGGGCGGGCGGGCGGCACGGTGCTCACCTCCGAGTCCGGCGGGTACTGCCTGCGGGTGGACCCCGCGGACGTGGATGTCACGCGCTTCACCCGGACTCTGGGTGAAGCGCGCAGATCACGCGGTCGGGGTGACGTCGATGCCACGCTGCGGCTGTACGAGCAGACCCTGGCGTACTGGCACGGCGAGGCGCTGTTCAGGATCCCCGGCCCCTTCGCCGCGGTGGAGCGCGACCGGCTGCGGGACCTGCGGCTGACGGCCGTGGAGGAGCGGGCCGCCGA
The DNA here is from genome assembly GCF_041435335.1 of Streptomyces sp. NBC_01283. NCBI lineage: Bacteria > Bacillati > Actinomycetota > Actinomycetes > Kitasatosporales > Streptomycetaceae > Streptomyces > Streptomyces sp. NBC_01283. Next base: position 9,264,935 of record NZ_CP108430.1, read on the forward strand.
CATGCTGGCGGCCGGTCACCACGCCGAGCTGGTCACCGAACTGCCGGGAACGGTGTCCGAGGAACCGCTGCGCGAGAGGCTGCGCTGGCTGCTGATCCTCGCGCTCTACCGCAGCGGGCGCCGGGCCCACGCGCTGTGGATGTACGAGGAGATCCGGGATCTGCTGATCCGGGAACTCGGCATAGAGCCCGGTGTCGACCTGCGCACGCTCCACGAGCAGATCCTGTCCGGGCACCCCGAACTCCTCGCGCCCGGCGGCGACACCGGCTCTCCGCGTGCCGCGCACCCCGGGCGGCTGCTGCGCGGCACACCCAGACCGGTCCAACTCCCGTCCCTGCCACGCGGGTTCGTCGGCCGCACCGAGGAACTGGCGCGGCTGGAGCAGGCAGTGCGGGGCGAGAGCGCCCGCGGTGGCCCGACGACGCCGGCCGTGGTGGTCGGCGGCGCGCCAGGCGTGGGCAAGACGGCGCTCGTGCTGCAACTGGCACACCGCCTGGTCGACTGCTTCCCCGACGGACAGTTGTACGTGGACCTTCGGGGCGCCGACCTGGAGGGGGGCCCGGCGAGCGCCGCGGACGCCCTGGCGCAACTCCTGGGCAGCCTGGGCGTGGACGGCGCACGGGTGCCGCCGGATTCGGCCGCCCGCACTGCCCTCTACCGGAGTCTGCTGCACGGCCAGCGGATGCTGGTGGTGCTGGACGACGCGCACAGTGCCGAGCAGGTGCGGCCGCTCATCCCGCGAGGTTCGTCCGGTGTCCTGGCCACGAGCCGGCAGCACCTCGGCGGGCTCGCGACGGACGAGGGCGCGTACCTGGACACGATCGGGCCGCTGACCGTCGGGGAGGGCGCGCGGCTGCTGGCCCTGCTCAGCGGGGGGCGGCTGGAAGAGCGGAACCCGGCCGCCGAGCGGCTGGTGGCGCTGTGCGGGGGGCTCCCGCTGCCGCTGCGCATCGTCGCCCAGTGGCTCGCGGCCCATCCCGGTGCCCCGCTGAGCGCACTGATCGAGCGGTATACCGACGTACTTGGCCGCGTCGAACCGGTCTCGGCCTTGAACGGTGCGGCGATGGACGGCGCGGTGGTGGACGGCGCGGTGGTGGACCTGTCCCGTGTCGTCGAGGCGTCGTGATCCGACCCGCGAAGCGGTTGGACGAGTTCCGCTCCAGTGCCGCTTGAGCCCGACTAGTAAAAACAGGGCGGTCGGTTTCTTTGTGGGTATCGTCTTGCCGTGAACCCGGAACTGGAGATGCCCCAGGAGGCGCTCATGCTCGACGTGTTGACGGCAGCAGCCCAACCCGCATCACCAGCATCTGGCGCCACTCGCCTGCCGATGACGGAACTGGTGCCCATCGCAAACCTGGTGACCACGGACTCGCCACGTGTCGCGGGGAAGGACGCGGAGCACGTCGAGGTGCTGGCGCAGACGGAGAAGGCGCTGCCGCCCATCGTGGTCCACCGGCCGACCATGCGGCTCATCGACGGCCTGCACCGACTCCAGGCGGCAGTTCAGCGGGGCGAGGACCACATCGAGGTCCGGTACGTGGAGGGCTCGACCGAGGACGCCTTCATACTGGCCGTCCAGCTCAATGCCGAGCACGGCATGCCGTTGTCGCGCAGGGACCGGGTCGCGGCCGCCGAGCGCATCATCGGCACCCACGCGCACTGGTCGGACCGGCGCATAGCGGAAGTGACCGGCCTCGCGCCCGCCACCGTCTCCACGCTGCGCAGGCGTTCAACCGGGCAAGGCGATCAATTGAACACGCGAACCGGACGTGATGGCCGTTCCCGCCCGGTCAACAGCGCTGCAGGCCGGCAGCGTGCGGGCCAGATCATCGCCGAACGCCCGAACGCCTCGCTGCGTGAGATCGCCCATGAGGCGGGCATCGCTCTGGCCACCGCCCGGGACGTCCGGCTGCGCATCCGTGACGGCAAGGACCCGGTGCTGCCGAAGCTGCGTGATGCCGCGAAGGACAACGTACTTCCGGAGCAGCGCACCGTGCGCGGACGGGCGGAGGCGGACGAGGCGGAGCGTGGCGGACGCGCCCGGCTGGAGCCGGCCGAAGTCTCGGACGCGGAACGCTTCGCGAAGCTCCGCAAGGACCCCTCGCTGCGCTTCTCCGAGGCGGGCAGGGTGCTTCTGCAGCTCCTTTCGACCAACGCGCTCGACAACGAGAAGTGGCGGTGGCTGGTGAGCGCGGTGCCAGAACACCGGCACGCCGACATCGCGCGGGCCGCACGACGCTGCGGGGAGCGCTGGCTCACCTTCGCCGACGGGCTCGAGCACGGCGGCGGCGTACGCCGGGGCCGGGCGGTGTGAACCAGCCGGCCCCTGCCACCCCACACACCCACGCGTCCGGCGTCCAGGAGGGAACTCTTCGGCGGACGCGTCTTTCGGTCGCGTCGAATCCGAGCGGTCTCTGCTGCCCGAGGTCACCGGCGCGGGCACGGAACGCTGTTAGCATACGAACTCGACGGTTTGTTTGTTCGGGGGCGGAGACCTAAGAGGGAGATGTGCCTTGGCGCAACAGGAGCGGGCACTCCGGACCCGACGCGCGATCCTGACCGCCGCGGCCGAGGTATTCGACGACTTCGGCTACGAGGCCGCGACGATGTCGCAGATCCTGCGGCGTGCCGGCGTCACCAAGGGCGCACTGTACTTCCACTTCACCTCCAAGGAGCAGCTCGCGAGTGAGGTGCTGCACGAGAATGCGCAGGTCCCCGCTGTTCCGCCGCAGAGGCTGAAGCTGCAGGAGGCCGCCGACCGGGGCTTGTTGCTCGCCTATCTGATGGTGCGTGACCCCGTGCTCCGGGGTGGTGTCCGGCTCGCCCTCGAACAGGTCGGACAGGACAGACTGGAACGCAACGTGCCGTTCCTGGACTGGGCCGAGGAGAGTCTGCGGCTGCTCCAACTGGCCAAGTCCGCTGGAGAGTTGCAGCCTCACATCGATCCAGGTGAGCTCTCCGAGGTGTTCGTCGGGGCATTCGCCGGGACGCAGCTCATGTCCCACGCGCTGTCGGGGCGAGCGGACCTGAATGAACGCGTGGTCGCCCTCTACCGCGTTCTGCTGGCGGGAATCGCCGCCCCGGGCGTCATGGCCGAACTGGACGTCACCGAGTGCCGCGGCGCCCGTGTGGAGAAGGCCATCCGGGCTCTGCACCCTTCCGTGCGCTCCCAGTCGGCGTGAGGGAATCGGCCCGCCCACCGGCACGCGGCCACGCACTTCGCACTCATTAGTAAACCGCCAATGCGGTTTGTAACCTGGGAACTTGCTGGTGAGCGAGTTCTGCATCAGGGACGGAGCCGCTCTGGTGGTGATGCCATGCCCGTGTTCCGCGTGTGCGGGCCATGGTGCGGCTCGGAACTACGGAGTGCCCCGATGGTCAAGCAGGAACGTGCCGTGCGTACCCGCAGAGCGCTGGTCACCGCTGCCGCGGACGGCTTCAGCCGGGCGGGCTACGGTCCTGCCTCACTGCTGGACATCAGCCGCCACGCCGGCGTCACCAGCGGAGCTCTGCACTTCCATTTCCCGACCAAAGCGGCGCTCGCCTCCGCGGTCATGACAGCCGCGGCGCAGCGACTTCACGAGCTCGTGGAGCTGTGCGAGACGCGGATGCGGTCCGGCGACGCGCTGCAGCTTCTGGTCGACGCGGGGCATGAACTGACACTGCAGCTGAGAGAAGACGTGGTGTTGCGGGCCGGATTCGACCTCGAGGGCGACCCCGGGTCCCCGAAGGACATCGGAGAGGTGCGCCGTCTCTGGCACGTGTGGATCAGCGCGACGCTCGAAAAGGCGGACGAGGCGGGGGAGCTGCGGCAGGAGGTGTCGGCCGACCAGGTGGCGAGCGTCGTGTTCGCGTGCACGGTTGGTTTCCAGATACTCAGCAGACGGGATCCGACCTGGGTCTCGCGACGTGTGCAGACGCGCTTCTGGTCCGTGATGCTCCCGCGGATCGCGGTCAGCCGGCAAGGCCTGAGCGCTGCGGGCTCCTGAACCGATCGAGTGGGCGCTCGCGGTGTCGTACGGAATCCCGCACGACCGAAAACGACCCATGACAAACAGTGCAAGCAACTTGGAAACAAGCAAATTGCATGGCATATGCAGGGAGCAGTATCGGGGAAATGTGACGGTGAGCGTTCAACCACACTAAGGGTTCGATAAATAAACCGGTGGACCCGTATATTTTGTGCCACCCTTTCGCACCAAGCTCACCGTGCCCATTCTGCCGAGAAGAGGGAAATCCATGGCCCTGCTCGTCCGCCAGCAAGAGCACACCGACACTCCCGTTCTGCGGGCCGCCCAGGACCTGCCGAAACTCACCACCACGGTGCCCCGGGAGTACGTGCACCGTGCCGCGCACGCCGAGGTGTTCCTCACCGGATGCCGCCGCCTGGACGGCGACCGCTTCGCACTCACGGGGCAGTGGCCGCGTGCCCACACCTTCTTCACCGACGCGGAGGGCAAGCGCCACGACCCCACGCAGGCGGCGGAGACCATACGCCAAGTCGGGCTGCTGCTGGCTCACTCGGAGTTCGGCGTGCCCCTGGGGCACCAGTTCCTGCTGCGCGACATGGAGTACTCCGTGTCCCCCGACAACCTGGACATAGGCACCGGCCCCAGTGAACTGACACTCCAGGCCATCTGCACCGACGTGAAGTGGAGGGGCAGCCGCGTCACGCAGTTCGCCATGGCGATCACCATCGAGCGCGACGGACGCCCCGCGGCCTCCGGCAGCGGGCACTTCACCTGCATCGCCCCTGCCGCCTACAACCGGCTGCGCGGAGCGGGACGCGTCGATACCGGCACCGCGCCGACACCCCGCCCCCGCATCGTCGACCCGCGACGGGTGGGCCGCTCGGCCGCCGTCGATGTCGTCCTGTCACCCACCGACCAGGACGGCCGCTGGCTGCTCAGCCCGGACCGGAGCCACCCCATCCTGTTCGAGCACGGTGGCGATCACGTACCGGGAATGGTGTTGATCGAGGCGGCACGGCAGGCGGCCTGCGAGCTGAAGGGCGACACGTTCGAGCCTGTCCAGGTCAGCACCGAGTTCCACCAGTACGCTGAATTCGACTCACCGTGCTGGATAGAGGCGGTGACGGTGGCGCCCGCACGAGCGGGCATGCGCAGCGTCCACGTCACCGGACATCAGGGGGACAACCTCGTCTTCAGCGCCCGGCTGACCGGCTATCGCCGTGAAAGCGACGCACCGGGCGACCGCTTGGCCGGGAACGACGCGCCATGACAGACGCGCCATGACAGACGCGCGGCGGCAGGCCCCTGGCGGCGTGTCACCGCGGCGCGATCCGCGGGGCCGCGCCGGAGCGGGATCACACCTCGGGCGCCGTGAGCGGGCCGGGCACCGAGGTCACCGAGGGGGCGCCACCTAAGCCGAGCGTCGCGGTGAGTCCGGCATCGACGGGAAGCACGGCACCCGTGATCCATCGCGACCGCGGGCCGGCCAGGAACAGCACGGCGTCACCGACGTCCCAGCCCGTGCCCTCGATCCCCAGCGGCGCCGCCTGCCGTCGCTGTTCGCGGGCGCCGTCGTCCACTCCCTGGGAGTGGACCATCGGGGTGTAGACGTAACCGGGAGCGATCGCGTTCACACGGATCCCCTCGGGACCGTGGTGCGCGGCCATGGTCTTGGTGAGTCCGATGACCGCTGCTTTCGTCGTGGGGTAGGCCACCTCCGGGTGGCCGCCGACGAGAGCGACCGCGGAGGACATGTTGACGATCGATCCCCCGCCGCCCGTGCGCATGCGGGGGATGGCGGCCCGGGACATCAGCATCATCGACGTCAGGTTGAGGCCAAGACACTGGTCCCAGGCATGCAGGTCCAGGTCGACGACGGTTCCGGGCGGGCCCGCGACGCCGACGTTGTTCACCAGGATGTCGAGTCTGCCGAAGGTGTCCCACGTCCGCGCGACCACATCGGCGCACTCCTGCGGGCTGGTCACATCCGCGGTCACCAGAAGGGCGTCCTTGCCCCGCTCCGCCATCAGGCTCCGCGTCTCGGCCATGTTCCGCGCGGCGGAGTCGACCACGACCACGTGCGCCCCGGCCTCCGCGAGCAGCACCGCGGCCGCCCTGCCGTTTCCGACGCCCGACGCACGCGAGCCGCCGCCGGTGACGATCGCAACCGAACCCTCAAGACCGAAATCAATGGCCATACCGTCCTGCCCTTCTCAGACCTGCCGGCTACGGCCGGCCCAATAGGTCTCGCGCACGGCCCGCTTGAGGACCTTGCCGTTCGCGCTGCGCGGCAGCGAGGTGACGAAGTCCACCCGCTTGGGCGCGCGGATACCGCCCAGCGTCTTCCTGCACAACGCGATCAGCTCGTCGGCGGAGACCCGGTCGCCCGGATTGGGCTCGACCACCGCGGTGACGGCCTCTCCCCAGTCCTCGTGCGGAACACCGATCACGGCGCAGTCCTGCACTGCCGGGTGACTCCAGATCACCTGCTCGATCTCACTCGGGTAGATGTTCAGCCCACCAGAAATGATCATGTCCTTCTTGCGGTCGGTGATGAACAGATAGCCGTCCGCGTCGAAGTGACCGATGTCGCCGGTGTGCAGCCAGCCGTCGACGATGGTCTCGGCCGTCTTCTCAGGCGCCGCGTAGTAACCCTTCATGACGAGATCCCCGCGGACACAGATCTCCCCGGACTCGCCCGCGGGGACCCGCCGTCCGCTGTTGTCCTGGATCTCGACGGCGACCAGGGGGTAGGGCCGGCCGCAGGATGCCAGCCGCCCCTCCGGCGCTATGGCCCCGGCGGCGAAGTGCTCGTCGGGGCGCATGAAAGAGACCCCCGCGAACGCCTCCACCTGGCCGTAACACTCCATCAGGACCGGCCCGAACAGATCGATGGCCCGCCGCAGCTTCTCCGCGGACATCGGAGCCGCGGCGTACAGCAGATAACGAAGCGAGGTCAGGTCCCGACCCGTGAGCCCCGGCGCCTCCATCAGCCGGTAGACGACCGTGGGGGCGAGGAAGAGCTCGGTGACCCGGTGCCGCTCGATCGCGTCGAGGATCGCCGTCGGCTCGGCCCCGGGCAGGAAGACCACCGTGCCGCCGCGCGCCGTGGCGGCGAGGCTGATCACGCCGGAGGCATGGCTGATGGGCAGCGCCGCGAGATCGACGATCGGGTCGTCGGCGCCGTACTGGAACGCCATCATCAGATGTGCGAGACAGGTGGACAGGGACCGGTGAGTGTTCATCACGCCCTTGGGCGCACCGGTCGTACCGCCGGTCGAGGAGATGGCCACCACGTCGTCCATCGCGTATCGCACGTCCGGTGGCGTCGCGGGCAAGCCCGCGGTCCACTGCGACAGCGAGGGGGCACCGGCCGCCGCGTCGTCGATACACACGTACTGCGTGACCTTCGCCAGGGAGGGAGCCAGCCCAGCCACGGCCGACGCCATCGAACTGTGGAAGAACAGCACTTCACAGTCGAACGTCTCGATCACCCGCCGCAGGTCTGCCGGGGGAGTGGTGGGGTTCAGCGGCACCCAGGCCGCACCGGCCCGCCAGATGCCCAGCACGCCGATCCAGGCACGCGCATCGTTGGGTGACAGGACACCGACCTTGGTCCCTTGAGCGCACCCCGCCCGCAACAGGGCGTGTGAGACCCGGCACGACAGTGCCCCCGCCTCGTCGAACGTCCAGCTCCGCTCGCCGCACACATAGGCGACCGAGTCCGGAGCGTGCCGCCAGCCGCGGTCGAAGAAATCGATGATCGCCACTACGCCCCCAAGACCGTGATGGCGGCGACTGCTTCCTCGCCGCCGTAGAAGCCGCCGCTGTTCTCCGCGAGCGCGACCCGGGCGCCCGCCACCTGGCGAACACCGGCCTCTCCGCGCAACTGCTGGACGAGCTCGTACACCTGGGCCAGGCCGGTCGCCCCGAGAGGGTGCCCCTTCGATTCCAGCCCGCCGGACGGGTTGACCGGCACGCGCCCGCCCAGCGTCGTCACCCCGGCCTCGGCGGCCGCACCGCCACCACCGGGTTCGCACAGGCCGAGGAGTTCGGTCTGCTGGATCTCACCGAAGGCCGTGGCGTCGTGCAGTTCGGCCACATCGATGTCCTGCGGGCCCACCCCGGCCCGTTCGTAGGCACGCACGGACAGCAACTTGCTGATGTGCTGGTCCCACGCATCCCGCGGGTGGACGGCACCGGTACCGACCACATGCGCCAGCACACGCACCAGGCGGCCGCGGGCAGCCATCCGCCGCAGCCCGCGCTGCCCGCACACCACCACGGCCGCCGCGCCGTCGGTGACCGGTGCGCACATCGGCACGGTCAGCGGAAAAGACAAGGCGCGAGCGGAAAGAACGTCCTCGACGCTGAATTCCTTTCGATGCTGCGCCTTGTCGTTGTGCACGGAATGCCGATGGTTCTTGGCCGCGACCGCGGCGATCTGCCGCTGTGTCGTGCCGAAGCGCTTCATATGCGCACGGGCCATGGACGCGTAGATATCCATGAAAATACTGCGCCTGCCGACGTGCGCGTCATCGCTCTCGCCGCCCATGTCGGTCAACGCCGCCGTGAGCCCCGCCGGATCCGATACGTCGTACGCGCCGTTGAAGACCGCCATGGTCCTGTCGGAATCGGCGACGTTCATCTTCTCGGCGCCCACCGCAAGCGCGATGTCCACGGCACCGGCGCGGACCTGATCGACCGCCAGATGCAAGGCCGTGGCACCCGTGGCGCAGGCATTCTCCACGTTGTACATCGGAATCCGTTCGAATCCCATGCCACGCAGGGCGATCTGGCCGCCCACCATGAGCTGGCCCTGCAGGGCCCCCTGGGTGGTGTTCCCGAAGAAGGCCGCTTCCACGTGACGTCGCTCCAACCCCGCGTCGGCCAGCGCTTCGTGGACTGCTTCGGCGGCCAGGTCCGCCACCTCACGATCGGCGTGATGGGCGAATCTCGTCATCCCCACCCCGGCGATCCACACCTGTTCCGCCACGGACCGACTCCTTTGTCTGAGAGCGTCCCGTCAGCCGGCTGACCTGGTGGTGACGGTATGGAAAAGAAGATGTCCCACCTGTAGAACCGCCGTCAATATTCGTTATTCATCAGCAAGATGCGGAATTCATATTGCTGATCGCGGTCCGCGCTGCGAGCCTGAGCGGATCCTCAGGGGCAGCCCACCACTTGGGCCGCGTAGGACAGGCCGGCGCCGAAGCCGAGCAGGAGTACCGGAGCGCCGCTGGAGATCTCGCCGCGTTCCACCAGCTTGGACAGGGCAAGCGGAACGCTGGCCGCCGACGTGTTGCCGGAGTCGACGACATCGCGCGCGACGACGGCGTTGGTGGCCCCGAGGCCCTTGGCCACCGCCTCGATGATCCGCAGATTGGCTTGGTGCGTGACCACGGCGGCCAGCTCGGCCGGTGCGACACCGGCTCGCTCACAGGCCTGCCGAGCCACCGGAGCGAGGGAGGTCACCGCCCAGCGGTAGACGACGTGCCCATCCTGTCGGAACAGCGCGGGCGGACCCTCCGGCCCCGTGGTGCCGAGAACGATGGCGGACCCGCGCTGGGGCTGAGAACCCCATACCACCGGGCCGATGCCGTCGGACCGAGCGTCATCGGTCCTGGTGACGACCGCGGCGCCGGCCCCGTCACCGAAGATGACGCAGCTGGTGCGGTCCTGCCAGTCGAGGAAATCGCTCATCTTGTCCGCACCGATGACGAGTGCGGTACTGCTGCCGCCGCCCCGGATGGTCATGTCGGCGGTGGCCAGTGCGTAAGTGAACCCGGCGCAGGCGGCGTTCAGGTCGAAGACGGCCGCTTCGGGAACACCCAGGTGATGGGCGACCCGGGCGGCGATGCTCGGCATCCGGTCCACCGCCGTGCAGGTCGCGACGATCACCAGATCGATGTCGGCGGCATCCACCCCCGCACGGGCGACGGCCTTGGCGGCGGCGCCGATCGCCATGTCGGCGACACTCTCGTCCTGCGCGGCTATGTGGCGGGTGGCGATGCCGACGCGGGACCTGATCCACTCGTCCGACGTGTCGACCATGACGGCGAGTTCGTCGTTGGTGAGTACGCGCGTGGGCTGGTGATGGGCGAGTGACAGTATCCGGCTGCCTGCGGTCGTGGCGGTCACGAGTCCTCCATGGGGTCACGTTCCGGGATGCGAAGCGCCGCGCGGTTCAGGGACGCGCGGCAAGGACCGAGCGGGAAGTGCTGGACGACGGCGCGACGGGCGCCGTGCAGGCCAGGGCGTCGGCGACCGTCGCCAGTACGTCGGAGACCGCCGAGTGCAGGAAGAAGTGCTCGCCGGGAAGGACGACCAGCTCGGAGCGGGCCTGGGTCTGCCGCAGCCACCGGTGCAGCTTCTCGCGCGCCACGAGCGGGTCCGCCTCGCCGCCGAACACGGTCATGGGCACCGTCAGCGGCGGCTGCGGCTGATAGCGGTACGTCTCCAGGACCGAGAAGTCGGCACGCAGCGCGGGCAGGATCAGCTCCATGAGCCCGGCGTCGTCCAGGAGCTCGGGCGGCGTGCCGCCGAGGAAACGCAGCTCCTCGATCACATCGGCCTCCGGCGCCGCGTGGATCGGCTCCCGGGTGCGCGGCAGGTCGGGGGCGGCTGATCCGGAGACGAAGAGATGCGCCGGCTGAGGCAGGCCCCGCTCGCGCAAGGTCCTGGCGAGTTCGAAGGCGATCAGACCGCCCATGCTGTGGCCGAACAGGGCGTAGGGCCGGTCCAGATGCTCCGCCAGGACGTCGGCCAGCAGCTCGGTCAGCAACGGCATCCTGCTCACCGGGGACTCGCTCCAGCGGGCACCGCGGCCGGGCAGCTCCAGCGCGTGCACGTGCACGTGATCGGGGGTCAGGTCGTGCCAGGTCCGGTATGCCGAAGCGTTGCCGCCCGCGTACGGGAGGCAGAAGAGGCGGACCCCCGCCTCGTCCCTCGGCTCCGACTGGGCAAACCACGGGTTGCGCATGGTGTGCTTCTCCTTGGTCGTGTTCCGTGCGCAGTGGGTCCGCGCAGGTCAGACAGCCACGCCGCCGTCGATCTGGAACGTCGTGCCGGTGATGTACGCGGCCCGGTCCGAAAGCAGGAACGAGACCAGGTCGGCCACCTCGTGCGGCTCACCGAACCGGCCCAGCGGAATGCGCTGGCGGAACTGCTCCCGCAGGTCGCCCGGCAGCTCCATGACCGGGTCGGTCGCGACGAAGCCGGGCACGACCACGTTCGCCCGGATCCCGTACCGGCCGACCTCGCGGGCCAGGGACTTGGTGAACCCGATGATCCCGGCCTTGGACGCGGCGTAGTTGGTCTGTCCGGCGTTGCCGTACAGACCGGCGATGGAGGACATCGTCACGATCGCACCGCGCCGGCGCTCGATCATTCCGTTGATGACGGTCCGGCAGACGTAGTACGTCCCGTCGAGGTTGACGCGCTGGACGTCGCTCCAGTCGTCGTCCTCCATCGCCGCCAGCGGACCGTCACGCAGCACGGCAGCCGAGGTGACCACCGCGGAGACCGGCCCGAGATTCCGCTCGATGCCGTCGATGAGTTCCTCCACCGCGAGGCTGTCGCCGACATCGGTCCGCCGCACATACGTGCGCCGGCCCAGCGCGCCGATCTCCTTCTCCAGGCTCTCCGCGGCGGCCGTGTCGGAGGCGTAGCACACCGCCACGTCGAAGCCGTCCTCGGCGAGTCGCAGCGCCACGGCGCGGCCGATTCCGCGGGAGCCGCCCGCCACCAGCGCCACCGGGGCGCCCTGCGGTGTCCCGGCCGGGTCGGGTGCGGTGCTCATGCCCGGCCCTCCTGGTCTTCCGTGGCCAGGTCCTCCCCTGTCAGCAGGCGGCGCAGCTCCTCTTCCACTTCGTCGTCGGACAGCTCGGCCAGCGCGTCCAGGTCCGTTGACGGCTCGTCGCGGCTGAGCACCTCGATGGGGTTCTCCAAGCGGTCGGCAGCCGGCCGGGGGCCCGCCTCCAGCAGGTCGGCGGTGTGCGCGACCGTGGGCTGTTCGAAGAAGGCCCGCAGGTCGAGCTCGGCTCCGAGCCGGTTCCTCAGAAGGGTGCCGATCTGGACCGCGGCCAAGGAGTGGCCACCGAGGGCGAAGAAGTCGTCGTCGACGCCGACCCCGTTCACGCCCAGGATCTCCTGCCAGACCTCGGCGACCTCCCGCTCACGGGCCGAGCGGGGAGCCACGTACGGCGTTTCCAGGTCCGGGCGGGGATGGCTGGCGCCGGGCGGAGCGAGCTGCTCCATTTCCTGCTGCAGCAGCTCGGGGGTCAAGGACCTGGCCAGCTCGCGCACGGCGGTGAAGTCGCGGTGCGAGACGAGGAGATGGCTCGGCAGCCCGGGAGCGGCGAGGAGCCGGGCGAAGACGTCCTTGCCCTGGCCCTCGGTGATCCCCTCGGCGAGGGTGCGCAGGACCCCGGAGCCCGCATCCGCGGAAGGCGCGTCGTCCACCTCGGCCGCCGGAGCCTGGGCGGCACGCGTGATCTGCTCGCGCAGACCCTCCAGGTCGTTGATCCGCTTGATGGTGAAGTCACCGATCCGGACCAGCAGCCGCCCGTCCGGGTCGAGGATCTCGATGTCGCACGTACTGGTCTCGCCCGCGGTGTCCCCGGCGCCCTTCACCTCCACATAGGCGTGGACGGTGCTGGTCAGGCCGTGGTGAAAGCGCAGGCTGCGATAGCTGAACGGCAGATAGTACGTGTCGGGGGCGTGGACGCGCGCGGTGCCGCCGGCCGCGTCGAGCAGGGCCGGGTGCAGCAGGTAGTGGTCGAGGTCACCGTGGTACTCCTCGTCGAGTCGCAAGGTCGCCATCACCCGCTCGGGTCCGACCTGGATCTCCCGCATGCACCGCCAACGGGGCCCGAACGAGAACTCGATCGGCCCGCCCTTCTCGAACCGGTCCAGGCGGAGCCCCAGCTTGATGGACTCGTCGGTGTCCAGGACCTCCGTCACCGCGCAGCCGGCGCGCAGCTCGTCCAGGTCCCGCACGGTCTCCTCCACGGGTTCCGGGAAGGCGACCGTGCCGCGTGCGTGATCGGTCCAGGCCACCGCTCCGGGTGCGCCGGTGCGGCTCTGCACCGCGAAGTGCCACCGGCCCTCGCGTTCTTCGATGGTGGTGAAGACCTCGCGGCTCTGCCCGTCGGGAACGACGACAGGGATCATGTACTGCACGTCGCCGATCTCGATGTCCCGCCCGGCCGCTTGTTCGGCGACGGCGGCCCGGACCAGTTCGAGGTAGGCGGTACCCGGGACGAGGCCGTAATCCTGGATGCGGTGATCGGCGACGATCCAGCTGTCCTCGGTACTGAGGACCGTGGCGTAGGTGCGGGACGTGGGGGTGGAGCGCACCAGGCGCCGCAGCAGAGGATGGCTGTCGAGCGGGGTGCCGGAGTCCAGGCCGAACCGGGAGTCAAGACCGGCGGCCATACCGACGCCCCGCCAGGTGTCCCAGCCCACCGCGGTGACGGGAAGCCCGCTCTCGCGGCGCTTGTACTGGGCCCACGCGTCGAGGAAGGCGTTGGCAGCCGCGTAGTCGCTCTGGCCGGGGCCGCCGAGGACGGCGGTCACCGACGAGCAGAGCAACATGAAGTCGAGGCCGTCCTCCTGGCAGACCTCGTCCAGGACGAGCACCCCGTGCGTCTTGGCGGCGAGCACCTGCCCCGCGTCGGCCGGTGACTTGGTGACGATCATGCCCTGAGAGGGCAGGCCCGCGGCGTGCACGACGCCGTTGAGGGGGCCTGCGAGGGCCCGCAACTCGCCGACGGCCCGGCGCATCTCCTTCTCGTCGGTGACATCGGCGCGCAGCAGAACCAGGCGAGCGCCGAGCGATTCGAGGTGCCGCAGCCGCTTGATACGGATGCTGGTGGCATCGCTGTCCTCGTGCGCGGCGAGGTGGGCGTCCCAGGCGGCGGGCGCCGGGAACTTGGAACGGCCCAGCAGACCGAGAACGGGCCGGTCGACAGCGCTCGCCACCTGCTCGGCGAGCGCCAGTCCCAGGCCGCCGAGGCCGCCGGTGATGAGGTAGACGCCGCCCTCGCGCAGGGCGGTGCGCTCTTCGTCGCCGTCGGCGATCCAATCCACCCGGTCGAAGGCACGGGCCCACACGTGGCGTCCGCGCACGGCGAGTTCAGTGCTGGTGGTGCTGTGGAAAGCGCTGAGCACGGTGTCCACAGCCTGCTCGTCCGTGGCGGCGCCCGTGATGTCCAGGACACGGCAGGTGATGCCCGCGGTCTCCTGGGGGATCACCGTGGCCGCACCGAGCAGCAGAGCGTGCTCGGGCTTCAACGCTTCATCACCCGTGACGTCGTACACCCCGTCGCACAGCACATCGAGGGTGACCGGTGCGGGCAGCCGCTCGGAGCCCAGGGCCTGGGCCAGCGCCAAGAGGCTGTCGAAGCCGGTGCGGCGCGAGGCGTCCAGCCGCGCGCGGGCCAGGGCCGCGCCGTTCGCGGGCCCTTCAGCGGTACTCCACAGGTGGATGAAGCGAATGCGCTGCCCGTCCCCGGCCGCGACGGGGGGCACGGCCAGGGACGAGGCGAGCGCCGCCAGGTGGTCTCGTTCGGCGGGATCCAGGATCCAGGCATCCTCGCCGGTGTGTTCCAGGGTGGTGCCCGCGGTGACGCGCACGACGCGGTCGCCGGAGGCGGCCAGATGGTCGGCGACGGCGTCACCGAGGTCGAGCCCCGCGCCCAGGACGATCCAGGTGTCGCCCGTGGCAGCGGCCGCGTTCCGGACGGGCAGGGCCAGGCGCTGCCAGACGGGAGCGTAGAACCAGTTGTCCGCGGTGGCGCGGGCAGGCTCCGCGCCCCGCAACGCGCGAGGCCGGCCGGAGGGCTCGACCCAGTAGCGCCGCCGCTGGAAGGGATAGCCGGGCAGGGATACGGGGCGGTGGCCGTCGGGGCCCAGGACGGACTCCCAGGCAACGCGGACACCGGCGCTCCACGCTGCCCCCAGGCCGCTGAGCAGATGGGCGGCGTCGTCGGCGGCGCGCTCACCGGGACGGGGCAGGGAACCCACGACGGTGCGATCCGGCGTCCAGGACCGGTGGGCACGCACGAAGTTGGCCAGGTTCTGGCCGGGGCCGATCTCCACCGGGACGAGGAAGGGGTCGGCGAGCAGCACATCGAGCGCGTCACCGAACCGGACCGGCAGGCGCAGATGCGTGCCCCAGTAGTCGGGGCTGGTCGCCTCCTCGGTGGTGATCCAGGTGCCCGTCACGTTCGACAGGAAGGGAATCTCCGGCGGACGCAAGGTGACGGCACGGACCTCGTCGACGAACGGGGCCACAGCACCGTCCATGTCAGGGGAGTGGAAAGCATGCGACGTGTGCAGGCGACGGCATCCCACGCCCTCGTCCTTGAGCCGTTGCTCGAAGGCATCGACGGCCTGCGGGGTGCCGGAGACCACGGTGAGCGCCGTGGAGTTGACGGCGGCGAGGGCCAGTCCCTCTCCCAGCCGGGCGACGGTCTCGTCCTCGGAAAGGAAGACGCTGAGCATGGCGCCGCGCGGCATCTCCTGGACGAGCCGGCCGCGGGCCGCGACCAGACGCACGGCGTCCTCCAGCGAGAACACGCCCGCCAGACAGGCGGCGGCGTACTCCCCGATGCTGTGACCGGCCATGGCGCGGGGCTCGACACCCATCGACTGCCATTGCCGGGCCAGGGCGAACTCCACGCAGAACAGAGCCGGTTGGGCCAGCCGCGTCTGCCGCAGCCGTTCGGCGTTCCGCGGGTCGTCCGAGCCGAGCACCAAGGCACGCAGGTCCTCACCCAGGTACGGGGTGAACAGCTCCGCGCAGCGGTCGAACTCGGAGGCGAAGACGCCCTGCCGGTCGTACAGGCCGCGGGCCATCCCGGGGTACTGCGCGCCCTGCCCGGGGAAGAGGAACGCGACCGGAGCGTCGTCCGAGGAGGCGACCGGGGGCGGGGCCTGTGCCAGCCGCCGCAGCGCGGAGACCGCCTCGCCGGTCGTGGAGGCGACGACGGCGCCCCGGTGGGCGAACTGGGCTCGCCGGTGGGCCAGGGTATGGGCGGCGGCGTCCAGGGCGACGTCCGGAGCTGCCTCCAGATGATCGGCCAGGCGCCCGGCGGCCTCGGCGAGCGCGGGCGCCGACTTCGCCGACAGCGGCAGCAGCTGGGGACGGACCTGCGCCGTGGCGTCGCCCGCTCCGTCGGCGCGCTGTCGCGGCTGCTCGGCCGGGGCCTCTTCCAGGACGACATGGACGTTCGTGCCGCCGATGCCGAAGGAGCTGACTCCGGCCCGGCGCGGCTCGTCCTCGCGCGGCCAGGCACGCAACGCGGTGTTCACGTAGAACGGGCCGGACTCCAGCTCAAGGCCGGGGTTGGGCCGCTCCCAGTGCAGGGTCGGCGGGATGGCCTCGTGCTTGAGGGCGAGAGCCGCTTTGATCAGTCCGGTCACACCGGCGGCGGCGTCGAGATGACCGACGTTGCTCTTGACCGAGCCGATGGCACAGCGGTCCCGGTCGTCGGCGCCCGTGCCGTAGGCACGCGTGAGAGCGGCCAGCTCGATGGGGTCGCCGATCGGCGTACCGGTGCCGTGGGTCTCGACGTAGCCGACGGTGGCGGGGTCGATGTCGGCCAGGGCCAGCGCCTCGGCGACGACCTCGGCCTGGCCGTCGACGCCGGGCGCCGTGTAACCGGCCTTCAGCGAACCGTCGTTGTTGACGGCGCTGGCCAGGACGACCGCGTCGATGCTGTCCCCGTCGGCTCGGGCGTCGGCGAGGCGCCGCATGACGACGATGCCGACTCCGTTGCCGGGCACCGTCCCCTCGGCATCGGCGTCGAAGGCCCGGCAGGTGCCTTCCGGGGAGAGGATGCCGCCGGGCTCGTACGTGTAGCCGCCGTGCAGCGGGGAGCTCACGGACACGCCGCCGGCCAGGGCGATGTCGCACTCGCCGTTGAGCAGGCTCTGGGAGGCGAGATGCACCGCGGTCAGAGAGGTGGAGCAGGCCGTCTGGACGGTGATCGCCGGACCCGTGAGGCCCAGCTTGTACGCGGCACGCGTGGCCAGGAAGTCCTTGTCGGAGGCGAGCATCACCTGGTACATGCCGGAGGCGTCCAGGACCTGCTGGTTGTTCATGAGGTTGAACAACAGATACGTGTTGAGGCCCGCGCCCGCGAAGACGCCGATGCGGCCGTCGAAGCGGGCCGGGTCGACACCGGCGGACTCCAGTGCGTGCCAGGCGCATTCGAGGAAGACGCGGTGCTGGGGGTCGAGGAGCTCGGCCTCGCGTGGGCTGTAGCCGAAGAAGCCCTCGTCGAACAGGTCGGCGTCATCCAGCGCGCCCTTGGCCCGTACGTAGTCGTCCCGGGCCAGCAGTTCGGGGTCCACGCCGGCTTCGGCAAGTTCCTCGTCGGTGAAGACGGTGATGCCCTCGCGGCCCTGTTCGAGATTGGTCCACAGGGCCTCCACGTCGCCCGAGCCGGGGAAGCGGCCCGCCATGCCGATGATGGCAATGCGATCGAGGTCCTGGCCCTGCTCCTGGCCCTGCTCCTGGTGTTGCTGTGCCACGTGGATCACCTGTCTCCGCGAGAGGAAGCCCGGCGTTCGGCCGCCTGTTGCCGCCGGTTACGGGACTGACGTCGGTTCTGTGCGCGTTGCCTGGCGCCCTGGCCGGCGGCCCCGGGCGTGCCGCGCGTGCCGCCGAGGCGGCCGGCGAGGGATTCGATGGTGGGGTGCTGGAACAGTTCGACCATGGTCAGTTCGTGGCCGAGCGCTGAGGCAAGAGCGGTCCGGAACTCGGCCATGAGCAGGGAGTGCCCGCCGAGGTCGAAGAAGTTGTCGCGCAGCCCTACGCGCTCGACACCCAGCAGACCGCGCCACATGTCGGCAAGCGTCTGCTCCAGGCCGTCCTTGGGGGCGACGAACCGGGTCCTGAGGTCGGGCCGGTCGGTCTGCGGCACAGGCAGAGCCTTGCGGTCCGTCTTGCCGCTGGGCGTCAGTGGCAGAGCGTCGAGCACGGTGAAGGAGGCAGGGACCATGTACTCCGGCAGCTGCTCGCGCAGATGGGAGGCGAGATCACCGGCTCCGGGCCTGTCGGCGCGCGCGGGGGTGACATAGGCGGCCAGCCGGACATCGCCGGGGGAGTGCTCGTGGGCGACCACCACTGCTTCGCGCACGGCGCCATGCCGCGTCAGCACGGCCTCGATCTCACCCAGTTCAATGCGCTGGCCACGGAGCTTGACCTGGTGGTCGAGACGGCCCAGGAACTCCAGCGCGCCGTCCGCGCGGTGCCGTGCCAGGTCGCCGGTGCGGTAGATACGGGCCCCGGGGACGAACGGGTCGTCCGTGAAGCGCTCGGCGGTCAGTTCCGGGCGGTTCAGGTAGCCGCGGGCCAGCCCCCGTCCGCCGATGCACAGCTCACCGGCGACTCCGGCCGGAACAGGCCGGTCGTGGCGGTCGAGCACGTACATGCGGGTGTTGGCGATGGGGTGGCCGATGGGGACCGGGCGGGGGTCGTCCTGCGGCCGGCAGTGCCAGGCGGTGACGTCGATCGCGGCCTCGGTGGGGCCGTACAGATTGTGCAGCTCGGCCGTGTGCAGGCCGAGGAAGCGGTCGTGGAGGTCGCGGGACAGTTCCTCGCCGCTGCAGAAGACGCGCCGCAGACCCGCCGAGCGATCCGGCGGCTCGGACAGGAAGAGCTGCAGCATGGACGGAACGAAGTGGATCGTGGTGATCTGCTCCGCGGCGATCGTCTCGGCGAGGTAGGAGCTGTCACGGTGCCCGTCGGGCCGGGCCATCACGAGGGCGGCACCGGTCATCAGGGGCCAGAAGAACTCCCACACCGACACGTCGAAGGAGAACGGCGTCTTCTGCAGCACCCGGTCGGAGGCGTCCAGGCCGTAGGCGTCCTGCATCCACAGCAGCCGGTTGCGCAGGGCGGCGTGCACATTCATCACGCCTTTGGGCCGACCCGTCGACCCGGAGGTGAAGATGACGTACGCCAGGTCCTCGCCGTCCACGGCCGCGTCCGGATTCTCCGGGGACTGCGCGGCCAGTTCGGCGTCGAGATCCTCCATGCGCAGCACGGGGCAGTCGAGTTCGGGCAGCCGGCCGGCCGAACCGCCGTGGGTGAGCACCACGGGGGGCCGGGCGTCCTCGACGATGGCGGCCAGCCGGGCGGGCGGCAGCCCGGTGTCGAGGGGGACGTACGCCCCGCCCGCCTTGAGGACGGCCAGCAGGGCGACCACGAGCTGCAGGGAGCGTTCCGCGGCCACGCCGACGAGGACGTCCCGGCCCACGCCGCGTCCGCACAGCAGGTGAGCGAGACGGTTGGCCCGCTCGTTCAGCTCGGCGTAGGTCAGCGACGTACCCGCGTAGCGGACGGCTTCGGCGTCAGGGGTGCGGCGCGCCTGCTCCTCGATGCGTTCGTGCACCAGCCCGTCGGGCCACTGCCGGTCGGTGGCGTTGAGCTCGCTGACGACGCGGTGGTGTTCCGCCGCGTCGAGGAGGTCCAGGTCGGCGACGGGAGCGTCGGGGCGGGCCACGATCTGCTCGATCAGGCGACGGAAGTGACCCGCGAGGCGCACGACGGTCTCCTCGTCGAAGAGGTCGCGGTCGTACTCGAACCAGCCGGTGACACCCCCGTCCGTGTCGAACGCCTGCAGTTCCAGATCGAAGCGGGCACCTTCGCTCCGGACCGGCAGCCGGGTGAGGCGGGCGCCGGCCATGGCGAGCGTCGGCACCGGTTCCCGGCCGTAGCTGAAGCTGACCTGGTACACCGGAGGACGGCTGAGATCCCGGGCGGTGTTGAGGTCGGCGACGATCAGTTCGAAAGGAATGTCCTGGTGGGCGTACGCGCCGAAACAGGCGTCGCGGACGCGGGTGAGGACCGCTTCGAAGCTGGGGCCGCCGGACAGGTCCGCCCTGATGGGCAAGGTGTTGACGAAGTAGCCGATGAGCGGTTCGACCTCGGCGTGCCCACGCAGCGCGGTGGGCACACCGACGACGAGGTCGTCCTGGCCGGTATAGCGGTGCAGCAGAATCTTGAAGACGGTGAGCAGCGCCATGTACGGCGTCGCCCCATGCCGCCCGGCCAGCGCGGCCAGTTCACCGATCAGAGCGGGCGGCAGATCGACGGGCACGGAGCCGCCGTTGAAGCCCTGCACGGCCGGGCGGGGCCGGTCGGTGGGCAGGTCGAGTACGGCCGGCGCGCCGGCGAGATGCTCGCGCCAGTAGGCCAGGCCCTGCCGCCAGCCGTCACCGCCGATCTGCTGCTGCTGCCAGGAGGCGAAGTCCCCGTACTGGATGGCGAGTTCACCCAGCTGTGGAGTGGAGCCGGCGGCGAACGCCTCGTACAGCTCGGACAGTTCGTTCAGAAAGACCGCGAGGGACCAGCGGTCCGAGACGAGATGATGCATCGCGACGACCAGCACCGACCGGTCGGGCCCGGTACGCAGCAGGCGCACCCGCAGCAGCGGGCCGGTGTCGATGTCGAAGGGTTCGGCGAGGGCGTCGTCGATCCACTTCTGGCGGTCGGCATCGGTGTGGTGCGGGTCGCTGAGGTCGGTCTCCGGGACATCGATCGCGAGGTGATGGTGGACGACCTGGACCGGCGCGCCGTCCCGCGACTGGAAGGTGGTGCGCAGGGCCTCGTGCCGCCGCACGATCTCGGCGACGGCGGTACGCAGCAGGCCGGTGTCGATGGGGCCTTCGACGCGCACGGCGCCCGGAACGATGTAGCCGGGGTTGCGGGGCCGGAGCTGTTCGAGGAACCACGTGCCGCGCTGCAGTACGGCCAGCGGGAACGTCACCTCGGCCGAGTGTTCGGCGAGCAGGGCGTCGAACCGGGCCCGCTCTTCGGGAGTCAGGGCGGCGAGGCGCCCGGCGAGGTCATCGGTCACGAGTGCTTCTCCTGGCCGGACGCGGAAGCGGAGCTGGTCAGTTCGTCGAGTAGTGCCGTTGCGGCATCGACGGCCCGGGGCATTCGCTGGATCGCAGCGGGTGCCCCGGAGCCGTCGTGCCCTGTGCCCGCCAAGCCGCTGCCACCGATCACGGCAAGCTCCTTGACGATGCTCCTGGCGACGCTTGCGATGGTCGCGCCGCCCAGGAAGTCGGTGATCTGCAGGGTCAGGCCGAGCCTGCTCTGGATCTCGTTGCGCAGTTCGACGGCCATCAGGGAGTCCAGGCCGAAGCCGGTCAGCGGATCGTCCACGCCGACATCGGTGGAAGCGGAGCCCAGGACGTCCTTGACGCTGAGCACGAACTGGGCGCAGAGGGTGTCGAGACGCTCGGTCTCACCCAGCGCCAGCAGCTCGGCGGCCGTGGAGATACGGCTCGCGCGGCGCCGGCCGCGCGAGGACCGGCGGCTGGAGCGGGAGCGGCGGTCACCGGAGCCGTTCACGGCCGGCGCGTCGCCCCTGTCCTCGGCGGGCGCCGCCGCGGTGCCGTCCCACGGGCGCGGGGGCTGCCAGCAGCGGACCGGATCGAACGGGTACGTGGGCACGGCCACGTTGGCGCGGGTGTAGTCGCGGTCGAAGCCGGTCCAGTCGATGGGGGCGCCGGCCGCGTACAGCTCGGCCACCGTGCCCAGCAGGACCTCCCAGTCGTCCTGCTTGGGCCGCAGGCTGGGCAGCAGCAGGTCGTCGTGGCCCGGCGGCAGGGCGTCGCTGATCACGCCCAGCAGCGTGGGGGCGGGGCCGACCTCCACGAAGGTGTGATAACCCATGGACCGCAGGGTGCGCACACCGTCGGTGAACCGGACGGTTCCGCGGACGTGCCGGCACCAGTAGTCGGGATCCGGCGCCTTGTCCCAGGGCCACAACTCGCCGGTGACGTTGGAGATCAGGGGAATGCGCGGGGCGGTGAAAGTGATCTGCTGGGCAGCGCGGCGCAGCGGCTCGAGCACGGGGTCCATCAGCGGGGAGTGTCCGGCCGACGCGATGTGCAGCCGCTTGGCCTTGACACCGCGGGCGCTGAACGCGGCGCACACGGCCTCGACGAGGTCACGCTCGCCGGAGACCGCGATGTTCGCGGGGCCGTTGACCGCGGCGATGGCGATCCGCCCCGGGTGCGCGGCGAGCTCGGCGGCGACCTCCTCCTCGGATGCGAAGATCGCGGCCATGGTGCCGGGCAGCGAGAACTCCTGGATGAGGCGGGCGCGTTCCACCGCGAAGGTCAGCCCGTCCCGCAGGGACATGGCCCCCGCCACACAGGCCGCGACACACTCGCCGAAACTGTGGCCGAGCACGGCGGCGGGCGTGATGCCCCAGGACCGCCACAGCTCGGCCATGGCGTACTCGACGACGAACGTGGCGGGCTGGGCATAGGCGGTGTCGTTGATCTGCTGGTCGTCGGCGTCGTCGGGGAACAGGACGGACAGCAGCGGCTTTTCGAGCAGCGGGAGCAGGATCTCGGCGCATTCGTCGACCGCCCGCCGGAACGTGGGCTGAGTGTCGTACAGGCTTCGGGCCATTCCGGGACGCTGGGCTCCCTGGCCCGTGAAGACGAACACGACCTCGGAGTTGTCCCCCTCACCCTGCGCCAGGCCGGGCGCGCTCTCGCCGCGGGCGAAGGCGGCGAGCTGACCGGCGACCTCCTCGCGGCTGGAGCCGACGGCGGCGAGACGGTGCCGGAAGTGGGAGCGGCCGGTGCCCGCCGCGTGACACACGTCCGCCAGTGAGGTGCCCTCGTCGGCAAGACGGTCGGCGTAGCGGCCGGCGAGCGCGGTGAGCGCGCTCTCGCTGCGGGCGGACAGCGCCAGGACCGAGGCGGGCCTGCGGTCGTCCTCGGCGGGCGGCGCCGACGGTTGCGGCGCCTGCTCCAGGATCAGGTGGACGTTGGTGCCGCTCAGCCCGAAACTGCTGACCGCGGCCGTCCGGCGGCCGTCGGTGTGCGGCCACGGGGTCAGAGAGGTGGGCACCTGGAAGGTCGTGCCGTCGAAGGAGATGTTGGAGTTCAGCCGGTCGAAATGCAGGTTCGGCGGGATCTCGCCGCGCTCCAGGCACACCGCGGCCTTGATGAGCCCCGCGATGCCGGCGGCCGCCTCCAGGTGGCCGATGTTGGTCTTGACGGCGCCGAGATAGACCGGAGATCCGTGCTCGCGGCCATACACATCGGCGAGTGCCTCGGCCTCGATGGGGTCTCCGAGGCGGGTGCCCGTGCCGTGGGTCTCGATGTAGCCGACCTGATCGGCCCGCACTCCCGCCGCGTCCAGGGCGCGCTGGAACACATCGCGCTGCGCGGCGCCGTTCGGCGCGGTGATACCCGCGCTCCGGCCGTCCTGGTTGACCGCGCCGCCGCGCACGACCGCGAGCACACGGTCCTTGTCACGCAGGGCGTCGGACAGCCGCTTGAGTACCACCACGCCACAGCCCTCGCCGCGGACATAGCCGTCGGCGCTGTCGGAGAAGGTCATGGCGCGGCCCTGCCGGGAGACCGAGCCGAACTGCGACTGGGAGATCATCAGCATCGGTGAGAGCACCACGTTGACGCCACCGGCCAGGGCCATGTCGCATTCACCGAGGCGCAGGCTCTGGCACGCCTGGTGGACGGCCAGGAGCGAGGCGGAGCAGGCCGAGTCGACGGTGAGGTTCGGGCCGCGCAGATCGAGGAGGTAGGCGATGCGGGCCGGTATGAAGGACATCGCGGCGCCGGAACTGGTGTAGGCGCTGACGTCCTCGGGGTGGCGCAACTGGGCGGTGATGTAGTCCCAGGAGGCCGCGCCCAGGAACACACCGGTACGGCTGCCCGCCAGTCCTGACGGCGCGTGACCCGCGTTCTCCAGGGCTTCCCAGCACACCCGCAGGCTCAGCCGCTGGGCCGGGTCCATCGCCGCGGCCTCGCGCTGGGAGATGCCGAAGAAGTCGTGGTCGAAGTGCTCGAGGTCGTCGAGGAACGCGCCGGAGCGGGTGTAGACCTTCCCCGGCTTCCCGGCCTCCTCGTCGTAGAACGACTCGTGGTCCCACCGCCCGGCGGGTATCTGACCCACCGTGTCGGTGCCCTCCGCCAGCATGCGCCAGTAGGAGGCGGCGTCGGTCACGCCGCCGGGGAGGCGGCAGCCGGTGCCCACGATGGCGATGGGCTCGGAGCGTGCCCGCTCGTACTCCGCGACCTGCCGCTGGAGGCGCTCCATCGTCAGGTAGGCGCGCTTGAGCGTGTCGGCCGCTGTCAGGTCCTGTCCCGGCGTCATCGCTGGGCCCCCTCGTCGATCTGTGTGGTTTTGGCCATCAGGAGTGCTCCGAGTTCCGCGGCGGACATCGAGTCGAGGTCCACGGATTCGTCCGCGGCGATCCCGTGGGCGTTCTCGGTGGCCGAGGAAGCCGGTACGGGTCCTGCCGGAACGGCGGGAGGGTCTGCCCGGTCCCCGCCCAGCTCCTGGTGGGACTCCAGCTGGATCCCCATCCGGTCGGCCAGGTACGGCACCAGGGCGTCGATGGTCGGGAAGCGCCAGGTGACGGTGGAGGGCAACTGGATGCCCAGCGACGACTCCAGGGACTTGCGCAGCTCCAGGGAGAGCAGCGAATCGAAGCCCATGCCGGTGATCGGGGCGCTGGTGTCGATCCTGGCCGGATCCGCTCCGATGACGCGGGCGGCGACCGCTCGCCCGTGCTCGGTCAGTACGGCCCTGCGGCGCCGGCCGGGTTCGACCGCGAGCATCAGGCGGCGTATCTCGTCCTGCGGTCCCGCGGCACCCTGCGTGTCCTGGCCCCCGTCGTCGACGAGGGTGCGCAGCAGGCCTCCGCCGTGATGGCCGCGCACCCGCTCGTGATCCAGCGGCAGGACGCACACCTGGGCGGCGGAGCTGCTCAGCAGCCGGTCGAGAGCGGCGATGCCCTGATCGGGGCTGATGCTCTCGATGCCGCGGGCGGCCAGGGACCCACCGCGGTCCGGGTGGGCCGCGAGGCCGATCTGTGCCCAGGGGCCCCAGTCGATGCTCAGCGCGGGCAGGCCCAGGGAGCGCCGGTGATGGGCCAACGCGTCGACGAAGGCGCTCGCCGCCGCGTAGTTGCCCTGACTGGCCGAGCCGAGAACGGCGGCGGCCGAGGAGTACAGGACGAAGAAGTCGAGGTCGCGGTCCGACGTGGCCTGGTGCAGATGCCAGGCAGCGGCCGACTTCGGGCCCGCGACTGACCGGAACCGCTCCGGGGCAAGGCCGGTGAGCAGGCCGTCGTCGAGAATGCCCGCGGCGTGCACGACGCCGGCCAGGGGCGGCAGGGAGCCGTCCAGGCGGGCGAGCAGGTCGTCCACCGCGCCGCGTCGGGACACATCGGCGGCGGTGACGACGACCTCGGCCCGGGTACGCAGTTCGGCGAGGACGGCCTCGGCATGCGGTCCCGGGGCATTGCGGCCGACCAGGACCACATGGCGGGCGCCCTGGCCCACGAGGTAGCGGGCCGTCTCCAGGCCCAGCGCGCCGAGGCCGCCGGTGATCAGATAGGTGCCGGAGGGGCGCACCGGTGCGGCGCCCACAGCGGTCGTCACCGATTCGTTGGCAGCCGGTAGCAGTACGAGCTTGCCGGTGTGGCGGGCCTTGGCCATCGCGGTGAAGGCCGCGGGGGCGTCGGCGAAGGGGTGCGTGGTGATGGGCAGGGCCGTGAACTCCCCGCGGTCGAAGCCCTCGACGACGTCGGCGAACAAGCCGGCGACCCGCTCCGGCTCCTCGCGGATGGTGTGCTCCAGGTCGACGGCCATGAAGGCCCGGTTGCCTTTGAAGAACTCCAGGCCGATGTGGCTGTTGTCGTAGATGTCGCGCTTGCCGATCTCCACGAAGCGCCCACCGGGCGCGACCAGATCCAGGGAGCGGACCAGTGCCTCGCCGGACGAGGAGTTGAGGACCACATCGACCCCGCGGCCGCCGGTGAGCGCCCTGATCTCCTCGGCGAAGTCGAGGGTGCGGGAGTCCATGACGTGCTCGACACCGAGACCGCGCAGCAGATCCCGCTTGGCCGGAGTGCCGGCCGTGGCGAACACGCGGGCACCGCGGCGGCGGGCGACCTGGAGTGCGGCGAGCCCGACACCTCCGGTCGCGGAATGGACGAGGACGCTCTCGCCCTCGCCGAGCCGGGCCAACCGCTCCAGGCCGTGGACGGCGGTGAGGAACGCGATGGGCACGGCGGCGGCCTGCTCGTCGTCGAGTGCCGGGGGAGCGGGGGCCACCAACTGCGCGTCGAGCGTGATGAAGGCCGCCATGCTGCCGGGGCCGGCGGCGATGACCCGGTCGCCGACCTGTGGCGCGCTGACGCCCTCACCGACAGCGGTGACCCGGCCGGCGCATTCGGCACCGAGCGGCACGACCCCTTCGGCACCCGGGTAGGAGCCGAGGGCCTTGAGCACATCACTGAAGTTCAGGCCCGCGGCGGTGACCTCGACCTCGACCTGACCCGGACCCGGCGGAGTGCGGTGCCACCAGGTGGGGCGGAGGCTGGTGAGACTGCCGGGACGGGCGGCCAGCAGGTGGTGGTTCCCGTCGCGTGCGGCGTCGAAGTTCCAGGCGGGGCGAGGGCCCTGGCCCGGATCGTCGGTGGGCGCCCAGGGCTGCAGTGCGGGCGTCAGACGGACAGCGCCCCGCAGAGCGACCTGGTCGTTGTCGCCGGAGCCCAGCACCTCGGCGAGCAGGAGCGCGCCTTCCTCCGCGGGCCTGGCCGGGTCCAAATCGATGACCGAGCTCCGCAGTTCGGTGTGCTCCAGTCCGATCACCCGGGCCAGACCCCACAACGGGGCCTGCCCGACGTTCAGTTCGTCCCCGTCGGCGGCGTGCTGGGCGCCCCGGGTGAGCAGCACGAGGCGGGGCGCGGGGTCCTGACCGGCCAGCGCGAGTTCCTGCACGAGACGGAGCACCGGCAGACCGGCATCGCCGGCCGCGCTCGCCGGTGGCCGGCCGTCGCCCTCCTCGGGAAGGCCGATGTCGAGGGACCAGCCGTGCACGATGCCGTCCGGGCCGGTGCCCGAGGCGGTGAGATCGGCCAGCAGCGCCGCGATGTCCTCCCGGCTGCCCGGATCGATCTCGTAGTGGTCCGGGCCGACCTTGCGGTAGGCCGGGCCGGTGGTGACGGTCCGGCAGGTGGCGCCGTGCGCGCGCAGCGCGTCGGCGAGACCCGCGGTGGTGCGGGCCTGGTCGACGAAGAGCAGCCAGCTGCCCGGCGGCTGCTGGAGGGCTGGGGCGGGCGCGGGTGTGGAGCGCCAGACGAGATCGAGCAGAGCCTCGTCGCGCGGGTCCGCGGTCTCGGTGCGGTCCAGACGCTGCAGGGTGACGTCGGTGATCTCGCCGACGGCGGCGCCCTCGGCGTCGTACAGGACGACGCGAGCACCGGTGATCGTGTCGGCGCCGGGCTGCGGCGCCGTGACGGCGGCGTGCGCCCAGCGGGGGGCGACCTGGTCGCCGACGAGGGTGAAGCCGCCGACGGCCACCGGCACGTACGTCGCGTCCAGAGGCTGGTCCTGTGCGTCGAGGGCGGCACTGAGGACCTGCAGGGCACTGTCGAGCACGACCGGGTGCACAGGGTGCTTGCCGCGGTCGGTGGTCAGGGCGCTCCGCTCGCGAAGCCGGGCCACGGCCTCGGCCCGGCCCTGCCACAGCTCTTCGATGCCCTGGAAGGCGGGCCCGTACGCCAGCCCGGCGTGGCGCAGGGCGGCGTAGTGCTCGTCGGACGGGACCGACGTGGCACAGCGTGTGCGGACGGGGGCGAGAGGCTCGGCCGTGGCGACGGGAGCGGTTCGGCGCACGCCCGCCCGTGCGGCTTCGGTCCAGTCCTCCCCGGCGCCGGACCGGGTGAACAGGCGCACCGTCGCGGTGTCGGCCGTCGCGGGCACCAGCGTGAGCTGCAGCGTGGACCCGTCGGCCTGTTCGGGCACCACGGAGAGCCGGGTGAAGGCGACATCGTGCAGAACAGCGCCGTCGTCGAGGTGGTCGCGGGCAGCGCCGAGCGCCGCGTCCAGCATCAGGGCGGCGGGCAGCACGGGACTGCCACCGACTTGATGGTCCGTCAAGTAGGGGAACTCGGCGAGGTCCACCGGGGCCGACCAGTGGACGGCGTGCGGTGAGAGCGCCGACACGGTGCGCTCGCGCAGCGCCGGATGGCCACGGTGCGCGGACCGGCCTGCCGGACGCAGCTCGCGCCAGCTGCGGGTGCGCTGCCAGGGATAGGCGGGCAGATCGGTCATCGGCCCGGCGGGACCGTGCACCCGCCTCCAGTCGATCTGGTGGCCGGCGGTGTACAGGCGGCCGAGTTCGCCGAGCACGGTGGCGCGGCCCGGCTGATCCCGGCGCAGGGACGATACGGCGACCCCGTCGTCGTACGAGGCAAGGCGTTCGGTGACGGCGTCGGTGAGCATCGGGTGAGGTGACGCCTCGACGAACACGTTGTGGCCGGTGTCGGCGAGCGCGGTGACGGCGGTGTCGAACAAGACCGGCCGGGTGAGGTTGGACGCCCAGTACTCGGCGTCGAGCCGGTCACCGGGCACGATCTCCCCGGTGCCGGTGGAGATCATCGGGATGGCGGTGGGCCGGGGCCGCAAGGGGGCAAGGACCCGCCACAGTTCGGAGGCGACGGGCTCCATCAGGGGGCAGTGGGAGGCGAACTCCACGGACTCGAGGACCTTGCAGTACAGACCGTCGTCGGCCAGGGACTTGGCGAACGTCTCCAGGGCGTCGTTCTCGCCGGAGAAGACGGTGGAGCCGGGACTGTTGGCGGCAGCGATCCACACCGGCCCCGGGGCGCGCTCGGCGAGCAGCGTGCGGGCCTCGTCCAGGGAGACGCCCGCGACAGCCATCCGGCCCTTGCCGGTGGCGGCGTGCAGAGCCGTGCCGCGGTGCAGGGCGATCAGGAGGGCGTCCTCCAGGGAGATCGCACCCGCCACATGGGCCGCGGCGATCTCACCCACGCTGTGTCCGACGACGGCGGCGGGCTCGATGCCCCAGGAGCGCCACAGAGCGGCGAGCGCGATCTGGACGGCGGTGAGAGCGGGCTGGCCGACCGCGGTGTCGAGCAGCCGGGAACGTGCCGGGTCGGCTGCGAGCTGGTCCAGGAGCGACCAGTCGGTGTGCCGGCGCAGCAGCGTGTCCGCCCGCTCCAGTACGGCGCTGAAGGCTTGCTCCGCGGCGAGGTCACCGGTGAGCAGCTCGGCGGCCAGCGGCCACCAGCGGGGCCCCTGTCCGGAGAAGACGAACACCGGTTTCGACTGCTGGCCGGCCCGGCGCACCCCGGTGCTGAGCCCGGTGACACTCTCCCCGCGGCCGAACGCGGCCAGCGCCGTGCGCAGTTCGGGGGCATCGGCGCCCACGCAGGCCAGCCGGTGCTCGTGGTGGGTGCGGCGGACCGCGGCGGCCGCCGTGACGTCACGTACGGGCGTCGCGCCGGTGAGCTTGTCCGCGTAACGGGCGGCGAGATCACGCAGGGCCTGCTCGTCCCGGGCGGAGACGGTCAGCAGCGCGGCGCCCTCGGAGGGGGAGTGGGCGGGAGCGGCGGCCGGTGGCGGTTCCTCCACCACCAGGTGGGCGTTGGTGCCGCCGAAACCGAAGGAACTGACGCCGGCCAGAGCCGGGGCAGCCGTGGCCGGCCACGGCTGAAGGGTGTCGGCGACGCGGACCGGGAGCTCGTCGAAGGGAATGTGCGGGTTGGGCGCGCGGTAGTGCAGCGTCGGCGGCACCATGCGATGGCGGACCATGAGGGCGGTCTTGATCAGCCCTCCGATTCCGGCGGCGGCCTCCATGTGGCCGAGGTTGGACTTCACCGAGCCGATCAGGCAGGGCCGGTCCGCGGCACGACCGTCGCCGAGCACACCTCCCAGCGCCTTGGCCTCGATGGGGTCCCCGAGGATGGTGCCGGTGCCGTGCGCCTCCACGTAGGCGATGTCCGCGGCGCGCACCCCGGCCCTGGCGTGGGCAGCACGTACCACTGCCTGCTGGGCCTTCGGGTTGGGCGCCATCAGCCCGTTGCTCGCTCCGTCCTGATTGACGGCGCCGCCGCGGATCACGGCGTGTACCGGATCGCCGTCGGCCAGAGCCCGGCTGAGCGGTTTGAGTATCACCACGCCGGCGCCCTCGGAACGCACGTAGCCATCGGCACTCGCGTCGAACGGCTTGCACCGGCCTTCGGCGGACATGACGCCCGCCTTGCTGAAGTTGATGGCGAACGCGGGGGAGAGCACCAGGTTGACGCCGCCCGCGACGGCCAGGTCGCAGTCGCCCCGGCTCAGGCTGGTGCACGCCTGGAGCACGGCCACCAGCGAGGAGGAGCAGGCGGAGTCGACCGCCATGCTCGGACCGCGCAGATCCAGCAGATACGAGAGCCGGTTCGCGGCGATGCTCAGCGCGCTGCCGGTTCCGGTGTAGGCGTCGATGGCGTCGAGGTCGTTCAACTGGCCGGTGGCGTAGTCGAACGTGGAGATGCCGATGAACACCCCGGTCTGCGTGCCGGACAGCGACGCGGTGGGCACGCCCGCGTTCTCCAGGGCCTCGAAGGAGACCTCCGCGAGCAGCCGCTGCTGCGGATCCATGCGGGCGGCTTCCTGCTGCGAGATGCCGAAGAAACCCGAGTCGAACTGGTCGACGCCCTCGACGAAACCGCCCCAGCGGCTGGTCGTGCGGCCGGGGGCCGCCGGATCGGCGTCGGTGAACTCCTCGGTGCTCCACCGGTCGGCGGGAACCTCGGTGACCGCGTCGCGGCCCTCGGTCAACAGCTGCCAGAAGCTGTCGGGGCCGTCCACCCCGCCGGGAAAGCGGCAGCCGATCCCGATGATGGCGATCGGCTCGTCCGCGC
The DNA here is from genome assembly GCF_041435335.1 of Streptomyces sp. NBC_01283. Classification (NCBI taxonomy): domain Bacteria; kingdom Bacillati; phylum Actinomycetota; class Actinomycetes; order Kitasatosporales; family Streptomycetaceae; genus Streptomyces; species Streptomyces sp. NBC_01283. The sequence goes on from NZ_CP108430.1 coordinate 9,295,635, forward strand.
CCTGCCCCGCTGCCCCGGCGGGCGCCGCGGCAGGCACCGGGGCCGTGAGGGTGGTGGCGGGCTCGGCGAGCGAGGGCGCCGGGGAGTCGGCGGCCGACCCTGCCAGGTGGGCGGCGAGCTTGGCCGCGGTGGGGTGTTCCCAGACGATGCCGGGCTGCAGGGGAACGCCGAGATGCTGCTCCAACTCGCCGACGATGGAGACCAGTTCGACGGAACGCAGTCCGTAGCCGGCGAAGGGCACGTCCGGATCGATGGTGGCGACCTGTCGTCCGGTCGCGGCAGCCAGCGACTGGCGCAGCCACTGTTCGATCTCGCGGGCGTTTGGCGCGGGACGCTCCGTCACGTCCTTGCTCGCGCCCGGTGCCTCCTCGGGCACCCGGCCCGCTTTTGCCTCGTCCGCGCGCCACAGCGCGAGCGGCTCCGCGGTTCCTGCCAGGAGCGCGTCGAGGCAGGCCGCGCGCTGCAGCTTGCCGCTGGAGGTCTTGGGCACCGTACCGGTGCGGGTGAGTGCGACGATGAACGGCTGAAGACCGTGCTCGTGGGCGACCTCGGTGCGTATCGCGTCGATGACCCGTGCGCGGTCCTCGGGCGAGCGGCTGCCGCGGTACTCCTGGACGACGATGAGCCGTTCCTCACCGTCGATCTCGCGCGCGCCGGCCACGCCGCAGCCTTCCCGCAGGCCCGGATCGACGCTCTCCACGGTGCGTTCGATGTCCTGGGGGTAGTGGTTGCGGCCCGCGACGATGACGACGTCCTTGATACGGCCGGTGACATAGATCTGGTCACCGTCGGCGAAACCCAGGTCGCCGGTGCGCAGGAACGGCCCCTCGCCGGTGTCGAGGTGGGCCCGGAAGGTCTCCTCGGTGGCCTGGGGGCGGCGCCAGTAGCCGCGCGCGACGCTCGGTCCCGCCACCCACAGTTCGCCGACCCGCCCCGCGGGCAGCGCGGCATGGGTCTGCGGGTCCACGACGGCGACCTGCTGGTCCTGGAACGAGATGCCGCAACTGGGCAGGTTGCGTGCCGCCTCGCCCGGTCCCGCGGTCTCGGCCACACCGGCGAGGAGTGCCTCGGTGCGCAGGTCGCGGTGGACGGGCTCGGCGGCCGGGTCCCCGGTGGACACCACCAGGGTGGCTTCGGCCAGACCGTAGGACGGGGCGTGCGTGGTGGGCCGGTAGCCGCACTCGGCGAACGTGCGGGAGAAGCGGTCCATGGTCTGCTTGCGCACCGGCTCCGCCCCGTTGAGGGCGACGCGCCATGAGCTCAGATCCAGCGTCTGCCGGTCCTGCTCGGTGATCTTGGCCACCGCGAGGTCGTAGGCGAAGTTCGGCGCGGGGCTCGCGGTGGCCCGGACGTCGGAGATGGCCCGCAGCCAGCGCAGCGGCCGCTTCAGGAACGAGTACGGGGACATGAAGGTGACCGGGTATCCGCCGTACGCGGGGGTGAGCAGGCCCATGATCAGGCCGAGGTCGTGGAAGGGCGGCAGCCAGCTCACCATGTGCTGGTCGGGGTCGTTCCCGAAGAACTGCCGGTTCATCTCGGAGATGTTGTGCATCAGGTTGCCGTGGCTGACCATCACGCCCTTGGGGCTGCTGGTGGAGCCGGAGGTGTACTGCAGGAACGCCAGGTCGTCGCGTTCGGTGCCGGGGGCGCGCCAGCCGTCGGCGGCCGCGGTGTCGATGTCGTCGACGGCGATCCAGACGATGTTCCGCAGCGCCGGAGCGTGTTCGGCGAAGCGGTCGACCAGGGCGATGGTCGCGGCAGGGGCGAGGACCACCGCCGGCTCCGCGTCCTCCACGATGGCGGTCAGCCGCGGCAGGGTGCGCATCGGGAACGCCGGGTCCGGCGGGTAGACGGGCACGGCGACGACGTCCGCGTAGAGGCAGGCGAAGAACGAGGTGACGTAGTCCAGTCCGGCCGGGCACATGATCAGCGCCCGCTCCCCGGCGGGGAAGCGTTCCTGCAGCGCCGCCGCGATCGTGCGGGCCCTCAGGTCCAGTTCGGCGTTGCCGAGCGCCTGCGGCTCGCCCTCGCCGTCCACGAGAAAACGGAAGATCTGCTCCTGCGAGTGCTCGCCCAACACCGTGCGGAAATGGTCGACAAGCGATCGTGCGTCCCGGCCCGACATCCGACCGTCCTCTCCATGCTCGAAATCTGCGTGAACTCTTACGGAAACAGGCGGCCCGGCCGCGCATTCCAGCTGGATTTCTGGCTGCTGTCCGCCACGTTCGGCGAAGGAGCCATTCCAAGAAATTGAATCGAGATCCGGAGATCTGAGGATCTGGAGATCCGGAGGGGCGGCGAGGAGAGCCGATCCGAAATTCGGCCGCATCCCCGTTCGATTTCCGCTATTCGTCGGTCAGCATCCAACAGGTCCCGTCGACCCGTCAAGAAACGTTCGGGGAAAAGCAGTTGGCGCCGCGCCCGGAGGAAGCGCGTCTTCTTTCGTGACGCGCCGGGTTACCTCTCGACGTGTCAGACGCCCGCAGGCCGCGAGCGGAACCTGTTGATGGCCGCCTCGTGACGGTCCCGCAGCGCGGCGTCGCTGACCCCGAGCCCCTCTTCAGGGGCCAGGCACAGCACCCCGACCTTGCCCTGGTGCAGGTTGTGGTGCACGTCGTGGACCGCCTGGGACGTGCCTTCGAGCGGCACCACGTCCGACAGCGTGGGATGCACCAGTCCCTTGGCGATGAGGCGGTTGGCCTCCCACGCCTCGCGGTAGTTCGCGAAATGGGTACCGACGATGCGCTTGAGGTGCATCCACAGATACCGGTTGTCGAAGGTGTGCTCATATCCGGAGGTGGACGCGCAGGTGACGATGGTGCCGCCGCGGCGGGCCACGTACACGCTCGCGCCGAAGGTCTCACGGCCCGGGTGCTCGAAGACGATGTCGGGGTCGTCGCCCCCGGTCAGCTCCCTGATGCGAGCTCCGAGCCTGCGCCATTCGCGCGGGTCCTGTGTGTGCTCGTCCTTCCAGAACCGGTAGCCCTCGGCGCTCCGGTCGATCACGAGCTCCGCGCCCATCCGCCGGCACGCCTCCGCCTTCTGCGGACTGGACACCACACATACCGGTGTCGCCCCGCCGTTGAGTACCAGCTGGGTGGCGTAGGAGCCGAGGCCGCCGGAGGCGCCCCAGATCAGCACCGTGTCGCCCTGCTTGAGGCGGGCGCCGTTCGCGGACACCAGCTGCCGGTACGCGGTCGAGTTCACCAGACCCGACGCGGCCGCCTCCTCCCAGGTGAGGTGGCGCGGCTTGGGCATGAGCTGATTGGCCTTGACCAGCGCCAGTTCGGCCAGCCCGCCGAAGTTGGTCTCGAACCCCCAGATCCGCTGTTCGGGGTCGAGCATGGTGTCGGCGTGCCCGTCGGGGTGGTCCAGTTCCACGGACAGACAGTGCGCGACCACCTCGGCCCCGGGCTGCCAGCCCGTCACCCCCTCGCCGCAGCGCAGCACCACACCGGAGAGGTCGGACCCCAGCACGTGGTAGGGCAGGTCGTGCCGGGCCGCCTGCGGCGAGGTGCGGCCGTAACGGGAGAGGAAGCCGAACGTCGGCAGCGGCTCGAAGATCGAGGACCACACCGTGTTGTGGTTGATCCCGCTGGCCATCACCGCCACAAGCACCTCACCCGCGGCCGGCTGGGGGGTGGCCACCTCCTCCAGATGCAGCGAGCTGCGCGGGTCCTTGTCCCGGCTTTCCAGTCCTTCGAACATCGCCGTCTCATCGGCGTGCAGCACCACCCCTCGGTAGAAGTCGGGCACCGGCAAATGGGCCACCTCGTCGAGTTCTCCCGCGAGGATCGCATCGAGGATCTTCTCCATCGTTTCCGGACCTCTTTCCGGCTCAGTCCGCGAGAAACGGACGCGGTTGATTCGCATTTCTCGCGAGATAAAAGGCAGGGCCGCCTTGCCGAGTCGTGGAGGCAAGTGCGGGATGAATGCTGGCACTTCGCTCGCGACGGAGTCCAGGGGGAGAGGGTTCGTATGCGGTGCACCCGACATAATTTCGACCACGGATACTTGCTCCCATGTTCAACTGGCTGATTCGTTCAGTTGAACGTCCCGCCCTTTCGCGGGAATTGGTGAGACTCGCCGCCGGTTCTACGGGCGATGCCTCGTCGTCACCACGGGCCGCGCATCCGCATCGACTCGGTCGGCAACACGGCACCGTCGCGAGACAGAGCGTCCTGGAGAATCACTGGAGACGCTCTATAGGCGCACTTGAGAGCGGCAGGAGATGTGTTACTCGGGGCCAAGGCCATTGCCCGGCACAGGGGTTGTCGTCCAGCGGTGAACGTCGTGGGGGACGTTTTCGCGTTGGACAACGGGGAAACCGGTGCGTATCAGAATTCAAGCGAATTTCCGCGAGCCCCATGGCGGGGCCCGGCCGCCGCACTCCGGGCCGGAAAAGCGGGCGATCGGGAGCATGGAAAGGATCATCCGTGAATCTCATGCGGCTTGAAAAATCTGGTGATGCGCCCTTCACGGGGCTGCTCCGTGACGTCGGCCGGACGATCTCGATCGCCCGTGGATCCGGGCTGATGGCCAGGTCACGATGGTGTCAAGGCGTCAGGAAGCGCTCCCGCGAGGCGAAGCGGCCATCGTGCGGGCCCGGTCCGCCGTCGCTCTGCGGGCATTGCTTCGGCGCGGGTAACAAAAGGACCATAGAAAGACATGGATTCACTTCCCATGGAACGGGAAACGACGTAAGCGGAGCGACCGTCCCGAGGTGACTTCACACCGCGTTCAACTGGCCGAACCAGCCAGTTGAACACCGCGACCCGTCGTATTTCTCGACCGATCACGAGTTCGTAAGGGATCTCCCTGATGCGGGCCTAGGGGATGCCCCTGATGTCGGATGCCCTTCTTCCGCTTACGGTGAGCCACGTGGGCTCTGCACGACCGTCCGCACACAAAACATATCGCTCACCCGGATTTTCGTGACCGGGTGATCAGACCGAGGAGGAACTTGTGACCGACAACGGCGCCAAAGGTTTCCTGAAGGGGGCGAACGTGCGTACCTCTTCCAAAGGCTGGACGGCCGGACGCGTCACCGCCGTCGTGGTCGGCGCGTTCCTGGCCCTCGTCGCACTGACACTCGTCGGCGCGGGCGGTACGGCCCTCTACATGTCCTCCCAGGACGACGGCTACATCGATCTGGGCACCGACAAGTACATGCACCGCACCGACACCTACGCCATGACGACCGAGAGCTGGCGCGCCGACAAGGAGCTGGGAGGTCTCTACGACGACCTCCGCATCACCTTCAAGCCGGACCGGTCCTCCGACGCGGTGTTCATCGGCCTCGCCGACAAGGGGCACGTGCGCCAGTACCTGGACGGTGTCCAGCACGTGACCATCCATGACTCGAGCGACAAGGGCGACACCGAGAGCAAGCACCCCGGCGGCACGCCCGGGACGCCGCCGGCCAAGGCCGACGGGTGGATCGCCAAGGCCAGCGGGCCGGGAGCACAGACGCTGAACTGGTCGGTGAAGTCCGGTGACGTCACCGCGGTCGCCATGAAGGCCGACGGGTCGCGCGGACCGGCCGGCCACGTGACCGTGGCGGCGAAGATCGGATGGCTGCCCTGGATCGGTGTCGCGTCGCTGCTCGCCGGCCTGCTCGTGCTGGCCGGCTCGGTGCTGCTGATCCTGCGGCCGCTGCGCCGGGCGCGGGGCCGCACCGCCTGACCCCCCGGCAGAAGAGCGCCAAGGAGGCGCGGACACGGCGAGGCCGTGTCCGCGCCTCCTTCGCTGTCCGCGTCCGCCAATGCCGACCGGCATCCCCCGCCACCTCGTGTTTCGCCGCACACGGTTGCCTCATCACGGCCGCGAGAGTGACCATCCTCTGGCACGGCCCCGCCGTCTCACGCACTGAGCCCAGCCCCTCCTGCGGTGACGGTGCCGAACATGGACAGGCCGATCACCGATCGATAGACAGGCACCTGCAGCCCGGACAACAGGCCGATCGTGGCGGCCTGTTCCCGTCTTCGGCTCCACTCTTTCGAGGCACTCGCCCCACAACCCACCGACGGACCGCACGGGTCGAGTCGCAACGACTCGCGACGTGAGCGGATTCGCTGCTCGCTGCGGGCAAAGGCGCGCCACCCCGGATGGTCGGCACCGACCGCCGAGACGCAGGGCGCCCACCACCGGACGTCGACACCGCAACCCGCGAGGACCACAGCGCAGGTGCAAGAACCTCCTCCCCGCCGAGTTCAACGATCAGGAGACTGGCGCATGACCGACATCGACCTGACCAGCCTCACGCCGGAGCAGAAGCGCGCGCTGCTGGCAGAGCGGTTGCAGCGCAAGAGCGCCCAACAGCCCCCGGTACGCGAGCGCCGGTTCTCCGCGTCGTTCCCCCAGCAGCGCATGTGGTTCCTGGACCGCCTCAACCCCGGCAGCGCCGCCTACAACATTCCGGCGGCCGTGCGCATGCACGGGCCGCTCGACCTGGAGATCTGGCGCCGCAGCCTCGCCGAGATCGTCCGCAGGCACGAGTCGCTGCGCACCACGTTCGAGGAGGCCGACGGCGAGCCCGTGCAGGTCGTGCACCCGACCGGCGAGCTGGAGATGACGGTCGAGGCGTGCGAGCACCTGCACGGAACCGAAGGAGAAGAGGGCGTCAAGGACCTCGCGCGCCGCGAGTTCGCCCGCCCCTTCGACCTGGGCACCGGGCCGCTCATGCGGATGAAGTTCTTGCGCCTGGCGCCCGATGAGCACGTCCTGCTGCTCACCATGCACCACATCGTCGCCGACCTGTGGTCGACATCGGTGCTGTTCGGCGAGCTGGTCGCCCTGTACCAGAGCTACCTGACCGGTACCGAGGCCACACTTCCGAAACTGACCGTCCAGTACGCCGACTATGCGGCGTGGCAGCGCAAACAGCTCGCGGGGCCGGGCTTCGCGGCCGAACTCGACTACTGGAGGACGACCCTCGACGGCGCCGCACCCATCCTCGAACTGCCCACCGACCGGCCCCGCCCCGCGGTGCTCGGCACCACCGGCGGTTCGCGGCCCTTCCAGCTGCCGGCCTCGGTGATGGACGGAGTGCGCGACCTGAGCAGGCGCACGGGAACCACCCCGTTCATGACGCTGCTCGCCGCGTACGTCGCCCTGTTGCACCGGTACAGCAGGCAGGAGGACGTCGTTGTCGGGGTCCCGGTGGCCAACCGCGGCCAGTCCCAGGTCGAGCAGCTCATCGGCTACTTCGTCAACACGCTCGCGATCCGCAACGACGCCTCCGGCAACCCGACGTTCACCGAGTTGCTCGGACGCGTGCGCTCCGCCGCCCTCGGCGCGTTCGCCCACCAGGAACTGCCCTTCGAGCGGCTGGTGGAGGAACTGCGACCGGAGCGGGACCTGTCGAGGTCGCCCCTCTTCCAGGTGTCGTTCGTCTACCAGAACATCCCCGTGCCGGAGTTCGGCGTGGCCGGTCTGCGCCTGGAACTGATGGACGTGGCCAGCACCACCGCACGGTTCGATCTCGAACTGCAGGTGTTCGAGCAGGACGACAGGCTCGGCGGCTGGTTCGAGTACAACACCGACCTCTTCGACGCGGCCACGGTCGATCGCATGGGCAACCACCTGAAGGTGCTGCTCGACAACGTGCTGCGCGACCCGGACCAGCCGATCCTGGACATCGCCCTGCTCACGGAGACGGAGCAGCTGGCGCAGCACCGGGAGCGGACGGACACCCGCCACGAGTGGCCCGACGAGCTGCTCACCCACCAGCGCATAGAGCAGCAGGCGGTACTGCGGCCCGACGCCGAGGCGGTCCACTGTCAGGGACGGACCCTCACCTATGCCCAACTCGACGCCTCCGCCAACCAGTTGGCGCGCCGGCTGCGGAGCCATGGTGTCGCGCGCGACGTGATGGTCGGGGTCTGCCTGGAGCGTTCGCTCGACATGGTCGTCGCGGTGCTGGCCGTACTGAAGGCCGGCGGCGCCTACGTGCCCGTCGATCCGGGGCTGCCCAAGGACCGCATCACGTTCATGATCGAGGACGCTGAACTGCCCGTCCTGATCACTCAGAGCTCGGTGGCACCGGGCCTGCCGCAGACCGCGGCCGCGACACTGTGCGTGGACGAGTTGCGCCAGGAGCTCGCCGCCGAGTCCGCCGAGCCCCTTGGCGCGCCGGTCGACGGCGCGGACCTGGCCTACGTCATCTACACGTCGGGCTCGACCGGCCGCCCCAAGGGGGTCCAACTGCCCCACCGCGCGCTGCGCAACCTCTTCTGGGCGATGAAGCAGTGGCCGGGCATCGACGCCGGCGACAGCCTGATCGCGGTCACCACCCTGTCGTTCGACATCGCCACCCTGGAGCTGCTGCTCCCGCTCGTCGAAGGCGCCCGCGTGGTGCTCGCCACGCGCGAAGTGGCCACCGACGGCAAGCTGCTGGCCGCCGAGATGGCCGCCACCGGCGCCACGATGATGCAGGCCACTCCCTCCACGTGGCGGATGCTGCTCGATGCCGGATGGCAGGGCCGCCCGGGACTGCGCGGGCTGATATGCGGCGAGGCGCTGCCCCCCGATGTCGCGCGGCGCCTGCTGGACAGCGGCGTGGAACTGTGGAACATGTACGGCCCCAGCGAGACCACCATCTACTCCCTGGGCACCCGGATCGTGGACGAGACGATCACCATCGGCGGGCCCATAGCCAACACCGAGGTACACATCCTCGACCCCGAGGGGCGCCCGGTGCCCTCCGGCGTCCCCGGCGAACTGTGCATCGGCGGCAGCGGTCTCGCCCGTGGCTACATCAACCGGCCGGAACTGACGGCGCAGCAGTTCGTCCGTAACCCCTTCCCGTCCGACCTCGCCGATCGTCTGTACCGCACCGGTGACCTGGTACGGCGCCGGGTCGACGGCACCATCGACTACCTCGGCAGGCTCGACCACCAGGTCAAGCTGCGTGGCTACCGGATCGAGCTCGGCGAGATCGAATCGGTGCTCATGCGCCAGGACCAGGTGAAGGACTCCGTCGTCGTGGTCCGCGAGGATCAGCCGGGCAATCAGCGTCTGGTGGCCTACGCGGTGCCCGCCGCGTCCGCCGGAGCCGACGACGAGCTGCGCCGCCGACTGCGCTCGGCACTGGCCGGGAAACTGCCCGACTACATGGTCCCGTCCGCGTTCGTCTTCCTCGACGCGCTGCCGCTGACCCCCAGCGGCAAGACCGACCGCGGCGCCCTGCCCGCGCCCGACGGGCAGGAGACCCGTACGGCGGCGGCCTACATCGCGCCTCGCAACGCCGAGGAGGAGGCCCTGTGCGACCTGTTCGCCGAGGTACTCGCGGTGCCTGCGGTGGGCATCGACGACGGCTTCTTCGCCCTCGGCGGGCACTCGCTGCTCGCCACCCGCCTGGTGGCGCGGATCCGCTCCACGCTCGGTGTCGAGCTGCCGGTACGCGCCCTGTTCGAGAAGCAGAGCGTGGCCGAACTGGCTGAGCTCGTGCGTCAGGGCAGCGGCGACGCGCGGCCCGCGCTGGTCCGGGCCACCCGGCCGGACCCGCTGCCGCTGTCGTTCGCCCAGCGACGGCTGTGGTTCCTGCACCAGATCGAGGGGCCATCGCCCACGTACAACCTTCCTGTGGTGCTGAGCCTGAACGGGGCGCTGGACGTGGACTGCCTGCGGGCTGCCCTCGCCGATGTCGTCGCCCGTCACGAGGCGCTGCGCACCGTCTTCCCGGACACCGGCTCACCGGCCTGCCAGCTCATTCTCGAACCGGGGCAGGCACGCCCCGAACTTCCGGTCACCGAGGTTGCCGAAGGAGGCCTGGACGACGCGGTGGCGAACGCGGTCCGCCACTCCTTCGACCTGACCCGTGAGATCCCGCTGCACGCGGAGCTGTTCACGGTCGGCCCCGACGCCCACGTGCTGGCCGTCGTCGTGCACCACATCGCCGCGGACGGCTGGTCGCTCGCGCCCCTGCGCCACGACCTGGCCGCCGCCTACCGGGCGCGCCGGGCCGGCCATGCTCCCTCCTGGGAACCACTGCCGGTGCAGTACGCCGACTACGCCTTGTGGCAGCGGCAGTACCTCGGTGAGCCCGACGACCCCGACAGCACCTGGACACGACAACTCGACTACTGGCGCGGCGCGCTGGAGGGTCTGCCGGAACGGATCGCCCTGCCGGTCGACCGCCCGCACCCGGCCGAGGCCTCGCACGCCGGAGACACGGTCACCTTCCAGTGGGACGCGGACCTGCACGAAGGACTCGCCCGACTGGCCCGCAGCTGCGACGTCAGCATGTTCATGGTCCTCGACGCGGCCCTCGCGGTGCTGCTCAGCCGCCTCGGCGCCGGCCAGGACATCCCCATCGGTGTCGCGAACGCGGGCCGCGACGACCAGGCCACCGAGAACCTGATCGGCTTCTTCGCCAACACCCTGGTCCTGCGGACGCGGATCTCGCACCAGCAGACCTTCCGGCAACTGCTCACCGCGGTGCGGGAACGCACCCTGGACGCGCTCGCGCATCAGGACATCCCCTTCGAGTCCCTCGTGGACAGCCTGCGGCCGTCCCGGACCATGTCCCACCACCCGCTGGTCCAGGTCATGCTGTCCTGGCAGAGCGTGGCCGACGAGACGCTGGACCTGCCCGGCATCGAGGCGTCGCCGCTGGTGATGAGCACCGGCACGGCGCGCATGGATCTGGTCCTCCTGCTGCACGAGCGCCTCACGAGCGACGGCGCCGCGGGCGGGATCGAGGGCGGCTTCGAGTACAACGCCGACGTCTTCGACCCGGAGACGGTGCGCACCATGCTCGGCAGGCTGCGTCAGGTGGTCCTCGCGATGATCACCGACCCGGACCAGCCGGTCGGCGGCGTCGATCTGCTCACCCCGGCCGAGCGGCACCGCGTGCTGGAGGAGTGGAACGGAACGGGCGCCAAGGAGCCGACCGCCGCTCTGACCGAGCTCTTCGAGGCGCAGTGCGCCCGCACTCCTGACGCCGTCGCGATCAGCTGCGGCGACGAGCGGCTGACCTACCGCGAGCTCTCCCGGACCACGGACCGGCTCGCCGCACGGCTGCGGGCGCTGGGGGTGGGTGCCGACGGTGCCGAGGACGCGGTGTGCCTGTTGATGGAGCGGTCGGTGCGGGTGCCCGTGGCGATCCTGGCCGTGCTCAAGGCCGGCGGTGTGTACGTGCCGCTGGATCCCCGCTACCCCGAATCCCGGATGCGGCTGATCATGGAGGAGCTGGGAGCGGACGTACTCCTCGTGGACGGAGACGGACCGGCGCACCCCGCCGTCGACGGCCTGCGCGTGCTCGACGTGACCACCGAACTGGCCGCCGCCGACACCGCGGCCGAGCCCGGCACCCTGACGCCCCCGAGCGACCCGGACCGGCTGGCCTACATCATGTTCACCTCCGGCTCCACCGGACGGCCCAAGGGCGTGGCGGTCACCCACCGCAATGTCGCGAGCCTGGCTGCCGACCACACCTGGCGCGGTGCCAACCACACCCGCGTGCTGATGCACGCCCCGACCGCGTTCGATGCCTCCACCTACGAACTGTGGGTCCCCCTGCTGTCCGGCGCGGAGGTCGTCGTCGCGCCGGCCGGGGAGCTCGACCCGGACGTGCTGCTGGGCATCATCCGCGAACGGGGCGTGACGTCGGCGTTCTTCACCGCCGCACTCTTCAACCTGCTCGTCGAGTACGACGCCACGGCCCTCTCGGGCATGCGCGAGGTGATGGCCGGCGGCGAGGCGCTGTCACCACCCGTGGTCGCCAAGGCACTTGCCGCCTGGCCCCGGACCGTACTCACCAACGGGTACGGGCCGACGGAGACGACCACGTTCGCCGTGCTGCACAGCATGAGCGAGCTGACCGACGGCACCGTGCCGATCGGTACACCGATGGACGACACCCGTGCCTACGTCCTTGACGAGCGGCTGCGCCCGGTGCCGGTCGGCGTCCCCGGCGAGCTCTACCTCGCCGGAGCGGGCCTGGCCCGCGGCTACTTCGCCAAGCCCGGCCTGACGGCTCAGCGTTTTGTCGCCTGCCCCTACGGAGCGGCCGGCGAGCGCATGTACCGGAGCGGTGACCTGGTCCGCTGGCGCGCCGACGGCACCATCGAGTACCTCGGCCGCACCGACGACCAGGTCAAGATCCGCGGCTTCCGCATCGAACCGGGCGAGATCGAGAACGCGCTCGGTGCCCATCAGGCCGTCGCGGACGCGGCCGTGGTGGTCCATGACAAGGCCTCGGGCGGCAAGGACCTCGTCGGCTATGTCGTGCTCGCCGACGGAGCCGCCGCTGAACCCGCTCAGCTGCGCTCCTTCGTGGCGGAACGGCTGCCGCAGTACATGGTGCCCGTCGCGGTGATGGTGCTCGACGCGTTCCCGGTGACCACGAACGGCAAGCTCGACCGCCGCGCACTGCCCGCACCGGACCTGGGCGCGGGCTCCGCGTCCCGCGCCGCACGGACGCCGGTCGAGGAGATCCTGGTCGCCGTGTTCGCCGACGTGCTCGGGCTTCCCGAGGTCGGCGCCGAAGCCGGATTCTTCGACCTGGGCGGCGACAGCATCCAGGCCACCCAACTGGTCGCACAGTCCCGCACGGCCGGTCTCGTGTTCACCGTCCGGGACGTGTTCACGCACCAGACGGCGGCCGGCATAGCCCAGGTGGCGCGGCCGGCCGATGAGGAGGCCGCGGTGGGCGTCGCGGACATCGGCACCGGCTCCATCGCGCCGTTGCCCATCCTGGAACGCCAGCGCCAACTGGGCGGCTCCGCCGTCGGCTTCGACCTCTCCGCCACCGTCGGCCTGCCTCTCGACATCGACGAGGACCGGCTGGTCGCGACGCTCCAGGCGGTCCTCGACCAGCACGACGCCCTGCGCACCCGGCTGGTGACCGAGCCCGCGGGGCAGTGGTCGCTGCACGCGGCGGAACCCGGCACGCCGCGCATCGCCGACGTGCTGCACCGGGTGGACATCGGCGGCCTGGACGACGCGGACGCACACCGCCTGATCAGCCAGGAGACGACCGCGGCCAAGCGGCGCCTCGACCCGGCCGCGGGCGCGATGCTGCAGCCCGTGTGGTTCGACGCGGGACCAGGACGCCCCGGCCGACTGCTGCTCGCCGTACACCACTTCGCCATCGACGGCGTGTCGTGGCGGATCCTGCTGTCCGACATCGCCGTCGCCTGGGAAGCGGTGTCCGCGGGCCGTGAGCCGGTCCTGGCACCGGTGACGACGTCACTGCGCGGCTGGGCGGAGCGGGTGGCCACCGGCTCCGCCGTCATCCGGCACCGCGCGGAACTGCCGGCGTGGCAGGACATCCTGCGGGACGCCGAGCCCCTGGTCACCGGAGAGCTGGACAGGGAGCGGGACGTCACCGGCACCGAGGGACGCCTCTCGGTGACCCTGTCCGCCGAGGACTGCGCACCGCTGTTCGCACAGGTGCCCGCCGTGTTCCGCCGCGGCATCCAGGACGTGCTGCTGACCGCCTTCGGCCTCGCTGCCGGGCAGTGGCGAGCCCGCCGGGACGGTTCAGCCGCGGCGGGCACCGGCCCGGTGGTCCTGGACGTGGAGAGCCACGGCCGGCACGAGCACCTGGTCGAGGGCACCGACCTGTCACGCACGGTGGGCTGGTTCACCAGCGTCCACCCGGTGCGCCTGGAGGCCGCGGCGCTGCCCTGGCACCACGTCACCGACGCGGGCGATGAGCTCGCGGCCGCCGTCGCCCGCACCGGCGAGGACCTGCGGGCCATCCCGGACAACGGCCTGGGCTTCGGCCTGCTGCGCTACCTGGACCCCCAGACAGCGCCCCTGCTCGCCGCACCGGCGAGGCCGCAGGTGCTGTTCAACTACCTCGGCCGGGTGCCCGTCACCGACGAGGAGCGGCCCTGGCTGCCGCTGCGCGAGGACACCGCCTCCGCCCCCGCCGGGGACCGACCGCTCTCCCACCCGCTGGAGATCAACGCGGTCACCCAGGACGGCCCCGAGGGACCGCGGCTGGTGGCCAACTGGAGCTGGGCCACTTCGCTGCTCGGTGAGGACGAGGTCCGCGAGCTCGCGGACGCCTGGTTCGACGCACTGCGCGCCCTCACCCGGTGCGCGGACGGCGTCGAGAACGGCACCGTCAAGCTGCCCCGCCGCCAGGACGCACCCGCCGCGGCCATCGGGGCGGCCGACCTGCTGAACGCCCCGATCCCCAAGGCGGACCGCAGCGACGGCACCGGCCTCTCCTTCGGACAGCTGGAATTCCTGCTGCAGCCGGTGGGCCCCAACCACGCCCACCACGCCGTCATCACCGCGTTCCGGGTACGCGGCGAGCTCGATGCCGCGGCCCTGCGCCGCGCCCTGGACGACCTGGTGCGCCGCCACGACATCCTGCGCACCCGCTACGTCCAGCGAGGCTCGGCGACACAGCAGTTCGCCGACGGCAGGCCCCAGTGGCAGCTCGACACCATCGAGCTGCGCGGGTACCAGGGGCAGGCCCAGCGCGAGCAACTGCACGCGCTGCTCACCGAAGAGACCAAGAAGACGTTCCGCATCGAGGACGGCAACCTCGTACGCGGTCTGCTCGTGCGGCTGGCCGACCAGGAGCACGCGCTGGTCCTCGTCGCCCACCACATCCTGGTGGACCACTGGGGCTTCCTCGTGGTCTTCGACGAGCTGGCGAAGCTGTACGAGGCCCACGCGGCAGGACGCAGGCCGCAGCTGCCCGAGGTCATGGTCCAGCACCTGGACTACGCGGCATGGGAACAGGGACTGCTGGCCAGCGGCGCACTCGACGAGCATGTCGAGCACTGGCGCACCGAGCTGGACGGGGCGGCGCGCACGCTGGACTTCGAAGCCCCCCACCACCAGCTCGACGACTTCATCGAGGGCTTCAGCCACAGCGTCGTGGTCGGCGCCGATGTCATGTCGGCGGTGAAGGAGGCCGCCCGCAGCGAGGGCGTGACCCTGTTCATGATGCTGATGTCGGCGTTCCACGTGCTGCTGCACAGCTACTCGGGCGCGACGGACATCGCCGTGAGCCACCCGCTGGCCGGCCGCGAACGACCGGAGACCGAGTCGATGGCCGGCCCGTTCATCAACATCATCCTCAACCGTTCGCGCATGTCGGACGACCCCACGTTCCACGAGCTGGTCCAGCAGGTCCTGCACGGCGAGCTCGACGCCTACTCGCACCAGAACGTGCCGGTACGCGCGCTGGTGCACGACGGCGTCGTCGGGGACGGCAACATGCTGCCCCTGCGCGTCATGCTCAATCTGCTCGGCGTGCCCGCCAAGACGCTGACCCTGCCGGGACTGGACGTGACACCGCTGGACGTGCGGGTCGGCGACGTGACACCGCTCCCCGAGCTGATCACCGCCATCGAGCCGCACAACCTCGACCTCTATCTGGTGGCCCGCGACGTCGAGGGCGAACTGCACGGCCTGTGGGTGTACTCGCCGGACTACATCGCGCCGCCCGTCATGGGCGCACTGGTCCGCCAGTGGCCCCGCGTACTCGAACTGGTCGCACACCACCCCGAGTTGACGGTGTCCCAACTGCGCGAGCGGTTGCGCGCCGAGCAGGACGACACCTCCGGCACGGACAGCGACCGCTGAGCGGCGCCGACCGGCAGGCCCTCATCCATCACCAGATCAGCCGCGGTCCCAACGCGGCGGAATGCAGAGAGCATGTCTGAGACCACACTTGTCGTCACGAACGGGCTGCCGACGCTCCGGGAGCGGCCCCTGGACCCACCCCACGCGCTGCGCGCACAGGGCCCGATCGGCCGGATGACCTTCCCCGACGGATACGAGGGCTGGCTCGTCACCGGATATCAGCAGGGCCGGCAGATCCTGGCCGACAAGCGGTTCAGCTCGGCCGCCTCACACAAGCACCTGGCGTTCCCCTCCGACCGTCCTTCGGACCTGGAGGCGGACATACCCGGTCTGTTCGAGCACATGGACCCGCCGGACCACACCCGGTTCCGCAGGCGCCTGGCCGGCCAGTTCACCCTGCGCCGGATGCGCCAGCTCGCCGCCCGGATCGAGGAGATCACCGCGCACTACGGCGACGCGATGCTGCGCAAGGGGCCGCCCGCGGATCTGGTCACGGACTACGCGGTGCCGGTGTCCTCCCAGGTGATCTGCGAACTCCTCGGGGTCCCGGTCGCCGACCGGGAGCGGTTCGTCGCCGACTCGGAAGACCTGCTGCGCCTGGACATCGCCCCGCAGCAGGCCCAGGCCGCGCTGAAGAGCCTCGTCGACCTCACCGGTGAACTGCTCATGCGCAAGAAGGCCGAACCGGCCGACGACGTGCTCAGCGTGCTGGTGTCCGGCGACGACATCACCGTGGAGGAGTCCATCGGAGCCACCCTGCTGCTCCTGGTCGCCGGGCACGAGACCACGGCCAGCATGCTCTCGCTCGGCACGTACGCACTGCTCAACAACCCTGACCAGATGGCGCTGCTGCGCGCGGACGAATCACTGGTCGAGAGCGCGGTCGAGGAACTGCTGCGCTTTTTGACCATCGTCCACGTGGGCGTACAGCGCACCCCGACCGAGGACGTGGAGATCGACGGGGTGACCCTGCGCAAGGGGGAGACGGTGCTGATCCACCTTCCCAGCGCCAACCGCGACCCGGGCCAGTTCACCGACCCCGACCGTCTCGACGTCACACGAGGTGGCCACAGCCACCTCACCTTCAGCCACGGCATCCACCAGTGCCTGGGGCAGCAACTGGCCCGCCTGGAGCTGCGCATCGGCTACACCGCCCTGCTGCGGCGCTTCCCCGACCTGCGCTTGGCCGGGGACCCGCAGGAGATCCCGATGCGATCCGACATGGCCGTCTACGGCGTGCACCGGCTGCCGGTGACGTGGTGAACGGCACCGACGACACCGACGACACCGACGACGAGGAGTGCACGATGACGAACCCGTTCGACGCCCCCGACGCCGCATACCGGGTGCTGGTCAACGAAGAGCAGCAGCACAGTCTCTGGCCCCGGGACGTGCCCGCGCCGGGCGGGTGGTCGCCGGTGTTCGGGCCCGACACCCGGGACGCCTGCGTCGACTACGTGGACACCCACTGGAGCGACATGCGTCCGGCCTCGATACGGACAGCCGGATGACGACCGTGACAGAAGGGCGTTCACCCCTGCGGAGCTGGCAGTTCCGCAGGGTCATCGCCGCGGAGTTCACCTCCTCCGTCGGCACGCAGATGACCACGCTCGCGCTGCCGTGGTTCGTCCTCATGACCACGGGCTCACCGGCCCGGATGGGACTGGTGTTCCTGATCCAGATCCTGCCGGTGCCGCTGCTCGCCATGCCGGCGGGGCTGCTCGTCGCCCGCTGGGGCGCCCGTCGCGTCACGATCGCGGGCGACCTGTCCAGCGCGCTGCTGACGGCGGCGGTCCCCACCCTGTACGTGGCGGACATGCTGCCGTTCTGGGCGCTGTTGGTGATCGTGGCGCTCATCGGCTGTGTCGCGTCGGCCTACCTCTCGGCCCAGCGCATGCTGCTGACCGAGTCCATCGGACTCGATGAGGGGGTCGTCACCGCGGGCAACGCCCTGTTCGAGACGGCGACCTCCACGGCGCGCCTGGTCGGGCCGGCGATCGCGGGCTTCCTGATCGCGCAGTTCGGCGCACTCAACGTCCTGTGGATCGACGCCGCCTCGTTCGCGGTGTCGGCCGCCCTGCTGGTCGGGCTGCCACGCCACACCCCGGCCTCGGAGCCATCGTCCTCGCACCACATGGCCGAAGGCGTGCGCTACCTCTTCCGGGACCCGGTGCTGCGCACCCTCGCGTTCGCCGCCCTCGGGTACGGCATGCTCATGCCCGTCGTGATGCTCGCGCTGCCCGTGCTCGCCAAGAACCGCTACGACGCCGACCCGCACGTCGCCGGATGGCTCCTTGCGGCCTGGGGCGGCGGCACGGCCCTGGGCACCGTCGCCGTCGCCCGGCTCGCCCGCCAATTCACCCCCGTACGGCTGGCATCCGCGGGCGGCGTGGGCGCGGCGGTCGTGCTGTGGTTCCTGCCGTGGGACCAGCCGGTCACCACGCTGGCGGTGACCGTGGCGGCCGGCTGCATGTTCCTGCCCGCGGTGACCGCGCCGGCGGTCGCGCTGATGATGCTGCGCCCACCGGAACACCTGCGCCCCCACGTGGTTCCCGTGTTCGGCGCCGCCGTCTTCGTCGCCAGCCCGATCGCCTACGGCGTGGCCGGCATGTTGTTCGAGCACCTCGCCGTGAGCACCGTCCTCATGGCGGTCGCCGTGGGGGCGAGCCTCTGCGCGTTGCTGCTGGTCGGCTTGGCGCGCCGCACCCAGCCGGGCCCCGAGGCGGCCCTCACACCGCCCGCCCGACAGTCGGCGGAGCCGACCTGATGACCACTCACCCATAGGAGCGCTCATGCCGGATCACCATGGCAGCGGGGCCGGACAGCTGTCCAGACAGAAACTGCCCTCGCTCACCGGGCTGCGGTTCTTCGCCGCGGCCCTGGTCTTTCTCTTCCACGCATCGCTCCCCGAAGTCCTCGGCGGATTCGAGGACCAGGGATTCGCCGACGGATACGCGCAGGCGTTCAGCCGCGTCGGTTTCGCGGGAGTGTCCTTCTTCTTCATCCTCAGCGGGTTCGTGCTGGCCTGGTCGGCACGCCCGAAGGACACACTGCGGGCCTTTTACCGCCGTCGTTTGCTGAAGATATATCCCAACCACATCGTGATGTGGGCCGTCGCACTCTGCTTCTTCGCGACAATGACCCCTGTGCGCCCAGGGGTGTGGCTGACCAACCTCTTTCTCGTCCATTCCTGGATACCGCGTGCGGACACGGCCGTCTCCCTCAACCAGCCCAGCTGGTCGCTCTGCAGTGAACTCCTCTTCTATCTCCTCTTTCCCTTGCTGTGGCGCTGGATTCGCACCATCAGGAGCAGCCGTCTGTGGATGTGGTTCGGTCTCACCTCCACCGGGCTGCTGAGCACCCAACTGATGATCGACGGATGGATATCCGGGACCCCGCGGCTTCCGGACTGGCCGGTGTCCCTGATGCAGGCCTGGCTCGGCTACAACTTCCCGCCGCTGCGCCTCTTCGAGTTCGTCCTGGGCATGCTCGTCGCCCGGCTCCTGGCGGAAGGGCACCGCGTCTCCCTGGGCGTCACGCCCGCGCTGGCCCTGACCGGCGGAGGGTATGTTCTCGCGCTTGCCGTGCCCTGGCAGTACGGATTCAACGCGGTCCTGGCCGTCCCGCTGGCCCTGCTGGTGGCGGCCATCGCGCACGCGGACATCGCCGGACGCCGCACCGGCCTGCGGGGCCGCCTGCTCACCCTGCTCGGCGAGGTGTCGTTCGCCTTCTACCTCGTGCATTTCATGGTGCTGCTCATCGCCCACGACCTGCTGGAGGGAAGGCAGTTCGACACAGCCACGGCCCTCGCCGTCATCGCCCTCGCCTTCGCCGTGACCCTGCTGCTCAGCTGGCTGCTCTACGAGGGCGTGGAACGCCCGATCATGCGCCGGTGGGCCGGCGGCCCCAAGAGGACGGTGACCGCCGCGGAACCCGACCGGCCCCAACTCGTGGAGCACAGCGGCTGATCCTGAGGGGAACCACCCGATGCGTTCCGCCACGCCGCCCCGGCGGCGGGCGGTTCGCCTCACACCAGAGCGTCCAGCGCCTCGGCGACGGCGTTGCTCACCGTGATCCCGGCGTGGTGCAGCAGGTACTCCTCCCCGCCGACCAGGTCGTAGTGGATGTCCGGCACGCCGATCCGCCGCACCGGGGGCCCGCCGACCTCCGCCACCACCTCGCACACCGCCGCCCCAAGGCCGCCCAGCGCCCGGTGGTCCTCGATGGTCACCACCACCTCCGCGTTGGCACTCGCGTGCAGCACGGCCTCCCGGTCGAGCGGCTTGACCGTGTGCATGTTCAGGTGCCCGGCACTCACGCCCTGTGCGGCGAGCTCCCGCGCCGCCTGGGCCGCGACCAGGTTGGGATGCGGGCCGGTGGCGACGAACAGCACCCGGCCGGGATCCCGCAGGACCTTCGCCCTGCCGAGCACGAACGCGGCGCGCTCCTCGTACAGCGGCGTCGTGACGTTGCGCCCCAGCCGCAGGTACGCCGGCCCCGGGTCCTCAGCGATCGCCACGGTGGCCTGCGCCGCCTCCCAGGCGTCGGCGGGCACCACCACCGTCATGTTCGGCAGCATCCGGGTCATGCCGATGTCCTCGAGCGAGTGATGGGTCGGGCCGTAATGACCCGAGGCGAGACCCGCGTGCGTTCCCACGATCTTGACCGGCAGATTCGCACCCGCCACATCGATCTTGATCTGTTCGTAGGCACGGGCGATGGCGAAGGGGCTCATGCCGTTGGCGAACACCGGGCGGGCGGCCACCGTCATGCCGGCGGCCACACCCATCATGTTCTGCTCCGCGATACCGAGGTCCACGTGCTGACGCGGCAGTTCGACGGCGAAGTGGTCCTCGAAGTTCATGTCGGCGGTCAGACACGCCAGGTTCGGGTTCTCCCGCGCGAGCGCGAGCAGCATCATGGCGTACGCGTTGCGGCTCTCGATCGTCGAGCGGTTCTCCCAGACGTGGTCGAGGACCTCCGCCACGGTGCGACGCACCGCGATGTCAGTGCTCATGCCCGGTCACCTTCCAGGACGGCCAGCGCCTGACGCCGTGCCGACTCATCGAGGGTCGCCGAATGGCTCTGCTTGGTGTCCTGCAGCCCCGGCACTCCACGCGCCTTGACCGTGCGGGCGATGACGACCGTCGGCCGGCCCGGCTCGACGGGCCCGGTCAGCGCGGCACGGATCTGGTCGTGGTCGTGCCCGTCGATGCCGAGCACGCGCCAGCCGAAGGCACCCCACTTGTCGGCCAGGGGCTCCAGCGACATGCACTCGTCGGTGCGGCCGCTGATCTGCCAGCCGTTCCGGTCGACGATCGCGATCAGGTTGTCGGCGCCATGATGGGCCGCCGCCATCGCCGCCTCCCAGTTGGAGCCCTCCTGCAGCTCCCCGTCACCGAGGATCACAAAAGCCCGCTTGTCGTGGCCGAAGCGCTGGCCGGCCAGGGCGACACCGAGGGCCAGGGGGAGCCCATGCCCCAGGGCACCGGTGGAGAAGTCCACCCCTGGAAGCCGTTTCATCGGGTGACCGCCCAGCCGGCTGCCCTCCTCGGCGTAGGTGGCGCACTCCGACTCCGGGATGACCCCGGTGGCGGCGAGCACCGCGTAGAGCGCCGCGGAGGCCTGCCCCTTGCTCAGGATCAGATGGTCACGATCGCCCGACGTGCCCTCGCCCGCCGGGTCGCGCAGAACCTCCGCGTAGAGCACGGCCAGGAGGTCGGCGATCGAGATGCTGCCGCCGATGTGTACGCCGTTGGGGGAGGCGCTCATCTCGATGATCTTGCGCCGGATCTGCAGGGAAAGCTGCCGTGCCGTGGTCTGCGGAGGCGACTGTATGAGCATGGGGGATGGATCCTTCCGTAAGTCGGCCGGCGCCTTGACCAGACCGCCGGGTTGCGGTGCCCGAAGGTCACACCACGCCGCAGGCGGCCCGGGGGGCCGGCCGGCGCACCTGGAAGAGCGATTCGCGAACGGACTCGATGAACCGGTAGTCGATCTCCAGCGTCACCGGGTCCGCATGGGTCAGGAACACCCGCAGCGGACTCGTCAGCAGGTCATGGGTGGGCACGATGACGTCACCGGGGCCCCGCTTGACCACGAGGTCCACCACCGAGGGCCGGTCGCGGATCTCCTGGACCAAGGCCTCGTCGACCGAGACCACGGTGCCGGACAGCGAAGTCGGGGCGTTGTAGACGGCGGCAGGCTGACGCCGCTCGTAGATCCCGTCGGCGTGCTGGGCGAGGAACTCCTGGGGGCGGAGGTAGGCCAACGCCGTCAGGTCGGCGCTGTTCACGCCGATGGCCCGGTCGTGGAAGGCGGGATGCAGATGCCCGTTGACGCGGGCGCCGACCTCGACCAGCGCCGGACCGGCATCGGTCACGATCAGTTCGGTGTGCGCGGGACCGTGCTGAATGCGCAGGACGTCGAGGACCGTACGGGTGTAGGCGGCCAGTTCCGCGACCACCGGAGTGTCCGAAGGCAGCAGGATGTCGCGGTTGTAGATGGGCTTGCCGTTGTCCAGCAGGCGCTTCTCGTACCGCCAGACACCGCAGACGTAGTGATGGCCGTCGACGCTCACGGTGTCGACGATGTACTCGGTGCCCTCCAGGTAACTCTGGACGAGCACCTCGGTGTTCGCGCCGTTGAACACGGTGGTGCTGGACAGCACCGACCGGAACGCGGAGCGCAGCGCCTCGGCGTTGCGGCAGACGGTGACGCCGTCGGTGGACGCGGATGCCAGCGGTTTCGCCACACAGGGCCAGTGCCCGTTGGCCTCGACCCACGCAACGGCCTCTTCCACGTCATCGGTGAGCAGCTGTTGGGCGGTTCGCAGCCCCGCCGCGGAAACGGTCTCGATCATCTTGTACTTGTCGCGACGCGCATCGGAGTGCGTGGTCCCGTTGGTGCGGACATCCAGCGCCTCGCTCAGCCGGTCCGCGAGCAGGACACCCGGCTCCTGGCCGGGCAGCACGAAACGCACCCCGGCCTCTTTGAGAACCTGCTCGGTGCCGCCGTCCGGGTCGTAGACCAGCCAGTCGAGATACGCGGACCGGTCCCACGGCTGCATCCGGGAGATCGGCTCGGCACTGCTCTGCACGTGGATCACGTCGAAGCCCAGCCGGTTGAACGCCGCCGGCAAGTAGTTGCCCGTCCCGTACGCGTCGACCAGGACACCGACCGAGCGGCCCCTGGACCTGCGCACCACCTCGGAGGAGCGGTCCCCCAGCTCCTCGATACCCCTGTCCACCATCAGCTCAGTCATCGGATTCTCCCGCCTCGGGTCATCGCGGTCAGAGCTCAGAACGTAGGAGCTGGGAAACGCGGGGAAGCGGGTGATACGACTTGAGACACATGGGGGCACCCCCAAAGGCACACAGCCGAAACCGGGGCCCGACGCCGTCGGCATGGTGATCTCCCGGGCGCTCTTGCCGATTCCCCGAGGAAGGTGCGGGATGACTTACTCAGCCGACGAGGACCGCTACGGCCGCCTGCGCTACCGGCGCGCCGGGCACAGCGGGCTGCGACTGCCGCCCTTGTCCCTGGGGCTCTGGCACAACTTCGGTCCCGACCGCGCAGCCGACGTCCAACGGGCTCTGCTGCTGCGGGCCTTCGATCTGGGCATCACACACTTCGACCTCGCCAACAACTACGGCCGACCGGTGTTCGGATACGCCGAGACCCGCTTCGGAGAGGTGCTGAAGAGTGACCTGAGCCGCTATCGGGACGAGATCGTCCTGTCCACCAAGGCCGGCTACGAGAGCTGGCCGGGGCCCTACGGCATCGGCGGCTCCCGCAAGTACCTGATGGCTTCGCTCGAGCGCACCCTGCGCCGCCTGGGCGTGGAGTACGTCGATGTCTTCTACTCGCACCGGCCCGACCCGGACACACCGGTCGAAGAGACCATGAGCGCCCTCGCCGACGCCGTGCGGCAGGGCAAGGCCCTGTACGCGGGCATCTCCAACTACTCCCCGGAGGCGACGCGGCAGGCCGCCGACGTGCTCACCGACGCCGGTGTGCCCCTGACGCTCCATCAGCATCGTTACTCGATGTTCGACAGGACGCCCGAGCGAGGGCTCTTCACGGAACTGGCCCGGCTCGGCACCGGCGGCACGGTCTTCTCCCCGCTCGCACAGGGACTGCTGACCGATCGCTACCTCAGTGGCCGGGTGCTTCCCGGCACTCGCGCGGCGGCCGGCATGTTCCTCTCCGCCGAGGACATCACCGACACGTATCTGCAGCGGGCCAAGGCGCTCAACGTGATCGCGGGCGAACGAGGCCAGAGTCTTGCCCAGCTGGCCCTCAGCTGGGTGTTGCGCCGGCCGGAGGTCACCTCGGCGGTGATCGGGGCCAGCAGTGTCTCCCAGCTGGAGGCCAATGTGGCGGCGCTGGACGCGCCGCCGCTCACCGAGCGGGAGCTGGCCGCCATCGAGCCGTACGCGGTGGATCGGGCCGCGGAGTGACCCGCCGGCCCAGGTGACCGCTCATGTCGCCACGCGCAGACCGTGGGCCGCACGCGTGTCGCCGGGGTGGATGAGCCGCATCGAGGAGGCCTTGTTGACGGCGTCCAGGCGGCTGACCGCGCTGAGCTTCTCGAAGATGTTGCTCAGGTGCCGTTTGACGGTGCCCTCCGCGATCCCCAGCTGCACGGCGATCTGACGGTTGCTCAGGGCTGCTGCCGCGTGGGTGAGGACCTCCAGCTCGCGCGCCGACAGCTCCGAGCCGGTCACCGGGCCGCTGCCCGCGGCCCGCAAGGACCGCCGGTGCAGCGGCAGCGTCACCGTCTGGTAGGAACGGGCCCCCCGTTGCGCGCACACGGCGTCGACGACGCTGCCGTAGCCGACGCTCTTGTGCAGATAGCCGTGGATGCCCAGGTCCAACAGCCGCTGCACGAGGCGCGGTTGCTCCAGCATGGACAGCACAAGCACACGGCAGGCCGGAATGCCGTGCAGCAGACGCGTGGCGATCGCCTCGCGATCGTCGGCCGGAACCATCTGGACATCGAGCACCACGAGGTCGGGCCTGGTCCGTGCGACCAGCGTGAGCAAGTCGGCCACCTGGCCCGTCTGGCCCACGACCTCGATGCCGGGCTCCGTGTCCAGCAACGCGCAGAGAGATTCGCGCAGCAGTCTCTGCTCGTCTGCGATCACAACGCGTACGGATGCGTGGGACATGGCAGGCAGTACTCCTGTGTTTCCGGGCAAGTGGGTGGGCGGCGCGCCGGACCTTCGTACGTCATGGGAGCGGAATGCATGCCGGTCTCGCGGTGCACGGAAATTGCCGGCACTCGGAAATCGATCCCGGGCAGCGTAGAACCCAATTCTCGCCCAGAGCAGTGGATTTCCGAACCCACGTTTCTGAAAACGGTGCGTTGCCTGTCGACCGTCAGCGGCGCACACGAATCACGTTAGCGACGTCCATTGTCCGGGCCTATATGCACTTCTCATATGTACCCGTGAACGATTCCCGGAACGATTGCGGACAGGGGCCGAAAGCCACGCCCGCATGTGCCTTTGAGCGCGCCGGCATGTGACAGAAGTCGTAGCACCACCGGCCCGGCACGGTCCGCCGCCTACGTTTCTGGCGTCCCCGGGCCGATCAGGCCCTCCGTTGCCACAGGGAGGAACGCCGATGGCGCCCTCGACTCAATCTCCCACGATGCGAGGACACGTCGACTACGACTTCAGCAAGGTCGCCCCGGAGATCCGCAAGAGACTCCGGCCGCTGGGCGCACTCGACAACTGGCACGCGATCCGCGCGATCCTCGCGGACTACGTGGGTGTCGCCGTCGCGATCTGGGCGTGCCTGTACATCTCCTGGTGGCTGTACCCGCTGGCGTTGCTCTTCATCGGCTCGACCCAGCGCGCGATGGTCAACCTCCTGCACGAGGCGTCGCACAAGGTTCTCAGCCGCAATCCGGCGCTCAACCTGACCCTGGGGACGGTGTTCTCCGGCTATCTCGTCTTCCACCTGTACTCGCCCTACCGGACCAGCCACATCGGCTTCCACCACCGCTACCTGGGAGACCCGCAGAAGGACCCCGACTACGAGTTCCACCGGGATCTGGGCCTGTACGACCCGGCCAAGTCGGACGCCCGCTTCTTCCTGGAGAACATCGCGCTGGCCGTCCTGGGCCTGCGCACCGCCTCGTACGTCCGGTACATCGTGCGGGACCGGATCTTCTACCGGGGGCCGGGAACCAACGTCTCCATGCCGGTCGGCCTCGGCGCGGAACGGCTGATGTTCGCCGTGCAGTGGGTGCTGATCACGGGGGCCTGCGCCGCCACCGGAACGCTGCATCTGCTGCTGCTCTTCTGGATCGTGCCGCTGTTCACCAGCGCGGTCGCCGTGGGATGGCTCTCGGAACTCGCCGAGCACTACCCGATGCCCGAGAGCGAGCGCGCCCAGCTGCTGATGACGCGCAACCGCCATGGATGGGCCCTGGAGAACTACCTGCTCGGCAGGCACCACGACAACTACCACCTGGTGCACCACCTCAACATGAGCATCCCGTTCTGGAACATGAAGCGCGCCCACCGCATCCTGCTCGACGATCCCACCTACGCCCGCTGGGACGCCCTGTGGGGCGGCATCGTCACCCGCGCCAAGAACAGGGCCGGCGCGGAGACGGTCGTGACGTACGCCGCCAAGTACCGGCGCTGGCGCCGGGCCGGCGGGGACCCCCAGGCCTCTTCGCCCACCTTCGCCGAGGTGTTGACCCTCGCACACACCAAGCCCGCGGAGCCTGCGGAGCCTGCGGGGAGGCACGCATGATCGACCGGACCTACTCGACGCGGTGGCGCTCGTACCTCAACACGGCCGGCTCCGGGCTGCAGAGCCGCGAAACCCGCGAGGCGGTGGCCGACTACCTCACGCTGGAAGGGACGATCGGCTCCTACTTCGCCGAACGTGCCTACGCGGAACTGATCCAGGACGGGGTGTACCGCAGCCTCGCGCAGCTGTTCAACTGTCCGCGGGAAGCCGTGGCGATGTCGGACTCCGCGACCCGCGCCTGGCACAGCGCCGTGGCCGGCCTGACCCTGACCGCAGGCGACACCGTGTGGACGACGCCGTACGAATGGGCCGGCAACCTCCTCTTTCTCAAGAACGCGCAGAGAACCGCGGGATTCTCGATCCAGGAGATACCACTCACCCCGGACGGGGACGTGGACATCGAATGGTGCCACCAGCACATCAGCGACCGGGTTGCCCTGATCTCGGTGACACACATGCCCTCCTGCACGGGGGCCC
Source organism: Streptomyces sp. NBC_01283 (assembly GCF_041435335.1). Classification (NCBI taxonomy): domain Bacteria; kingdom Bacillati; phylum Actinomycetota; class Actinomycetes; order Kitasatosporales; family Streptomycetaceae; genus Streptomyces; species Streptomyces sp. NBC_01283. The sequence goes on from NZ_CP108430.1 coordinate 9,322,443, forward strand.
TCACCCCGCTGGCCCCCTTCTCGGAACTCGTCCGTGACCGGCGCACGCTGCTGGTCGTCGACGCCTGCCAGTCGGTCGGGCAGCTCCCCATCGACCTGACGGACACGCCCGTCGACCTGCTGACGGCGAACGGCAAGAAGTCGCTGCTCGGGCCGCGCGGCACAGGCTTCGCGGTGGTGTCCCCCCGCTTCCTCGCGGCAGCCGAGCCGGTCAGCGTCGACGTGCACACCCACGCGTTCGCACCCGGCGGCGGCATCCGTCACCTCACCGGCGGCGCGACCAGGTTGGAGCTCGGTGAGCGAAGCGTGTCGGCCTTCGTCGGGCTCGACACCGCCCTGCGGCAGGCCCGGTCCAATGACTGGGACGGGATGGCCGGTCTGTCGAAAGACCTGCGCGAGCGGGCCCGGCAGATCCCGGGGCTGCGCGTGCACGCTCCGGGCACCCACCACACCGGCATCATCTGCGTCACCCACGAGCGCATCGGGCCCGAGCAGCTGTGGCACGAGCTGTGCCGGGCGGGTGTCGCCTGCTGGCTCATCGACGGCGCACACACCCCCAACTACCTCCTGCGCAACGGTATTTCGCACGCGGTGCGGCTGGCTGTGGGACCACGCACGACGCAGCAGGAGATCGACTACGCGATCGGCGTCCTGGAAGAGATCGGCAGCCGCCGGGCCTCCGTGCCCGCCATGGCAGCCCCGCGGGAGAAGGAGTGGTCAGCGTGAAGAAGATCATCATTCTTGGCGTCAATGCCACCAGCGCCAAGTACGTCCCCCGGGCGCTGCGTTCGGCCGGGTTCGAGCCCGTCTTCCTGGCGGACCCCGAGGAGTTCGCCGGCCAGGCCGCCGAGAGCCTGCGGGACTGCGCCTGCTTTCCGACGGACATCCAGGACCGGGCCGCGGTCCTGCGTCTGCTGGCCGACGAACCGTCGATCACCGAGGACGCGTTCGCCATCACCGGCTTGTACGACGAGAAGTTCCCGCTCATCGCGGAGATCGCCGCCACCTACGATCTGCAGGGGCCGGAGCCGGTCGCCGTGCGGCTGGCCTCCAAGTCCGAAGTCGCGTCTCTCATACCGGAGTTCAGCCCGCCGACCCGGCAATTCACGGCAGGCGAGGCAGCCCGGCTTGCAGTGGACCCCGCCACCCTCGCTCCGGCGCCCGACGGCTACATCCTCAAACCGGCCGAGCAGGCCGGCGGGCGCGGCGCGGCGCGTCTGCCCCAGGGGGCCGGACCGCTGGACGTGTGGAACGCCGTGGCCACCACCGGCCTCTCGCAGGACGCTGCCCACCCCTGGGTGCTGCAGGCGGACATCCGCGGGTCGCTGTTCAGTCTGGAGGGCTACGTCACCGAAGGCCGGATCGTCTTCGTCGACTTCTCCCAGCGCGGGCGCATCTCCTGGACGGAGGTGAGCAACCTGCTTCCTGCCGATCGCCGGCTGCCCCGCGGTACCGAGGACCTGTGCAAGACCGCTGTCACCACGCTCGTCGAACGCTCCGGTCTGTCCCAGGGCTACTTCCACTGCGAGTTCCTGGTCAACGGCAAGCGGCCGTTCCTCATCGACGCCAACATCGGACGCCTCGGCGGCGGTGCCATCGTCGAGCAACTCGGGCTCGCTCACGGCCTGGACCCGGCCGAGATCCTCGCCCATGTCCTCACGCTGGGCCTGCCGGCCGCAGGCACCAGCCCGGAGCCCGCCTACCACCCCCAGGGCAGTGGCGAGTCCACCCTGTCGTACTACTACGGCATCGAAGAAGGCGGGCAGATCACCTCGGTGACCGCGCCGGACGGCGGACGCTGCCTGCACACCCAGGTCGCGCCGAAGGGGGCCCGCGTCGGGCCCGTGGGCACCGGCGACGCCGCCTGGGTCGGGATGCTCACCGGCCTCACGAGCGACGTGGCACGTGAGATCGAGAACGTCGTGGTGCACACCACCGACGGCCCGCGCCGGCCCGCCTGGGTGGCGCCCTCATGAGTCGTGAGCGTGCGGCGCCGCCCGGCGGCTGGACGATCTACGCCGTCCGCTTCCTCACCTACAGCACATGGGGCGTTCTGTACCCCTTCTTCACGGTGTGGCTGCTGGACCAGGATTCCTTCTCGACCGCGGACTGCGGCCTGATCACCGGCGCCGCGGTCCTGGCGAACCGGCTCGGCTCCCTGGCATTCGTCCGCGTCCTGCCGCCGGGCAGCGAGCGGGCCTCCATCATCGGTTCGCAGCTCGTGATGGCTGCGGCAGCAGGCCTGATGTGTGCCATGGCGCTGCTCCCGGTCGGCTCGCTCATCGCCTGGATGCTGGTCTCGGGGATCTTCGGCCTCGCGGGTTCGCTGGCCACGCTCGCCCAACTCACGCTGATCGTGCACCAGTTCGGCCCGGAGGAGACCCGTCGGGCCTTCTCCTACGAGAACGTCGCACTCAACGCGGCCGGCGGCCTGGCCCCCTTCGTCTCCTCTCTGGCCTACGCCGCCACGGGCCGGTACTACGTGCTGGCCCCGATCGGGTTCGCCGTGCTCGCGGGGCTGCTGGCGACGCGCCTCGCGACGGGACGCGTGCCGGTGCGCGAGACGCCGGGGAAGGCGCCGGATCCCGCAGTTCTGCCCCGGGGCATGGGCGCCCTGCTGGGGGTCAACTTCCTGACCCACATCACGTACGCGCAGTTCTACGGCGTGTTCGCCGCCTACGCGAGCCCGAGCCTGGGAGCACGCAGCGTCGGCCTCCTGTTCGCCTTTGCCAGCGTCGCCATCGTGGTGACGCAGGCGCTGGTGACCCGGCTGTGCCGAGAGGCGCGCGAGCCCGCCCTCATCGTGGGCGCCAACCTGGCCCTGGGAGCCGGCACCATCCTGCTCGTGGCGCCGCAGGGCGGCATGGCGCTCATGCTTCTCGCCGTCCTCGCCATCACCATCGGCGAGATGCTCTACGGCCCGGTGTACCAGACGCTGGCCGTCGCGGTCGCGGGTGGACGTACGAGCCTGGCCGTCGGCGCCCTGACCTTCGTCTGGGGACTGGCCGAATCCCTCGCCGTGGCAGCGGGACTGTGGCTCATCGGGGCCGGCCTCGGCGCCGCGACGTTCTTGATCGGAGGCGGGGCGGCCCTGGCCGTCGTCGTGATCGTCGCCGTAATGCACCGCAGCTTCGCTGCCATGGCGAACACCCCCGTGCCCGTGCCCGCGGCCCGGCGCACCGCCGATTCCACTTCGTGACGGGAAGAGACAACGTGGCATCCGCACCCTCCACCCATCAGCGCCCCACCCTCGACCAGCGCCCGGCTCGCGTACTCAAGTTCGGCGGGACCTCGATGGGAACCACCCCCGAGCAGCTCGCACGGATCGCGCGCATCGTTGCCGCAGCCCACCGGCACAGCAACGTCGTGGCCGTCGTCTCCGCCCGCGGCGATTCCACCGACCGGCTCATCGACGAGGCACGTTCGGCCGTCGCCGTGCCGCCGAGCCGCGAACTCGACCAGTTGATGGCCACGGGAGAAGCCCGCTCGGCCGCCCTGCTGGCGATGGCACTGCACGAACTGCGCATCCCCGCGGTGTCATTGCTGGGAGCGCAGGCCGGATTCACCGTGTCCGGCGAGCACACCAACGGGCGCATCGAAAAGCTGGACACCACACGGCTGCGCCAGACGCTGTCCCATGGGCAAGTGGCCGTCGTGGCCGGCTTCCAGGGCCTGACCGCGGACGGCGATGTCATCACCCTGGGCCGGGGCGGCTCCGATACGTCGGCCGTGGCTCTGGCCGTCGCACTCGGCGCCGCGGCCTGCGAGATATACACCGACGTCGACGGCGTCTTCTCGGCAGACCCGCGCATCGTGCCGCAGGCTCGGCTGATTCCGGTCGTCCGCAACAGCGTCATGTCGGAGATGGCCTATGCCGGAGCCCGGGTACTGCACACGCGCTCGGTGGAACTGGCCGGCCGCGCGGGCGTCGCCCTGCACGTACGGAGCACCTTCAGCCGCAGCCCGGGGACCGTCGTGGTCTCCGAACAGGAAGGAGAACCCGTCATGTTGGAAACCGAGGACCGTGTGGCAGCGGTGTCCCACGAGCCGGGGAACGCCCGGATCACGATCGTGAGCGCCTCTCCCGAGGCCCCACTGCCGGGGACCGAAGTTCTGGCCCTGCTGGCCGACGCGTCGGTGCCGATCGACGTGATGACCAGGTTCACCGACAGGGCGCAGCGGCACGGGTGGGACTTCACGGTGCCGGCCAAGGACATCGACACCGTGACCAGCCTGCTCGCGACCCTGCCCTGCCGGGTCGCGGTCGACCCCGCCGTGGCCAAGGTGTCGGTCGTCGGCTCCGGTCTGCTCAGCGACCCCCGAACCCTGGGCCGCCTGCTGAACACGCTGCTCGCCGAGGGGATCGACCCCCTGTCCCTGGCCACCTCGCAGAGCCGGATCTCCGCGACGGTCGCCGAACCCGACTGCTCCCGCGCGGTGGCGGCCCTGCACGCGGAGTTCGTGTCCGCACCCGACCTGCACGAGTCGATCGGATCGACGGCCGTCACCGTCGGTTCATCCGTTTGACCCGCCCGGCCCGGGCGCGGCAGGCGCGCCTGCTCCGCTGCGTGCCGATCACGTCCTTGAAGCCTTCCTGCGCGCCACCCGCCAGCCACCGAAAGGGGCCCTCCATGACCGAGCCGGATCTGCTCCGCGCCGGGCACCACCTGCGGGTACTGCGACAGTCGCGCACGACGGGTAACGCCGACGGGGTGTTCGCCTACATCCCACCCGACGAGGGCTGGTGCCAGAACAACGCGGGCATCATCACGGGCCCCGAGGGGGTCACGGTCATCGACACGGTCGCGACCGAAGCACGCACGCAGGCCCTGCGCGCCTCCATGGAAGCCCTGCGCGCGGGACCCGTCCGCAAGGTCGTCAGCACACACCATCACGGCGGCCCCATCTCCCGCAACGGTGCCTTCCCCGAGGCGACCGTCATCGCGCATTCGCTGACGCGCAGCGAGATGGCGGAGACAGAACCCGCTCCGACGGAGCTGTGGCCTGGCGCCGGCCGGGGCGACGTGCGTCCCGTTCTGCCCTCGGTCACTTTCGACGAGCGCCTCACCCTGTACAGCGGGGAGCGACGCATCGAGCTCGTCTTCTGCGGGCCCGCGCACACCACCAACGACGTGGTGGTGTGGCTGCCGGGAGACCGGGTGCTGTTCACCGGCGACGTGGTGCTGGCGGGGGCGGCCCCGTGCACGGTGATGGGCTCCGTGGAAGGGGCGTTGGCGGCCATCAGGACCCTGCGGGCCTTCGGCGCCCGTACGGTCGTCTGCGGGCGCGGTCCCATCCGGGGCGCGAAGGTCTTCGACGAGACGGAGGCCTACCTGCGGTGGATCCAGATCGTCGCGATGGAGGGCTGGCAGCAAGGCCTGACACCGCTGGAGACCGCCAGGAGGACAGGGACGGGCCGCTTCTGCCACCTGACCCGCGCCGAGCGCATCGTGGGCAACCTCCACCGGGCCTACGCCGAACTCGAGGGCGGCGCCTTGGGCCGGCCCCTGGAACTGCCCCAGATCTTCCGGGAGATGGCGGAGTTCAACCACATGGCGTCACCACCGCTTCCCTGACCGGAGACAGCGAGAGCAGGCCGGTGTTCGTGCTCTCAGCCGTCCATTGACAGAACCGCTCGGTTGGTTTTTTCTTGGCTATGAGTGTGCGGCCAAGGCCGTCCGAGTTCCCTCCGAACAGCTCTTTCGTCAGCACAGTCAGTCATACGAAGGAAGGAACAGACGTGTCTGCTGGAACGATTGCGGATGCACAGGCCGGGATCCCCGATGTGGTTCGGCTCACGCCGAACTTCGACGTGGACTCCCTGGTACGCGACGTGCAGGCCCTGCGCGCGGAACAGGCCGCCGACTGGAAACTGCAGAAGACCTTCGTCACCGATGACCACCTGGTCGAGACCGAACTCGACTGGCACATCATGCCGCTGCGCAGCACAGGCGGGGACAAGGCGCGCACCGACCCGGGCGGACCGGGCCTGGTGTCGTTCGCCGACACCTCCCACACAAAACTCGCCCCGCACCTGCACGCGGTGATGCGAGCGATCCCGTCGCCGCTGCGCTCCGTGCGCCTGATGGCACTGGGCCCGGACACCTACGGCCCCGACCACTTCGACAACAAGTACGCGCTCACCTGGGGCATCGCCCGACTGCACGTACCGGTGATCACGCTGCCCGAGGCGAAACTGTTCTTCGGACAGACCCCGTACGTATGGGAAGCGGGCTCGCTCTGGTTCGGCAACTTCGCCCGCACCCACCGGATCGAGAACAGCGGCCGCAGCCACCGCGTGCACTTCGTGCTGGATGTGCAGGTGACCGAGGCGCTGTTCGATCTGTTCCCGCCGGAGGTCCGCGCCGAGCTGCCCTTCGACAAGATCATGGTCAACCGTGATGAGCAGCCGTTGCGGCCCTCGGCCCTGCACCAGGTCGCCTTCGAGGTACCGAAGTCCTTCACCGACTGGGAGGAGGCCGACGGCGAGTTCCTCATCGACCAGCCGACGGTCCCGTCCGAGATCAGGGTGCAGGACGGCCGTCTGGTGCTGCACTACGACGGAGCCCCCTACGCGGGCCTGGTGCACATCGGGGACAACGAATTCCGCTTTCAGGGATGGACCGACGAGCGCACCGTCCAGGTCGTCGACGACGGGGGGCAGCGACGGGTCGTGCTGCGTACCAGGGTCGGCAAGCAGGTCCGGACGCTGGCGCTCCCGGCGACGCCCCAGAGTGTGTGAACCGCCACGGTGGAGGCCGATATGAGCATGACCGTGAACAGCTGCCGGACGACCGGCTTCGGCTCCCCGACCGAGGGGCTGGGCAAGGAGGAATGGGACCGGCTGGCGGGTGACCACCTCTATGCCACCAGCGGGTGGCTGGACTTCTGTGTCGATGACCCCGGGGGCCGCACGCTCACCGGCAACGTGCACGCCCGGCTGCCCGGCGGCACCGCTGCCGTTCCGGTCACCGCGGTGTGGGAGGAGAACAACGGGTTCTACCAATGGAGCCGGCTGCTGGACAAGGCGGGCCTGCCTGCGGTGAGCCCGCAAGGTCTCCTCGTCGGCCCGCGCCGTGGCTATCAGACGAACCTGCTGATCAGCGACGGGGTGGAGCGCACCGAAGGGGCCTCAGCCCTGGTGGAAGAACTCGCCGGCCTGCGCAGGCGGGCCGTGGCGGACCGGATGTTCGACCACGGCGACCCCGACCAGATCCCGTGCCACGGCATGTTCCTGACCAGCGCCGACGTGCGCGCCCTTCGCTCCGCCGGGGTACGCGCCGAGCCCGTACTGTGCGCCGCCGACGCCTGGATCCGTACCGAGGGCGGTGACTGGGACGGCTGGATGCGCACGCTGCCGTCCAAGCGCCGCGGCGAGCTGATCCGCCGGGACCAGCGGCGCTTCGATTCCGCGAACTACCACTTCATCGAGAAGCCGCTCTCGGAATGCTATGAAGAGGCGGCCCTGATGTCCCAGGGCACCCAGGCCCGCTACGGGCAGCCCGCGGATGTCTCGGTGCTCGCCGAGTCCCTGCGCGTCCAGGCCGAGACGATGGGCGAGGCGGCACGGGTGCTGATGTGCGGCCGAGAGGGCGAACCCCCCGTCGGGTTCCTGCTGTTCTACCGCTGGGGCGACGCGACCTTCCTCAAGGGCGCCGGATTCCACTACGACCAACTGGTCGGTGTCGCCGAGTACTTCAACCTCGTCTACTACGAGCCGGTCCGCGACGCGCTGCGCCATGGCAGGCGCTGGATGCACGCCGGCATCGCGTCGACCGACACCAAGGCGATGCGCGGCGCCGAGGTCCGCCCCCTGTGGATGCTCGATGTGTTCGGCGACGCCGCCCACAACGACGCCATCCGCGCCTACAACGCGGCCCAGCTGCGCGAACTCACCGAGTCCTCCACAGCGGTGGCCAAGGCAGTGGTCGAAGACGAGTGGTTGGAGTTCTGTTGAAGTCGCGCCTGTTGCTCAACGGGGATTTCGCTCGTTTCTGGCTGAGTCAGGTGCTGACCAGCGTCGCGTCGAAGAGCATGACGATGGTCTTCCCGCTGCTGGCGACGATCTCGTTCGCGGCCACGCCCTTCGAGGTGGGCGTGGTCGCCGCCGCCCAGTACGTGCCGGTGCTGGTGGTGACCCTCTTCATCGGAATGTGGCTGGACCGGCGACCACGGCGGCCCACGCTGCTGTTCACCGACGTGGCGGGCGGGCTGGCGCTGCTGATCATCCCGGTTCTCAGCGGGCTCGACGAGTTCCATCTCGGGATGCTGTACGCGGTCGCCTTCGGCTTCGGCTCACTCGTCGCCATCGCCGAGGTCTGTGCGCAGGCGTATACGCCGAGTCTGGTGCGCGAATCCGAACTGGTCGCCGCGATCGGGCGGCTCGAAGCGGTGTTCACGCTGGTCGTGGTCGCCGCACCCGGCCTGGGCGGGCTGCTCATGAACTGGCTGGGCGGCTCCGGCGCGGTTCTGATGGGGGCGGTGCTCTACCTGATCGCGGCGCTCGTCCTGCTCAGCGTGAACCGGCGCGAGCCGCCGGTCGTCGCGCCGGTGACTCGCGAACGCATGGTGAGCGAAATCGCCGCGGGCGCCCGGCTCCTGCTGTCCATACCCGTACTGCGGACGCTGATCGGGCAGGCCGCGCTGTTCAACTTCTTCGAGCAGGCGATGCTGACCCTGTACACCGTGTACGCGGCCTCCGTCGTCGGCGTCACGCCGGCGCTGCTCGGCCTGACCGTGACGCTCGGCGCCGTCGGTTCCATGCTGGGCGCGGTCGCCGCCGAGCAGGCTGAACGCAGGTGGGGGCTGAAGCGTGTCGTCGTGGCGAGCATGGCCATCGCATCGTTCGCGCCGGTGCTGATCCCGCTCGCCACGGATCCCACCCCGCTCACCGTGACGATCTGGTCCGTTTCCTTCGTTCTCTACGGATTCGGTCTGACCGTCTACAACGTCTTCAGCACCTCCACCCGCCAGAGGCTCACCCCGGACCATTTGCGTGGCCGCGTCGCGGCGACCACTCGCCTCGTCGCCTACGGGCCGCTCAGCGCCGGCACGCTGCTCGGGGGCAGCCTCGGCTCACTGTTCGGGGCGCGTGAAGGACTGTGGATCACGGTGGCCCTGCTGATGGCGGCTTTCCTGCACTTCGTCGTGGCGATGAAGCGCACCCGGATCCCGGACCTGCGGGCCGAACCGGAACTGGCGAAGTGAGGGTGCGGGGCGTGTCTGGCCCCGCACCCTCACTTCCCGCTCTCAGCGGTCCTGGCCAAATGGCTCCGTCTGCCAGAACCACGGTTCGTCGAACGCCGGCTTGAGGTCGTCGAACCACACCGCGTGCTCGTCGTGCTTGGCGAAGAACGGCCGGCCGACCCAGTTCGGATCGCGCGCCTGCAGAAAGCGGCAGCAGAACACGTCCTGGCCGGCGATGCGGGCGATGCCGTCGACTGCCACCTTGCCGGGCGAGGCGGACATGACCGGCCCGCGCGCCGTGCGCTCCAGCCCGGAGACCGATGAGATCGCGTCGCGGTAGATGGACACGGCTCGGTCCAGCGGCAACTCGAAGTACTGGCTGGCTCCGGTGTCCCGCTCCACGAACATGTAGTACGGCGCCACACCGAGTCGGGTCATCGTCCGCCACATCTGGGCCCACACGGCCGGGTCGTCATTCACATGGCGCACCAGAGGTGCCTGCGCACGGATGACGGCGCCGGTATCCCTGATCCGCCGGATGGCCTGCCGGCAGGCATCCGTCTCCAACTCGCGGACATGGGAGAAGTGCGCCATCACGGCCACGTGCCGACCCGCCGCAGTCGCCTCTTCCAGAAGGCGCAGCAGGTCCGTCGCATCGGCGTCGGTGGTGAAGCGGTAGGGCCAGTAGGACAGTGCCTTCGTCCCGATGCGGATGTTGCGGATGTGTGCGAAACGGGGTTCCAGCAGCGGGGAGAGGTAGGACCGGAGCCGGTCCGTAGACATGATCATCGGGTCCCCGCCGGTGAACAGCACATCCGAGACCTCGGGGTGGGCCGCAAGATACTGGAGAGCTTGCTCCGGCCCGGACACGGCCTGCTTCAGTTCCGCGACGCCGATGAACTGGGCCCAGCGGAAGCAGTATCCGCAGTACGCGTGGCAGGTCTGGCCCTGTCCGGGGAACACCAGCACCGTCTCCCGGTACTTGTGCTGCAGACCGACGAGCGAGCCCGTCTCGTCCTCGGGGACGTTCGCCTGCAGCTGCTCCCCGGGGTGGGGGTTGAGCTGCAGCCGAGCCCTGTTGACGGCGCTGCGCAGTTCCGCGCGGGGCGCCTTGCGGTCGATCAGTTCGGCGACCTCCTGGTATGCCGGCTCGGGCAGCATGTCGCGGTCGGGGAAGGTCAGCCGGTAGATCGGATCGTCGGGAGCCCTGTCCCAGTCGATGAGTTCGTCGAGCACGTAGTTGTTGACCTTGAACGGCAGGACCGCGCTCACCACCTCGATGTCCCGGCGGACGGCAGGGTCCAGCCGCTGTACCTGAGGCAAGTGGGCCAGCCGCGCCCCGGGAACCGCCCGCATCTTCATGGGGCTGGGGGACTTCCCCGTCATGCTCGCTCCTTCGTCATGCCGGTGCGCGAGAGCCCGGTGGCCGAGGCAAGGGCCCGGGACAGCGCACTCACTGCCTGGTCAACCTGGGCTTCCTCCACGATCAGAGCGGGGAGCAGCCTCAGTACGTTTCTCAGTGGTCCGCCGATCTGCACCAGCAGCCCCTGGGCGATGGCCTCTTGCTGGACACGGAGCGCCTTCTCGGGGTCCGGCCGGCCGTCCGGTGACGAGAACTCCCAGCCGAGCATGAGGCCGAGCCCGCGAATGTCACCCACGACCTCGTGCTCCTCGGCGATCTCCATCAGTCCCTCGGCGAGCCGGAGGCCCTGGAGAGACGCGTTCGCCACGAGTTCTTCGTCCGCGATGACGTCGAGCGTGGCCAGCGCCGCAGCGCAGGCCACCGCGTTGCCGCCGTAGGTTCCGCCTTGTGAGCCCGCGGGGGCGGCGCTCATCAGCCGTTCCGACGTGGCCATCACCGACAGCGGCAGTCCGCTGGTCATCCCCTTGGCGGCCACCAGGATGTCGGGCTCGACGCCGAAGTGCTGATGGCCCCAGAACCGCCCCGTCCGCCCGAACCCGGTCTGGACCTCATCCACCACCAGGAGGAACCCGTGGCGGTCGGCCCTCTCCCGTAGTCCTTGCATGAAAGCGGCGGTGGCAGGGATGAATCCACCCTCGCCCAATACCGGTTCCACGATGAGAGCCGCGGTGTCCTCGGGGGCGGTCACGGTCGCCAGGAGGAAGTCGAGTTCCTGCAGGGCGAACCGGGTGGCCTCGTCCTCGCTCCAGCCGTACCGGTACGCGGAGGGGAACGGTGCGATGTGCACCCCGGCCATCAGAGGGGCGTGCCCCGTGCGGAATCGCGGGCTTGAGGTGGTCATCGACGCGGCGCCGACGGTCCGGCCGTGGAAGCCGCCGTGGAACACGATGACGTTCGGGCGCCTTGTGGCCTGCCGGGCCAGGCGCAGCGCCGACTCCATCGCCTCACTGCCGGAGTTGGCGAAGAACAGGGACTGCAGCTCAGCCGGAAGTACCTGCCCCAAACGGTCACACAGGTCGAGCAGGGGCCGGTGTCGCACGGTCACGTACTGGCCGTGGATCAGTCGACTGGCCTGGTAGGCGATCGCGTCGACCACCCACGGGTGACAGTGGCCGGTGCTGGTGACCCCGATCCCGGCAGTGAAGTCCAGATATCGCTGCCCGTCGTCTCCGTACACGTCCAGCCCTTTTGCGTGACTGACGGTGACCGGAGTCGCTGGCTTGAGAACGGGCGATAAGCGTGCCATGGGTCGTCCCTCCGTGTGGTTGCACCCCTGTGGCGCTGCGCCGACCCGATGAAGGTAGCCAGGCCAACCCGAAAAGACAACCGGACAGTCGGTTTATTGCTCGCCTGCCCCATGGGGGAGATATGCATGCTTACTGGTGGTTTGCCCCGTGGAGATGCCGCAGTTGGGCGATGTCCTGTGCAGTTTTCTCGCCTTGACAAAACCACACGGTCGGTTTTTGATGCGTTGGTCAGCCATCACGCCGCCCTTCACCGCACGCGGCGTGTCACCAGGAGCCACCAGTTGTTGATCACCTGCCGTCAGAGCAGGGGAATTCGAGGGGTCTGATGACTGCGCCGCTTTTCGAACTGACCGACCGAGAACGCTCCGTCCTGTGGCAGCAGGCCGAGGAGGTCGTCCACCACGGCCCCGAGGCCGTCGGCGAGGACGCCCTGCCCATACGCGTGAAGGAAGCGATACAGGACTTCGGCCGGGACTCGGGCGAGAGGGGTTTCATGCTCCTGCGCGGCCTGGAACTCGGCCCGCTCCCGCCCACACACGCCGACGGCGAACCGGCGACCCTACCGGGTCACGGCACGGCCGGCCTGGGCATGCTCATCGCCGAAACGCTCGGCACGATGATCGGCTACGCCGACGAGAAAAGCGGCGACCTGGTCCACAACGTGCAGCCGCTGCCCGGCGAGGAGACACGGATCGAGGGCTCCGGATCCGTGGCGTTCGACTTTCACATCGAGAACGTCCACCACTCGCTGCGCCCGGATTTCATCGGCCTGATCTGTCTCCGGCAGGACCACGACGGCATCGCGTCGACCCGCATCGCCTCCTGCCGCGAAGCGATGGACCTGCTCAAGCCCGAGACGGTGGAATCCCTGCGGCAGTGCCAGTTCTACAGCAACTACCCGGGCTCCTTCACCAGGGAGGCCACCGTGGAACCCGCTCCCTCGGGCCCCCACCCGGTCCTGTTCGGCAGCACCGACAAGCCGTTCATGCGCTTCAACTCCCACAACACCACCTCACTGAACAAGGCGGGCCGTGCCGCACTTCGCGCTCTTGCCGAGGCGCTCGAAGACGTCTGCCACGACGTGATCCTCCAGCCGGGCGACTGCGCCCTCCTGGACAACAACGTCGCGGCACACGGGCGTTCGGCGTTCGAGCCCCGCTACGACGGACAGGACCGATGGCTTCGGCGGTTCTACTCGATCAAGTCGATCCCGCACTCCGTGCTGCAGATGATGGACGGCTCGCGCGTCGTCCCGCCGATCCCGGCCATCGAAGGCATCTGGTGAGGCAACAGGAGAAGCACGTGCCCGACCTCGACGCACTCCTGTCGCTCGCCGACTTCGAGCAGCGCTGGATGGCTCACGCGGACCGGCCTGTCGCCCAGTACGTGGCAGGCGGAGCGGGATCGGACGGTGTGGTCGCCACCAACACGGCAGCGTTCGACGACGTATGGCTGTGCCCGCGGGGGCTGCACGACGGCCCCGCGGAACTCGACACATCGGCCACGGTGCTGGGCCATGAGCTCAGCTTCCCGCTCATGCTCGCGCCCACGAGCCCGCAGCGGCTGGTGCATCCGGACGCCGAACTGGCCACCGGACGAGCGGCGGCCCAGCGCGGCCTGCTGTCGATCGTCAGCACCGACTCGCACTTCGCCTACTCCCAGATCGCGGAAGCAGCGCCTGGCCGTACCTGGTTCCAGCTGTTCCCCTACCGCTCTCGCACGGACGTCGACGCCACGGTCGAGTACGCCGAGAACTGCGGCGCCTCGGCCCTGGTCGTCACGGTTGACGCATCATTCCCGGCGCGGCGGCTGACCACGGTGCGGGCGGGCTACCGGCTGCCCCCCGGCGTCGACTACGGAACCCTGCGAACCCTGGGAATCCTGCAGGGCGATCCACCACGCGGCGGTCGGCACGAAAAGATCCCTGTCACCTGGGACGATCTCAAGCGCATTCGCGCCCGGACCTCCCTGCCGATCCTCGTCAAAGGCGTGCTCCGGCCGGCCGACGCCCGGCGCTGCGTCGATCTGGGTGCCGACGCGACCATCGTCTCCAACCACGGCGGCCGTCAGCTGGATGGTGTCCTGCCGGCCCTGTTCGCCCTGCGCTCGATCGTCGCGGCCGTCCCGCGAACTCACCCGGTGATCCTCGACGGCGGGATCCGCTCCGGCATCGACCTCGCCAAGGCGATCGCGCTCGGAGCCCGGGCGGTGTGCATCGGCAGACCCTACCTCTGGGGGCTCGGCCTCGGCGGTCAGCAGGGAGTGGAACGCGTAGTGGACCTCCTGCACGCCGAATTCAGCGACGCCCTCCTGCAGCTGGGAATCACCACGGTCGAGGAGTTGGACGACTCGTTCGTGACCACGTCGTGCCGTCACGTGCGCGGCTGACCCGGTAGCCCCGTCCAGAAGAACGTATGACGCACCCACGAAGACAAGGGAGCAACCACACGGTGGCGATGCTGAAACCGCACGGTGGCGAAGCGCCGCATCGCTCGCCCGCTCCTGGCCGCGGCAGGAGCGGCCGGCTGCTGCCCGGGCTCGGCCTGGCGGTCGCAGCCGCCGTCGCGATGGGCGGCGCGGCGCCGGCGCTGAAGGCCCTGGGGACGACCGGGCTCACGGCCGTTCAGATCATTCAGGCCCGAGCGATCGTGGGAGCCGCGCTGCTGCTGCTCGTCGCCGCGACCCTCCACCGCGGACAACTGCGCGTGCGAGCGCGCGACATGTGGCTGGTCCTCCTTTACGGCGCCATCAGCCTCGCCCTGAACCAGGTCGCGTTCACCATGGCCCTGGTACGGCTCCCGGTGGGCGTGGCCCTGCTGGTGGAGTACCTGTCCCCGCTGCTGGTCGCACTCTGGGTGCGGCTCGTCCAGCGCAAACAGATCTCCGGCCTGGTGTGGGCGGGGATCTGCCTCACCCTCATCGGCTTGTCCCTCACCGGGAAAGTGTGGTCCGGGGGCGGTCTGGACGGGCCCGGCCTGGGGCTGGCACTCCTGGCCGCGCTGACTCTGGCAAGCCGCTTCCTGCTCGCCGAGCGAGGCCTGCGCAGCTACGAGCCGCTGGTCATGTCAGCCTGGGGGGCCACCGTGGGTGCCGTCACCCTCACGCTGGTCACCCTCTTCGAACCGTTCCCGCTCGACGCGCTGGGGCGAGATGCTGCGCTCAACGACTGGACCGTCCCGGTCTGGGCGCTGGTGATCTGGGTGGGAGTGATCGGCATGGCCGGCGGCCTGGCGCTCGGCGCCGCCGCCCAGCGCCGGCTCCCGCCGACCTCGGCCAGCCTCATGCTGACCCTGGAGGTGGTGGCCGGAGCCGTACTCGCCTACATCGTGCTCGGCGAGGTGCTGTCACCGGAACAACTGGCCGGATCCGCCATGATGCTCGCCGGAATCGTGCTGGCGCAGCTCGCCGTCCTGAGGCGCCCGCCGCCGCCCGACGACCGATGAGCCGACCCGAGGGGGCCCCACGCTGCCGCCACCGTGCCTACCCGGCGGGTAGACCACTGACCTCGAACACCGGGTAATCCGCGGCGATGTGCTCGAAGTCGTCGAGCGGTGCGTCGGGGTCCACCGGTACATGTGGCCGCGCACCAGGAGCCACCTGCAGGTACTGCTTCATGATGGGGGCGCGGCTCTCCACCGGAAGCTCCTGCAGCCGGACATCGAAGTCCCGGCCGCGCCTGATCACAGCCTTCCCGCTCGCGGCACGGACATTGCGGACCCAGTTGGCGTCGGCTCCCAGCATCGAAACCACGTACCGCTTGCCCTCGAAGTCCACCATCATCACGGGGAAAGAGATCGTCCTGGCGCTCGACCGTCCCCGCACGCACAGCGTGACACCGCCCCTGCGCCCGCGCGCGGAACTGTATTTCCATCTCCAGTAGCGGTTGAGCAGTTGGACCACCGCGCCAGGCCGGGCACCGGGGTATATCGATCGCTTCAACCGGTATAAAAGATGCAACATCCCTCCATTATGGACCACATGGGTTCCCCGGCCCGGCAATGAACGTCCCGCCGACCCCGATCGGGGATCTGTCCTTGCCCAAGTGCCCCTGTACCAGCGGTGCATGTGCATGGACTTTGAACGGTGTGACCCCGCGCCGCAACGCGTACATGCCGACGGGCCTGCCCGCGCTCTCGAACCACGGTCGGCGCCCGAAGCGCCCGAAGCGACCATTGCACCCGACGACGATGGCGGTGAAGGACGAGCGCACGGGGGAGTGGCGCAGTGCACCGGCGCCCGGCGCGCTGCCGGCCGTGTACGAGCCGGTGGAGTGCGAGGTTCCCGACGGGCACCCGGTGTCGAAGGGCAAGTTCGCGCGCCACCACCAGCGCACCCCTGACCAGATGCTGGTGGAGGAGTCCTTCGACTGGTGCCGGCCGCTGACGGACGCGGAATGCATGAAGCCCTATGCCGTCGGCATCGACGTCAACCTGGCGTTCGCCGCGGCCGCGAACCGCCTCACCGTCGGTCTGGGCTGCCCCACGCACGTCCAACGCCCGACTGCCTTCACCGTTCACGGCGAAGAGGGAGCATCCGGAGGGCCCGGCTTGGTATGCCACACCCCCCGGTCGCCTACGCGGTGGAGCTCGGCCACCTGGTCCAACCGATCGAAACGTCCGCTACGAGCACGGCGGGCTCCGGCCTTCCCTGCGGGGGTGGCAGACTCCCCGCCGTCTCCTTGGGGAGGATCTGCCGCTGTCCCGTTGAGGGGCTGCGAATGGGGGCTTCGGTATGCGCGGAGCACTGGCGTGGCTGGCCGGCGCGAGGCGCAACAGAGAGAGCGGTCAGGGGCAGGGGTGGGTAGTTCCGGTAGCCCGATTCTCTCATGTCAATGAATGAGGGATGGTCAATGAATGAGGGATGGTCAAAGAATTGATGTTTGTGTCCATATCTGGGATGATTCGGTTGTGTCGGATGTGGATGATGAGCGTGAACTGGCTGAGGCGGTGGCCGTGTTGCGGGCCGCCGAAGCGCGGGTGACCGCAGCGTTGCGTGTCTTTTTGGCCCGGGATCCGGTCACGGGCCGCCCGGTGCACGGCCGGATCGGCCGTGCGGCACAGCTGACCGGCTGGGGCGAACAGCGCGTGAAAGAGACTGTCACCCCGGCCCTCGCCGAGCGCCGCCGGGGCAAGCGCAAGGACACCGGCGCATGAGTGACTTCGATGCGATCGACTCGCTCCTCGCCTCCGTGACCCCCCAAGCCACGTTGCCCCCACATGCAGCACGACGGGAACTGCGAGAACAAGCCCGCCTGTCGAAGACACAGATTGCTCAGGCGCTCGGGGTGAGCCCGTCCACAATCGCCGCCTGGGAAAACAGCCGGGATCCCGCGGGCGAGGTCCGCACCCGCTACGCCTACCTCCTGCAGGGCCTGGCCGCCAAAGCCGCCGAAGAATCGCCCGGCGCCGCCCCCTGGACTCAAGAGACCGCCCCGACCGCAGCCCAGCAGACCGCTCCGGTGCCGGCACCGGAGACAACGTCAGAACCGGCCGGCGCAGCCGCCACCTCAGGCCCGGCAGGGGACGAGGACGACGTCGAAGCCTTGGCCCTGCCGGAGCCGTGTGTGTTGTGTGGCCAGCCGGCCCGGCAGCGCGTGGCCGGCTTCCCCCAGCACCTGGATTCCGCCCACTGCCAAAACCCCGCCCCGCCCACCGCCCCCGCCGCATCGGCTCTCGCTGCACCGGCTGCCGCCACACCAGCCGCCGAACCGCAGCCCCCCTCCACACCCCGCCACTCCGCCGCCCCATCCGGCGCGCAGCACCCTGGCCCGGCCGGGCGCACCAAGACGCCGACCCGACGTGCATTCCAGCCCTCCGACAATCCGGTCGGCCTGATCACCCGCGCCGTCCAGAGCACCCTCGCGCAGCATCACGGCGACGTGGAAGCAGCGACCGCAGCCTTGGTGAAGAAGGCGGTCCCGGACGCGATGGCCCTGCTGGACGAGACCCGCAAAGGCGCCCGCTACGACGTCATCGCCCACCCCTGGATCCCAGACGTCCTCAAAAAGCAGACCTCCCGCGGCCCGGACCAGATCTGGGAAGCCCGCCCCAAATGGACCCGGCCCCAACTCCCGCCCGGCCACCACCAGGTCACCGCCCTAGACATCAACGGCGCCTACCTCTCCGCCCTCAAAACCCATCTGCCGATCGGCCAGCTCGAACACTCCACCAACACCGGCCACGACCGCCGCCGCGCCGGCATCCACCTCATCACCCCACCCGCCTGGGAGCACGACGCCTACTTGCCCAACCCGATCGGCGAGCGCGACGAGCCCGGCCCCCTGTGGGTCACCGAGCCCACCCTGCGCCTGCTGCTGCGCCTGTCGGGCTCGAAGTACGGGCTGTGCGAGGCGCCGGAAGTCCACGAGTCCTACACATCGGGGGCGACGGAGAACCTGCTGGAGAAGTTCCGCATCGCGCTCAAGGACGCCCGCGACACCGCCATCGCCGACGGCGACGCGGTCACCCTGGAGTACGTGAAGGCGATGTACTCGAAGTTCGTCTCCACCATGGGGGAGTCGAACTACAACCGGGAGCTGTACCGGCCGGACTGGATGCACATCATCCGCTCCCAGGCCTTCGCCAACCTCTGGATGAAGGCGCTCAAAGCCCACGACGAAGGACTCGCCGTCGTCCGAGCGATGGGCACCGACGAACTCCACGTCATCGGCGACTGGCGCCGTGTCTTCCCCGAAGGCCGCGGGGTTACCGAGGTCAAGGTCAAAGACCTCTACACCGCAGGCACCGACACGATGGGGGAGAAGCGGTAAATGCCGGAGCGCAACAGCGACTTCGGAAGGTTCGGCGCGAGCGGCGTCAGGGGAAGCGAACTGGTCGGGCAAAAGCTCGACGACCTCGCCGGCGGCATCGCCACCCCCATCACCGAGAAACGCGGTCTCATGGCGCGCCTCAACGCGAACGGCTGCACCAGGGTGGAGATCCACCCCCTCAACCAGTCCGGCGTCGCCCGGCCGCTGCAGCGCGACGTTCCCTCCGGCACATGAACGTGCGCCGCTGGGACCGGATCGTCGGCGCGTGGGCAGCCGGTGACCACCAGGGCCTGGACGCCGCCTGGACCGACGACGTCCTGCCTGATCTTGGGTCCCAGTACGGAGCGTACGAGTACTGCACCAACGTCGGCTTCGCTGCATAGCCCCTGGCCGGAGGTGGTCTGCGGAGCGCGCGGGATGGCATACCGTGGGCTTCACCGACGCGGGGTGGAGCAGCTCGGTAGCTCGCTGGGCTCATAACCCAGAGGTCGCAGGTTCAAATCCTGTCCCCGCTACTCGGCGCCTCGCCCGGCCGGGCGGATGCGCATGCACCCTGTCAATGGGATCACCCGGACACGCCCTAACCCAACCACCCATCGTGAAGGTGTGAAAGCCCCTCAGGTGTGAGGGCAGCCAGATGTACATACGTGAAGCCCCGGCTGGACGGGGGCCAGCCGGGGCAGTCGGTGGGGTGGCGGGGGTCTGCCGCCTCACGCCGGGTGAAGCGAACCACGCCGGAGCGGTGACGCTCAAGGGCTACGACAGCGGGAAGGGGGACGCGTCGGCCGGGGCCGGGTTGTCGAGGGTGAGGGCGGTGCAGCGTATGCCGCCACCGCCTTTGCGGAGTTGGGTGGTGTCCAGTTCGGCTACGGTCAGGCCGCGTTCGCGCAGGGTGGCAGCGAGCCTGGGGGCGCCCACGGTCATGGTGACCGTCGTGCCGTCGCTGATGAGGTTGAGGGCGAACGCGCGGGCCTCCTGCGCACCGACCTCGATGAGGTCCAGGCCCAGGTCGCGCAGCCGGCCGCGGCTCGGGGCCGCCAGCGCCTGCGGGTGGTAGGCGAGGGTGCGCCCGTCGATGACCGCGACGGCCAGGTCCAGGTCGTACCACTGATCACTCGCGGTCTGCAGCGGTACCATCTCGTGGCCGAACAGCTCGGCGATGAAGGCGTGTATGCGCCGGTCGGTGCGGCGCCCGTACCCGGCGAGCAGGAACCGGCCGCAGGCCAGCGCGTCACCCTGGCCGCTGAAGGGGTACGGCGCGTCGAAGACGTCGAACCCGCTCTCCTTGAGTGCGGAGCGGAAGTAGGGGATCTCCTCCTGGCGCGCGGCCGGCGGGGCGCCCAGTAACGCGCGCTGGTCGCAAACAAACGCGCCGTTGGCGGTGTAGACCATATCCGGGCACTCGGGAGCTGACTCCATGACGCGGACGGTGCGTCCGGCCGCTCGGTGCGCGGCGGAGAGCGCCTCGTGCTCGACCAAGGCTGCCTTGACGTCGGGCTGGCAGCTCATGTCCATGTAGGGGTTGATCTCATAGTCGATGCGGAAATGGGCAGCGCTGGACATCAGCAGGTCACGGTTCATGTGGAATCTCCAGAGGAAGAGGAGCCTGCAGGCCCGCCGCAGCACGGCGGGTGGCACGAGCCGTGGGGGCAGGGAAGGCTGATGCTGTGTCAGCAGGCAGAACGTGCCTCCCGTGGGGCGGCGGCACTACTGTGGCGTATTTTGCGCTGGGTGTCCTGCTGACAAGACACGTTCGTCCCTCAGGAGAGAGGCCCGGGGTCCCGTCGAGTGCCTGCTTTCCTACTGGGAGGGTGACATTCCACAGTAGTGACCATGCTCAAGTGGCTGTTGTCGTTCCGAGCTTGAGGGCAGGGTTCAGTTGGTCAGGCACAGGTTCGGCGACTCTGTGGAAGTGGTGGCCTGTCGTGTTGTCGCTCCTGGGAGTCCACTGTGCAGTCGGGTCGAGATGACCGGGCTGGGTGCTGGAGGCCCACCAGATCCTGGCGTCCGTGTCGAACTGGCGAGCGTGAAGCCCTCGATCGAGAGGCCTCCTTCGCCGTGGGTCTCTTCGACCTCAACTGCTGGGAGTTCTGGTGGGGTTACGCGCCCTCTCGCGCCGGAAAGGCGATCACCGCGAACATGCCCGGTTGACGCCCCCGCCCTGACTGCAGCCGCGTGTATCCTCACCGCAGTGGACTGCTTCGCCTGTGTCGAGATTCGAATTTACTCCCCGGTCACCGTCGACCTTCTGAGCCCGGCCGAACACCCGGCTGAGGGCGGCCCCCGATGACCGCCCCCGAGAACGCGCCGCCGGGAGCGACGACGGCCGACCATGCCTTCACCGTTCTGCTGGAAAAGCTGGCCGGCAAGCTCGGCGGCCGGTCCCCGGGCGCCATCGTGTTCGGCGAGCCCATCGTGAGCCAGGGCGTCACCGTGATCCCCCTGGCGCGCATCGGGTTCGGCTTCGGCGGCAACGCCGGCCAGAAGGCCGGTGAGGACGGCCTGGTCGGCGGGGGCGAAGCAAGGCCGCTCGGCTTCATCGAGATCAAAGAAGGCAGGACCACGTACAAGCCCATCCGCGATCCCTGGGTGAACGTCCTCGTAGGGGTGGCGGGCGGCCTTCTGGCCGGGGCGGCCGGGGCGGCGATCCTTCGCTACCTGGCGCGACGGGGGCCGGCTCCTCGGTAGTCCGTCTCCGCCACGACAGCCGTGACCACGTGATCGCCCTCGGCGGCCCAACGTCTGCGCAGGCAGGCGAGATCAGGCGGGGCCGGCTGCGGGCAGGGCGGTGAGGGCGTCGTGTGTGTGCGGGGGAATTCGGCGCGCCGCTTGGGTACGGCCCGGGCGAGGACGGCCTCTTCCTGTGGGGGCAGGGTGATGTCGAGCCGGTGAGTGAAGGTCCGGACGGCCCGTACGCCGTCGTAGACGGTGCTGCGCGGGATGTGCAGATGCCCGTAGACGACGGCCCGTACATCGAAGCGGGTGTGCCAGTCGGCGGTGCGCACGGTGCCGCACCACTGCACGAACTCCTGATGAGTCATCACCTCGGTGGGGTGCCGCACGAGCGGCCAGTGGTGGACCAGGACTAGCGGCGGCTGCCCGGGCCCGGTGACCTCGGCCAGCCGCCGCTCGGTCGCCTCGACGCGTGCCGCGCACCAATCCTGCCGGCCGGGGTAGGGGTCCTCGGGCGTGAGCACGTCGAGACGGCGGCACATCTCCACCAGCGCCTCGTAGCGCCGCACGCCGCGCAGCGGACTCAACTCCTGCTTGACGGTCTACAGTTCGTGATTGCCGGGCACCCGGATCACCCGCGCGAACCGCTCCCGCAGCAGGGCGAGGGCCCCTTCGATGTCGGTCATCAACTCGCCCACGTCACCGGCGACGATCAGCCGGTCGTCGGGGGATTCGGGCTTCAACTCGGGCGCGATGGAACGGGTTTCGCCGTAGGAGATGTGCAGGTCACTGATTGCTCGCAGCGCGCCCTCGACCTCCGTCATACGATCAGCATAGGCGGCGCCACAGACGCAACGCCCTCTTAAGTCCTCCGCTAGGCGCCGTATAGGAAAGCAGGCGACGCTCGTTCCTTCTTCCTTGGATAGGAGCGGGCATGTCCCATGATTCGAGCGAGGCCGGCGCGGCCGCGGAAGCCGGCCCGGTGGCCCTGGTGACCGGCGGGTCACGGGGGATAGGGCGGGCGATCGCGATACGGCTGGCGCGCGACGGGTTCGACGTTGCGTTGTGCTACCACTCCGACGCGGCCGCAGCCGAAGTGACGGCCAAGGAGGTCCGTGATGCCGGGCGGCGGGTGCTGGTCCGGCGCGTCGACGTCGCCGACCGCGACGGGGTTCGCGGCTTCGTCGCCGATACCGAGGACGGGTTCGGGCCCATCGCAGCGGCCGTGGCATCCGCCGGGATCACCCGGGACCGACCGCTCATGCTGATGTCCGACGACGAGTGGGACACGGTGCTGCGGACCAACCTCGACGGCACCGCCAACCTGCTGCGCGCGGTGGCCCGCCCGATGGCCCGGCGTGGAGCCGGGGCGATCGTCACGCTGTCGTCGGCCGCGGGAGTGGTCGGCAACGCCGGGCAGGCCAACTACTCCGCGTCCAAGGCCGGGATCATCGCGCTCACCCAGGCGATGGCGAAGGAGTTCGCGCGGCTCGGTGTGCGCGCCAATGCCGTGGCCCCCGGCTTCATCGACACCGACATGGTCGCCGCGGTGTCCAAGAGCGCTGTCCTCGACCGCATACCGCTGCGCCGCTTCGGCACACCCGAGGAGGTGGCCGGGATGGTCTCCTACCTGCTCTCGCCCCAGGCCGGATATGTCACGGGCCAGGTGTTCCGCATCGACGGCGGCGTGGCACTGTGAGCGGCTGCCTCTACCCGAGCGACGGGTGGAGGCCCACCGGAGAGCCGCACGGCGGCCCGTCGGCCGCTAACCCGCCGAATCCGGGACCCGGGTTCCGTCCAGGAGCCTGACGAGCAGGTCCCGAAGGGCGTTGACGGAGCGTGCGCGTTGCAGCTCGTCCAGGGGCAGCTCCACCTGGTAGTACTTCTCGAGCTGGGCGACGATCTCGATCAGGTTGAGGGAATCCGCCCGGTAGGAGTCGATGAAGTCCTGGTCGTCGTCGATCTCGTTCAAACTCAGGTCCAGAATGTCGGCGACGATCGATCGGATGCGTACGGCCGGGTGGTCGAGTTCCTGCATGTTCCGTCCTTCGGTCGGGGTTGGTCAGGGGGTGCGGGGCGCGGTCTCACGCGGGGGAGGGGCCGGGCAGCGAAGCAACCAGCAGGGAGCCGACATCGAGCACGCTGTTGCCCTTCACGTGGGACCGGCCCGTGAACTCGCAAGCGGTGCTGGAACTGTGCACGAGTCGGACCTCATGTTCCAGGACGTCCCCCGGGAAGGGCGACGAGCGGAACGCCAGGTCGCTCACTGAGACCAGCAAGGGGATGCGGTCCGGCGGACCGAGACCGGCCAACGTCCAGAGAAGCGAACAGGCCTGACCGAACGACTCCACCATGAGCGCCTGCGGGTACGCGAAGCCCGCGAGGGGCGTGTCCTCCGCGAGGTCCCGGTAACAGCCTTCGGAGCCGGTGATCGCCTTCGTGGCGACGAGCGAGGCGGGCGAGAACTCCCCGACGGTGTCGAGCAGAATCATCGGAGGACGCTGCCGCAGTAGGCCGCGCACCTGCGCATGGTCAAGCATGGGTCCCCACCGGTCCGAAGGTGGCGTCGAGTTCGACGGCCAGCCGGCGATCCGAGCGCACTATCCGGGCATGGGCGAAGATCCCCTCACCGTCCGGTTCGCGGGGGCGCACCCGGATGGTGAGTTCCAGTACGTCTCCCGGGAAGAGGGGCCGGACGAAGCGTGCTCGGTCGAGGCGGCGCAGTTGCAGGCCGCTGCCGTGGAGGCTGTCGACGGCCTGCTGCACCCAGTCCACGACGACCACTCCCGGCAGAATCGGGTAGCCGGGGTAGTGGCCGGCCATGTGATGGGCGCCGAGATCCACCGGAAGCCGCAGGACGGCCTGTGTGCCGTCGGGTGTCCGCTCGCTCCATGTCCAAGTCGCGGGCAGAGCGGACATGGTCGCTTTCGGCGCGGGGGCGGGCACGGTGGTCCTCAGCCCAGACCCGGGTGCGTCAGCAGCCGTTGGGCGAGCTCCTCCACGTACTCGGTGGTCGTGATGTCGTGGTCGAGGTACGGGATCAGCTCCCGGGTCCGTTCGTACAGGACGCGGGTGGCCGAGGACAGGCCCTCGGTACCGCGGATGTCGACCGCCTGGCAGGCGCACAGGAGCTCGAACGCCACCACGTGGGCCACGTTGTCCAGCACCTCCCGGGCACGGCGTGCCGCGACGAAACCGAACGAGACGATGTCCTGGAAGTCCGCGGTGGTGGTCAGGGACTGGATGGACATGGGCATCGCCATCGCCCGGGTCTCCGCGGTCAGCGAGGCGGTCATGAACTGCCCGCCCATCAGACCCAGCCGCAGGCCCGGATCCTCCCGGCACAAGAAGGGCGGCAGTCCGTTGCTGTTGCTCTTGTCCAAATACCGGTCGACGCGGCGGTTGGAGAGGTTCATCAGGGTCGTCATGGCGATCACCAGGTGGTCCATCGCCATGGACACGTACTGTCCGTGGAAGTGCCCGTTGTGGAAGACCTCCGCCTCATCGGGGTTGACGAGCGGATTGTCGTTGGAGGAGTTCAGCTCGTCCTCGACGGTCTGCTCGATCGTGCCCAGGCTGTCCAGGACCGGTCCCAGGATCTGGGGTGTGCACCGTATGGAGTAGGCGTCCTCGATCGACTGGGACCCGGCCTTCGCGGTGTCTGCGATCTCGTCCGCGAGGAGCTGCTCGATGTCGAGTTCGTCGACCGCGAGCTGGGAGTCGCCCAGCGTCTGCCACAGGTAGTCCGCGACCTCCCGCTGTCCGCGGTGCGGCTTGAGTGCGTGCACCCGTGGGTCGAACGGCTTGGTCTTGCCCCCCAGCGCTTCCACGGAGAGCGCCGAGATGAGCAGGTACGACTGCAGGAGCCGACGGGCCTGCTGCACATTGAGCGAGCCCAGGCCGACCATCCCCGAGGTGCCGTTGATGAGGGCGAGGCCCTCCTTGAAGCTCAGCTCCATCGGAGCGATGCCTGCCCGGCGCAGCGCCTCGGCGCCCGGCAGGACCTCGCCGCCCAGCCGCGCCTTCCACTGGCCTATGCAGACCAGCGCGATGGCGGCGAGCGGGCCGAGGTCGCCGCTGGTGCCCAGGGAGCCCTTCTGCGGTACGCAGGGCACGATTCCCGCGTTCACCACCGCGATGAACTTGTCCAGGTTGGCCAGGGAAATGGCCGAGTTGCCACGGGAGAGCGATGCGATGCGGGACACCATGATCGCGCGGACGGTGACGTCGTCCAGGCGTTCGCCCACGTTGGTCGCCACCGCGTTGAGCAGGTTCTCCTGCAGCTGGCGTGCCATGGAAACGGGTACGAGCCAGTCGACGAAACCCCCCATGCTGGTGGTGACGCCGTAGATGATCCGGCCGTCCGCCACGAACTTTTCCAGCGTGCGCCGGGAGGCGTCGACTCGCTCGCGCACGGCACCGTCCAGGGCCAGCCCGGGGCCCTGTGCGGCGGCGATCGACTCGATGTCCGCCAGCCGTACGCGGCGGTCCAGGGACAGGGTGTACGTCATACAGGGCTCCTCAGTGTCGGATCGATGTCAGTGGGCCCGTAGGGCACAGCGGTGGTCACAAGGCGTGCGAGCAGCACCCGGTCGACCTTGCCGTTCTCGGTCAGGGGAAGATCGGCCAGGGGCCGAATCCGGCGCGGCGTCATATAGGCCGACAGCTCCTGGGCGCAGAAGGCGAGCGCTGCGTCCTCGTCGAACGGCGCCGTTGTGTCGTCCAGCACGATGCCTGCCATCAGTACGTGGTCGCCGCCGCGCGGCACGAGGGTGGCGGCAGCCGACGTCACGGCAGGCAGCCGGGCCAGAACGCCCTCCACTTCGCCCAGTTCGACCCTGTGGCCGCGGATCTGCACCTGGGAGTCGGCGCGGCCGACGAAGTACAGTTCGTCTTTCTCGTCCAGGTAGGCCAGATCGCCGGTGCGGAGCACCGCCTGCCCGTGCCGCGGGTCCAGCGGGTCGGGAACCAGCACCTGGGCGGTGGCCCCAGGGTCGTCCCAGTAGCCGCTGAACAGTGCGGGGCTGCGCAGATGGATCTCTGCGACCACCCCTGGCTGCGTCACCACACGTCCGGCCGTGTCCACCAGAGTCATCTCGGCTCCACGGTGGGCGCGCCCGATCGACAGCGTCTGCTGTCGCGCGGGCAGCGGGTCGGGCACGTCGGTGAACGAGGCGGCCATCGACTCGGTCGCGCCGTAGCCGTTGACCAGGCGGGTGCCGGCCAGCATCTCCTGGAGCCGACGCAGTTCGGCAAGGGGGAAGCCCTCGCCGGCGAAGACCACCGAGCGCACCTTGTCCAGCCGCTTCAGCAGCTCCGGATCGTGGCGCAGGACCGGACGCCACAGCGAGGGCACGCCATGGACCTGGGTGACGTCGGCGTCACGAAGGAAGTTGACCATGCGCCGGGGCGAGTCGAGGTACTCGCGTCCCACCGGCACCAGGGTCGCACCGCTCCCGAGAGCGATGCCGATCCCGAAGAGCGCGAAATCGAACGGGAGCGGAGAGGTGCTGGCGACCCGGTCGGTGTCGCTCACCAGTCCGTCAGCGATCACTGCGCGCAGGAACGTGACGATCGCCCGATGGCTCATCACCACGCCCTTGGGACGCCCGGTCGACCCGGATGTGAAGATGATGTAGGCCGTGTCGACGGCGAGTACCCGCCGGCGTCGCCGCGTCCGGCGCGCCGGCGGCTGTTCCGTCGTCAACCCGCTTCGCCCGAAGCGCGCGGTGCCACCGGCCCACGGCAGGTCACGCCGGTCCAGGCCGTCCGCCCGGACGTGGAGTGCCGGCTCGACCGACTTCAGAATCGCCAGGAGGCGGTTGTCGGGAGTCTGCGGACTGACCGGGACGAACGGCAGACCCAGCTTGGCGCAGGCGAGCAGCAGCGCCACCGCCGCCGCGCAGCTGTGTGCTTCCACAACGACCCGGTCGCCGACATCGAGGCCGAGCGGCTCCAGGGCTCGGGTGTACTCCTCCACGAGCGCGCTGAGTTGCCGGTACGAGACCTCGGTGAGCGTCCCGGTCTCGTCGGGTTCCACCACGGCGGCCTTGTCCGGTGTACGGGCGGCGGGAGCCAGGAGGTACTGGCAGAGGTTGTCCGCCGTGGGGTCATGAAGTTCCACAGTGTCTCCCCGCCGAGTGCCGTCCATACGATGTGCGGCTCACTCCGGGACGCCCTTCAGTACGGCGACCGACAGCAGGCCGTCAGGATCCGCCGCGACGATGACGGCAGGCAGCGTCGCCTCGTCCAGGAGCCCCGCGAGCTGAAGCAGCGCGTGGGCGCTGTAGCAGTCCCCGATCCGCTCCTCATCGCTGACTTGCCTCGCCTCGGGCAGGGCTTGGACAAGTCCGCTGCGCTGAGCCTCGTCCACCTCGTGGACACCCGTGTGACGGAAGGCCACCGCCGACACCTCCGGCGCGGACACGCCCGCCCGTCCCAGCGCTCGGGCGAGCGAGTCGGTGAACTGCCCGGCGGAGAAGCCGGCAACCGCCCGCACGCCCACGGCGGCGACCGCCGCGAGCGCCTTCCGGCCGGCGGCCCGGGCCGAGTCCCTGCCCTCCAGCACGAAAGCGGCCGCGCCCTCGCCCTGGACCTGCTGGCCGCGGGCCGCCCGGGCGAGCCATGAAGTCGGTCCGGTGAATTCCTCCGAGGCGGCGGCGAGCACCGCGTCGGTGTGCCCGGCCCTCAGCATGACCACGGCATGGCGCAGCACGGCAAGGCCGGTCGCCGGCCCGGCGGTGACCGTCGCGTTGGCGCCCCGGAGGCCATAGACGATGGCCGCTGCTCCCGCCGGCGAACTGAGCACGCAGTGGGAGGACTTGGCGGCGGCCACCATATGCGGACGCGGCTGGGAGAAGGTGTCCATGCCGAACTCGACCATGCCGGTGACGCTGCCCGCTGCCGTGCCCAGCGTGACGCCGATGCGATCACGGTTCTCGTCGGTCACCCGCAGGCCCGCGTCATCGAGCGCCCTGCCGCAGGCGACCATGGCCAACTGGGCACTGCGGTGGTTGTATTGAGCGGTTCTGCGGCCGAGCACTGCCTCACCGTCGAAGGAGCCGACGGTGAAGGCCGGTCCGGACGGCGGAGTGTGCGCCTGGGGGACGGGATCCGGCCAGATGGTCCCCCGGCCCGAGATCACGATGTGCATGGAGCACTCCCGAAGAGGACGATGGCGTTGTTGCCGCCGAAACCGAAGGCGTTGTTCTGGGCCACGCGAACGGTCGCCTCCCGGGCGGTGCCGGCAACGGGATCGATGCCGTCCAGTTCCGGATCCGAGTGGCGATGGTTGATGGTGGGCGGGATGAAGCCCCTGCTCATTGCCAGTGCGCAGGCGATGCTGCCGAAGCCACTGGCCGCCCCCATGGTGTGCCCCAGCATGGACTTGAGGGAGCTGACCGGTGGCGTCGTCTCGCCGTACACACTGCGGATGGCCTGTGCCTCCACCCGGTCGTTGAGCCGAGTGCCCGTACCGTGCGCGCAGATGTAGTCGACCTCGTCCGGCGTCACACCGGAGCGCCGCAGCGCGCTGTCCATGGTCCGCGCGATGCTCTTCGGCTCCGGCGCCGAGGGATGGTAGGCATCGCAGCTGACCGCATATCCCAGCACCTCGGCATAGATACGGGCACCCCGTTCGATCGCGCCGTTCAGGGTCTCCAGGACCAGCGCCGCACCGCCCTCCGCCGTCAGCATGCCGTCCCGTTCCCGGTCGAAGGGCCGGCAGGTGTCCTTCGCGAGGGCGCCCAGCCGGTTGAACGCGGCATGGGTGAACCGGCTCACCGCGTCGGCGCCACCGGCCACGGCGACGGGGACCTCTCCGGAGCTGACAAGGTCGTACGCGTAGCCGATGGCGCAGTTGGCCGCCGCGCACGCGGCCGAGAACGTCATCGTCTCGCCCGTGGCACCGACCTCCTGAGCGGCCGCCAGGGCCAGGCGGCCGGCGGGCAGTTGCGCGGCGAGCGTGCCGTCAGGGGTCGCCGGACCGTTCAGGTACCAGGACTCGGTCATCGCCACGACGTTCGGAATCTCGCCCGACGTCGTTCCCATGAGGACGGCGGCGTCATCGCCGAAGTCCTGGATGCCGGCGTCGTCCGCCGCCAGGCGGGCAGCGGCCGCGGCGAAGAGCGAGGCCCGTCCCCAGTCGGCGACGTTCAGCCGGGTGATCAGTTTCCCGGCGTCGAAGTCCGCCACCTCACCTGCCATCTGGTGCTCGAACCCCGACACGTCGAACGAGGAGATCCGCGAGATCCCGCTCTTCCCCGCCCGCACGGCATGGCAGAAACCGTCCGCTCCGATCCCGATGCTCGACACCGGCCCGAGGCCGGTGATGACCACTCGGTGCACTGCGACTACCATCCCGCCGCGTCGGCCACGACCTTGTACGTGGAATGGAGATCGGTCATCTTCTCCAGGTCGCTCGCGTCGATCATGACGTCGTACCGCTGCTCGATCCGGCTCAGCAGCTCGACAGCCAGCAGCGAGTCGGCGCCCAGGTCTTCGGTGAAGCTGGCGGCCCGCTCCACTTCTTCGGGTTCCACGGTGAAGATGTCCGCTGCCATGTCCCGCAGCTCCGCCATTCGATCTGACAGCATGGTGAGGTTCCTCCTTGGGTGCCAAGAGCAGGACGAGACGGGCTCAGCGGGAGCGATAGCGGGCCGAGAGCTTTTCCAGTTCGGGGACCAGTTCGCTGGGTGTCGGCTGCGTGGCCTGTTCCCTGCGCAGCCTGTCGGCGCCCTCCCGGAACGCCGGCTCCTCCAGCAGCCGCACCAGGCACTCGCGGACCCGCTCCCCGGACAAGTGCGGCCTTGATATGTAGAGGCCTCCCTGGGCCTCCTCCAACAGCGGGGCACGCAGGTCGATGTCACCGACAACCCGGCCGACCATCAACTGCGGAACGCCGTTGGCGATCGACTCCATGAATGCGGGAATCCCGCCGTGATGGATCACAGCTGAGCACGTGGGGACCACCGCGTGCAAGGGGACGAACTCCGTCAGCATCGCATTGGAGGGAACCCGCTTCAGATTTCTCCGGACTTTTTCCGGTGCCGTCACCACCAGTTCGATATCCAGATCGGCCAGGGAGTCGAGTATCTGCTGTAACTGCCTGACGGAAACGGCCTGGTATTCCCTTCCCTTGTTCTGGCTGATCCCGAAGGTGGCCAGAACGCGCGGCTTCTGCGGGGGGCGGCGGGCCCATTGGGTCACGACGGCGGGCCCGTGGTAGGAGACATAGCGCAGGGGTATGTGCGGCACATCCGATTCCAGCCGCATGGAACCCAGCATGTGCTCGATGGTGAAGTGTCCGGTCACCATCTCCTCGGAGTACGACTTCCCGAACTTCTCCGCCCAACGCCCCAGCCAATCCGCCAGTGCGTCCTCTCGCTCCTCGGGTGCCTGCTGTTCGCGGAGCTGGAGGAAGGCGCGCCGGGACCAGGCGTCGACATCGATCTCGGAGCGAATGCGCGCGCTGGCCGCGCCTGTCGCGCGGGCCACGATCGGCCCCGCGTGGCTCATCCACTCCCATACCACCAGGTCCGGCTTCCACCAGCGGCAGTAGTCGACCAACTCCTCGACCATCGCGTCGTTCACGCCCTTGAGGATCTCCGTGAAATACCGCGTTCTCAGGCGCAGCCGGTCCCAGGTCAGCGCCTCCTCGGTGTTCAAGGCGAAATCGAAGAAGAAGTCGTCCCTCGATCCGAGCTGCTCCAGGGTCCGCACGAGCTCCACCTGTTCCTCGGTGAACTGCTCGTACATCTTCTTCAGGACATCGGGGGGCCCGACCGGAACCGCCATCAGGCCCGACGCGGTCAGGGACTCGGTCAGGTCCGGGCTGCTCGAGACACGCACCTCGTGCCCCGCGGCCTGCAGTGCCCAGCCCAACGGGACCATCGGCTGGAAGTGAGTCCTCCAGGGCCAGGACACGATCAGGACGCGCACAGCACCAACTCCTCCATCGATAGCGGGATATCGAGAACCCTGGGCGGACTGCCTAAAGCCGGTCTTGGGCCGCCCTTGCTCGGCCGCCGGGGTCTGCCGATCCTCGGCTCCGCAAGGGCGGGCATAGATCGGCCCAAGCCTTGGTGCCCACACTCGCGGCAGGGCAGACCGATGCCGACGGCATCATCAACCTGGTGAGGAGCCGGCGTTGCAGAGTGCGAAGGACAGTCAGGATCGGCCGCAGCTCACGGATCGCGAGGACCCCGTGCTGCCCGAGCGCATCACACGGTCCGCAGCCGCACGGCGGGGCGAGTCCGTGGAGGACATCACCGCCTGGGTGCAACGGCGCCGCAAGGAAGTCGACCCCACGGTGCAGCGCATCCCGTTCGCGGAGCTCGACGGCTGGTCCTTCTCGCAGGAGACCGGCAACCTGGTGCACCGCAGCGGGCGGTTCTTCACCGTTCAGGGGCTCCGCGCCAGCATGGGTGAGCACCCCGACCGCGTGAGCTGGCACCAGCCCATCATCGCCCAGCTCGAGGTCGGCATCCTGGGCGTTCTTGCGCGGGAGTTCGACGGGGTCCTGCACTTCCTCATGCAGGCCAAGATGGAGCCGGGCAATCCCGGGCTGGTGCAGATCTCGCCCACCGTGCAGGCCACATACAGCAACTACACCAAGATCCACAAGGGTGCGGACGTCCGCTACCTGGAGTACTTCACCGACAGGTCCCGCGGCCGCATCCTGTCGGACGTGCTGCAAAGTGAGCACGGCTCGTGGTTCCGCCGAAAGCGCAACCGCAACATGGTCGTGGAGGTGACGGACCCGGTCCCCGACCACGAGGACTTCCGCTGGCTCACCCTGGGGCAGATCCATGAACTGCTGGGCCACGACAACACGATGAACTTCGACGCCCGCTCGGCTCTGGCCGGCCTGTACGGGGCCGGTGCTTCCTTCGCCCTGCACTCCGACACCGAAGTGCTGTCGTGGCTCGCGGCGCGGCGGTCGGTGACCCCGATCACCGGGGTGCCGGTCTCGCTCGCCGACATCCCGGGCTGGACGCGCGACGAGTACTCCATCCACCATGACGACGAACGGTACTTCCGTGTCATGGCCGTGTCGGTGCGGGCAGGCAACCGAGAGGTGGGCGAGTGGACCCAGCCGCTCTTCGAACCGAACGGCCAGGGCATCGTCGCGTTCCTGACCCGCACCTTCAACGGCGTGCCGCACGTCCTGGTCAGCGCTCGTGCGGAGGCCGGATTCTCCGACCTGGAGCTCGGTCCCACCGTGCAGTGCGTGCCGCGCAATCACGAGCACCTGCCTGCAGGGGAGCAGCCGCCCTTCCTCGGCGTGGTGAGGTCCGCCGCGCCGCCGCGGATCCGCTACTCGGCGCTGCTCTCGGAGGAGGGAGGCCGCTTCCTCAACGCGGTGAGCCGGTACCTCGTCGTCGAGGCCACCGAGAGTGAGGCGCCCCTGCAGGAACCGCCCGGGTTCCGCTGGGTCTCCCGCGATCAGCTCGCCGCGTTCACCCGGTACAGCCACTACGTCAGTGCACAGGCCCGTACCCTGCTGGTGTGCCTGAACACGCTCGAGGCATAGCGGGCAGGCGCTCCGGCGCTACTCGGAGACCTTCGCGAGGAGGATCTTCGCGATTCCCAGACCGACCGTCGGCGGGTTCTCGGGGTCGACGATCAGTGTTCCTTGCGGAGAAGCTCCGTCCACAAGTGCCGGCAGCTTCTCGACCGCCTCGGCGACGACATCGTCGACCGAGATCCCCGAAGCCGCGGCGAGGGCTTCCAGGTTGTCCTGGCCTATGCCGTTGACCACGTCCTGCCGCATGAGCGGCGTGTTGGCGCCTGTTGAAACCCAGGACTTCGCTTGGTACACCTGTGCGAGCGGAATCATGAGCCCCTGGGATTCGGCTCGGGCGAACGCTTCTTCACTCGTCTCCGTGAGGCCCGGTTCGGGTATCACGGCGACGCAGTAATAGCCGTCGAGATTTCCGGATGCGCTTTCATCGCCCTGCCCGGCAGGGGTTGAAAGATTCTCGGTCACGTAGACTCCATGGAGTTCGGAATGGGCGGTTCGGAGAAATCAACCAGCCTATTGATCGGGCGGTGAACCGCCCGGCAATGGTCCCACTCAGGGTCTTGTCGGACAAGGCTGATGGTGCCGCCCCTTGCGCACGCCCCGGATGAATTACCCGAAACGCAGGGCTGTCCTGGCGACCGGACATCGGGAGATTCGGGCGAATCCGGGCCGCTGAGTTCGGGGTCGACTGCGTTACAGTCCGCGTAGATGTCGCGCATCGTTGGCGAACCCCAGAATCCGTTGTGAGTTCCCAGTGCCAGGAAAAGGCGGGAGAACAATCGTGACCACCCTGACTGTTGAGTGCGCCGACCTTACCGACCCGCAAACCTTCCTCGCGGCCGATGCCGAACTCGTGGAGATGTGGCGCCGGTTCCGGTCGGCGAGTCCGGTCCACTGGCACGAGGTGGAGGACCGTGCCGTGCCCGGCTTCTGGGTGCTCTCGCGCTACCGCGATGTGATGGAGGTCTACCGGGACAACAAGCGCTTCACCTCCGAGTACGGCAATGTGCTGGCGACTCTGCTGGAGGGCGGGGACTCGGCCGCGGGCAAGATGCTCGCCGTCACGGACGGCCAACGCCACCGTGAACTGCGCAACTTGATGCTGAAGGCGTTCGCACCCCGGGTGCTCGAACCGGTCGTCGCCGGAGTGCGGGAGCGCACGGACCAGTTGGTGCGGAGCGCTGTCGAGGCCGGGGACTGCGACTTCGCCAAGGACGTCGCGGAGCACATACCGATGGCCACCATCGCCGACCTGCTGGGGGTTCCTGCCGGTGACCGCGACGATCTGCTGGTCCTGACGAAGGAGGCGCTCAGCACCGAGGACGAGGGCAGCTCCGCGGACGAGGCGATCGTCGCGCGCAACGAACTGCTCTTCTACTTCGCGGAGTTGGCCGCGGTGCGGCGCAAGGACCCGCGTGACGATGTGCTGAGCATCCTCACGACCAGCACCATCAACGGCGAGCCGCTCACCGAGCAGGAGATCATTTTCAACTGCTACAGCATCATCATCGGCGGCGACGAGACCAGCAGGCTCTCGATGATCAGTGGCGTGCGCGCGCTGATGGAGCACCCGGAGCAGTGGCGGCGGCTCAAGTCCGGGGAAGTCACCGTGGACAGCGCCGTGGAAGAGGTACTGCGCTGGGTCAGCCCCGCCATGCACTTCGGCCGGCGGGTCCGCGAGGACGTCGAGATCGGGGGCCGGCTCCTTCGCGCCGGCGACGTCGTCACGCTCTGGAACAGTTCAGCCAACTACGACGAGGACCTTTTCGCCGACCCCGGTTCCTTCGACCTGGGCCGGACTCCCGGCAAGCATGTGGCGTTCGGCTACGGACCGCACTTCTGCCCCGGCGCCTACCTGGGCCGGGCCGAGATCGCCGCCATGCTCTCCGCCCTGCGCACTCACGTCGCAGAAGCCGTGCCGAACGGCCCGGCCAGGCCCATCCACTCCAACTTCCTGCACGGATACAGCAGTCTGCCGGTCTCTTTGAGTTCAGCCAGGTAGCCCTCGATCCCCTTTATCGTCCCGAGACTCTGGAGAATTCGTGAGCGACCCACGAGGATCGTCCGCTGACGTGCCGTTCGCCGGGACGGGTGTTCCTCCGGCCACCTTCACCGAGCTGTTCGAGGCACGGGTACGGGAGGTGCCGCAGAATCCGGCCGTCGAGTGTGCCGGCACGGTCTGGACGTACCGGGAGCTGAACGCGTCGGCGAACAGGTTCGCGCACTGGCTGATCGGCCGCGGTATCGGCCCGGAGCAGACCGTGGCCCTGGCGATGCCGCGCTCGGTCGAGCAGATCGCAGCGCTGCTCGGCATCATGAAGGCCGGCGCAGCCTATCTGCCCTGGGACCTGGGCCATCCGGAGAAGCGCATCGCGTACATGGCAGCCGATGCCGCCCCGACTGCCGTGCTCACCACACGAGCCGCCGCCGTGCGGCTGCCCGCGGGGCTCGAGGCGGACGTGCTGGTCGTGGATGCACCGGACACTGCGGCGGCTCGGCGTGGTGCGCCGGAGTCGGACCCGGTCGACTCGGGCCGGGTCGGGCCGCTGAGCGTGGCCAACGCCGCGTATGTCATCTACACCTCGGGCTCCACGGGCCGGCCCAAGGGGGTGACGGTGACGCACTCCGGGCTCGCCGCACTCCGGGCCGAGGCCATGCGGGTAGGTGAACTCGGTGACTGTGCGGGCGCCCGAGTGCTGCAGTACGCGGCGCTCAGCTTCGACATGTCGGTGTGGGACCTGGTGACGGCCTTGACCACGGGGGCCCTGCTCGTCCTCCCGGCGCAGGAACAACTGGTGGGTGAGGAGCTGGCCGCGCTCCTGGCGGAGCGCGAGGTGACGCACGCGACGCTGCCGCCGAGCGTACTGGCCACGCTGCCCGCAGGCACCGCGGCATCCCTGGACCAGCTGCGGGTCATGGTGGTCGGAGGGGAGGCGAGCACCCCCGCCCTCGTGGCCGAATGGGGCGCCGCGCGACGGCTGTTCAACGCCTACGGTCCGACCGAGGCCACCGTGTGGGCCACGTTCGGCGGACCGCTCCGCGACGGTGCGGTGCCGATCGGCACCGCGATGACGGACGCCCGTGCGTATCTGCTCGGCGAGGACCTCACGCCAGTCGCCGAGGGGCAGGCCGGCGACCTGTACCTGGCGGGCCCGGGGCTGGCCCGCGGATATCTGGGGCGCCCGGCCCAGACCGCGACGCGGTTTTTGGCCGATCCGTTGGGCCCCGCGGGCGGACGGATGTACCGCACCGGCGACGTGGCCCGAATAGGCGCCGACGGGCAGTTGGAGTATCTGGGCCGCAGCGACGACCAGGTGAAGCTGCGGGGACAGCGGATCGAACTCGGCGAGGTGGAGACGGCTCTCGCGACGCATCCGAGGGTCCGTCAGGCCGCCGTCGTGGTCCAAGACACCGGCACCGGCGGAAAACAGCTGGTCGGCTTCGTGGTGCCGGCGTCCGATACAGGGACCCAGCGAGCCGAGCCCGTGGGCGGGGCAGGGCAGCTCACCCTGGGGCCGGGACTCGGCGCGGCCGAGCTCCGTGCGTTCTTGGCCCGGCGTCTGCCGGAGGGCATGGTACCCGGAAAGATCATGGTCATCGACGAGATGCCGCTGACGCCGAACGGCAAGGCGGACAAGGCGGCGCTGCCTCGGCCGCAGTCCCGCGGGGCTGACTACCGTGCGCCCCGCTCCCCGGTCGAGGAGGCACTCGCCGACGCCTTCGCCGAGGTGCTCTGCCTCGCCCGGGTCGGCATCGACGACGACTTCCTGTCGCTGGGTGGAGACAGCATCCAGGCCATGCGGGTCGCTTCACAGATACGGGCACGAGGAGTGGAGGTCTCCTTCCGGCAGATCTTCGAGTCCCGCACGGTGGCCGCCCTCGCCGACGCGATCGGCGTGGCGGAACCGGACCCTGCCACGGAACTCGCCGACGGGGGAGCGGGGCGGCTGCTGCACCTCCCTGCGACTCACCTCCTGCACGAGCTGGGGCCCGGCGCGGCGCGATACTGCCAGGCGATACTCCTGAACCTTTCCCAAGGCCTGGACCGGACCACCCTGGCCGCCACCCTGGCCGCGCTGATCGACCATCACGACATGCTCCGCGCCCGCGTGACGGAATCCGACGGAGGCGGGCTCGTCGTGGCCCCGCCGGGCTCGGTGACCGCGGACCCCCTGATCCACCGGGTCGCCGCCGACGCCCCCTGGGAGGCCGCGGCGGGCACCGAGCGGGCCGAGGAGTGGAACCGCCTGCTGCGCACCGAACTCGAGGCTGCCGCCGCCCGGTTGGACCCGGCGGCCGGCCCGGTGGCGCAGTTCACCTGGTTCGACGCGGGCAGCCGCGGGGCGGGGCGGCTGCTGATGGTCCTGCACCATCTCCTGGTGGACGCCCACTCCTGGCGCATCCTCCTCGCCGACCTCCGCACGGCCGGGGAACAGCTCCGGACCGGCCTGGACGTCGAACTGCCCCCGGTCACCGCACCGCTGCAGTCCGTCGCCCGCGCCCTGACCGAGGAGGCGCACCGGCCCGCGCGCGTGGCCGAGCTGGACGCCTGGCTCGCCGGCGTCGACGGGCCCGACCCGGCTGTCGGTGCGCGCCGCCGGAACCCGGCCGACGGCGCGGACCCCGCACCGGTCGGCGCCCGGATCCTGCTCCCGGCCTCCGTCACCGACACCCTCCTGGCCGCTCTCCCGGCCGCCTTCCGCTGCGGGGTCGAGGACGCTCTGCTCACGGCGCTCGCGCTGGCCCTGGCGAATCGGCGAGCGGCATCCGGGGCCGACGCGTCGTCCGTGCTGATCCGCCTGGACGAGTACGGCCGGGCGGCGGCCGAGGTGGCCGGCGTCGAACTGTCCCGGACCGTCGGCCGGTTGACCGGCAGCACCCCGGTACGCCTGGATGTGACCGGAGTCGACCTGGAAGAGGCGTTCGCGGGCGGATCCGCCGCCGGCACCGCTGTCAAGGCGGTGAAGGAGCAGCTGCGCGCCCTGCCCGACCAGGGGATCGGCTACCGCCTCCTGCGCCACCTCAACCCCAGGACTGCTGCCGTCCTGGAGCGCTCGGCAAGCGGCCGGATCTCCTTCGCCCACCTGGGCCGGTTCCCGGCCCCCGCCACGGACCTGCCTGGTGCGGGATTCACTCCGGCCGAGGGCTGGACCGTGCCCGCAGCACCGGACGCCGGCGCGGATGTCGACCTCGCCGTCCGGACCGCCCTGGTCGACACCGGCGAAGGCCCGTGCCTCGAAGCCGTGTTCACCGGCTCCGGGGCCGTCCTCACCGCCGCCGAGGTGCAGGAGCTGGCGGATCTGTGGGGCCTGGCGCTCGACGCGATCTCCCGGCATGCCGTCCGGACCGGCGCGGGCGGCCTGACACCGTCGGACGTGCTCCTGCCCGGTGTCACCCAGCAGGAACTCGACGACTGGCAGCAGCACTATCCGGGCCTGTCCGATGTCTGGCCTCTCGCACCGCTTCCGCAGGGGCTGCTGGTGCACTCGCTGATGGAGCACGAGACATCCGCCGAGGTCGACACCTACCAGGTCCAGTACACCTTGCGCCTGTCCGGGCCGGTCGACCCCGCGCACCTGCGCGCTGCCGCACAGGCCCTGGTCGACCGGCACCCCGGCCTGCGGGCCGGCTACGCGCCGGGACCCGACGGCACCCTCGTCCAGTTCGTCGTGGACGGCGTCGAGTTGCCCTGGCAGTACCTCGACCTGAGCAGCCTTGGCGAAGCCATGCGCGACAGCGCCTACCGGCAGTTCCTGTCGAGTGACCTGACGGTCCACTTCGACCTCGCGGTGCCACCGGTGCTGCGCATGTCGCTGCTGACGCTGGCCGAGGACCGTCATGTGCTGATCCTGTCGGCCCACCATGCCACCCTCGACGGCTGGTGCCTGCCCCTGCTGGCCCAGGACCTGATGCGGCTCTACGCCGATCAGGGAGCCGCCGCGCTGCCACCGGCCCCCAGCTACCGCGACTACCTTGCCTGGCTGGACCGGCAGGACACACAGGCGGCGGCCCGCGCCTGGGCGCAGGAGCTGGCAGGCCTGACGGAGCCGTCGCTGCTCACCGCCGGCACCGCCCCCGCCGGTTCGGCGGGCGGCACCGACCGCGTCGACGTCCCCCTGCCGGCCGCCGCGGCCCTGGCACTGCCGGACCGGGCCGCCGACATCGGGGTCACCCTCAACACCCTGGTGCAGGGGGCCTGGGCCGTCGTCCTCAGCCATCTGACCAACCGCCAGGACGTGGTGTTCGGCGCCGCGGTGGCCGGACGGCCCGCCGAGCTGCCCGACGCGGACCGCATGGTGGGAACCTTCATCAACACCGTGCCGGTACGGGTGCGCTGCGACCCGCAGGAGACCGCCGCACAGCTGCTGGAGCAGCTGCAGCAACGGCAGGGAACCCTGCTGGGCCGCCCTCCCTGCGGACTCGGCGAGATCCAGAGCGCCGCCGGGCTGCCGACGCTGTTCGACACCGTCATCGGCTTCGAGTCCTTTCCCCTGGACAGGGAGGCCGCGGCCGAGGCGGCCGAGGCGGCGGGCTTCGCCGTCACCGGCATCGGCCTGCACTCCCTCAGCCACTTCCCCATGACCGTGTTCGCTCATCCCGACGGCGACCGGCTGCGGCTGACCATGCAGTACCAGCGGCAACTGCTCGACCAGGAATACGCGCAGCGGGTCGCCGCACTGTACGGGCGGGTTCTCGAACGGCTCGCCGCAGACGTACGGGCGCTGCTGGGCGACCTGGTCGTCGAGGAGCCCGCAGGAGAACTGAAGGCCGACGGGGATGCCGGGCTCTCCGTTCGGAGCCGGGTGCTCGACCCCCTCCTCGGCGAACGGGTCCGCAGCTGCGCGAAGAAACTCGGGACCGACCCGGCGGCGCTCTTCCACGCGGGCTGGGCCCTGGCGGTGTCGATGTTCAGCGGGCGCGCGGACGTGTGCTTCCGCAGCACCGCGGCCGGCGAGACCCGGCCGGTTCAAGTCGAGTTGACCGGGATGAGCGTGCGGGACCTGGTGCATCGCATGGACCGGGAACTGCCCGGCTTCGGCCACCGCGCCCACCCTCGGCGGTTCGACATGATCCTCGACTTCCGGGGCCCGCACGCGAACGGGAGTGCCGCGGACGACGGGCGCGCTGAGCCCGTGGAGGTGGCGATCAGCGGCCGCCACGGACGCTTCACCGTCCAGGGGCGGGCCGGCCTGCCCTACGACCCGCAGTCCGTCATCGACTACCTCGAGACGGCGCTGGCGCGACTCGCCGACGCCCTCCACGGCGACCGGGCCGCCCAGCACCCCGCTCTCGAACTGCCTGTCCTGGGCGACGAGGTACGCCGCCAGGTCCTGGCGGAGCGGAGCGAGGCGCCGGCCGCACAAGCGCCGGGCCGGTGCGTCCACGAATGGTTCGAGGAAGTGGCAGCCGCGACCCCGGACGCGGTCGCGGTCACCGCCGAGGGCCGCAGCCTCTCGTACCGGAACCTGAACGCACGCGCCAACCGCCTGGCCCGCCATCTGCGGGGCCTGGGTGTCGGGCCGGAGGTTCTGGTCGCGCTGCGCCTGGACCGGACCGAGCATCTGGTTGTCGCCGTGCTCGCCGTGCTCAAGGCCGGTGGCGCGTATGTGCCGATCGACCCTGCTTCCCCTGCCGACCGGACGGCCCTGGTGCTGCGCGACAGCGCGCCGCGTCTGCTGCTGACCGACGCCCCCTCGGACCCGGACCAGGCCCCCGGCGTCCCGCCGATCCCGGTCGTCGACGTGCGCGCGGACACCGACCGGTGGAGCGGGCTCTCGGCCGAGGACCTGCCGGACACCGGTGTCCGGCCCGCCCATGCGGCCTACGTCATCTACACGTCGGGTTCGACGGGCACCCCGAAGGGCGTCAAGGTCGAACACCGCAACGTGGTACGGCTGTTCACCACCACACGGGAGCACTTCGGTTTCGACGAGCAGGACGTGTGGGCGCTGCTCCACTCGTTCGCCTTCGACTTCTCGGTGTGGGAGATGTGGGGTGCGCTGCTGCACGGCGGCACCCTGGTCGTGGTGCCACGGGAGGTCGCCCGCAACCCGAAGGACCTGTACCGGCTGCTGTGCACCTCGCGGGTGACGGTGCTGAACCAGACACCGACGGCCTTCCACCAGCTGATCGCGGCCCAGGGCGAGGACGGCGCGGAACATGCCCTGCGGGTGGTGGTGTTCGGCGGCGAGGCACTGAACCCGGCGCTGCTCACACCATGGATGCGGCGCGAGGCCAACCGGGACACCCGGCTGGTGAACATGTACGGCATCACCGAGACCACAGTGCACACCACCCACCACCTCCTGACCGGGGCTGACGCGGATCGGGTCGTCAGCCCGGTCGGCCGGCGCCTGCCGGACCTGCACACCTATGTACTCGACCGGTACCTGCGGCCCACACCGGTCGGCGTCGTCGGCGAGCTGTACGTCGGCGGCGCGGGCGTGGCGCGCGGCTACCTGAACCGGCCGGCACTGTCCGCCCAGCGCTTCCTCGCGGACCCGTTCGCCGGGAAGCCGGGCGCACGGATGTACCGGTCCGGGGACCTGGTCCGGTGGCTGCCCGACAAAACCCTCGAATACCTGGGACGCAACGACGACCAGGTGAAGGTCCGCGGGTTCCGCATCGAGCTCGGGGAGATCGAGGCCCGGCTCACCGAACACCCGGCGGTCCAGGACGCGCGGGTCGTGGTGCGCGACCACGGCGACGGGGACAAGCGCGTGGTGGCCTACGTCGTCCCCGCGGCGGACCGCGCACCGGCGGTGCGCGAACTGCTCCGCCTGGAACGCGCCGAGGGCGACACCCACCCGCCGGTCCGCGAACTGCCCAACGGCATGACGGTGTTCCACCACAACAAGAGCGAGACGGACTTCGTCTACGAGGAGATATTCACGCGCGAGGAGTACCTGCGCGGCGGCATCACCATCGACAACGGCGACACGATCGTCGATGTGGGCGCCAACATCGGCCTGTTCACCCTGTTCGCGTCGAACCGCAACCCGGACGGCCGTCTCTACGCCTTCGAACCGCTCCCACCGCTGCACGATTCGCTGCGCCGCAACGTCGAGCTCCACGGCCTCAACGCCAAGCTGTTCGACTGCGGTCTGGGGGCGCAGGCACAGGAGGAGACCTTCACCTTCTATCCGCACAACACCGTCAACTCCACCCGCGCCGCGACCGCGCCCGAGGCGCGCGACCTGGTGCGCGCCTTCCTGCGCAACAAGGCGAAGCCGGCCGACGGCGCGCGGCCCGGCGCCGCTGCAAAGGACCTGATTGACGAGGTCGTCGAGTCCCGCCTGGAGAGCCGGACGTTCACCTGCCGTGTGCGCACCTTCTCGGAGATCATCGAGCAGGAAGCCATCGACCGGATCGACCTGATGAAGATCGACGTGGAGGGCGCCGAGCACGAGGTCCTCAAGGGCATCCGCCCGGAGCACTGGCCGAGGATCCGGCAGTTCGCCATCGAACTCCACGACGTCGACGGCAGGTTGGCAGAGGTCGAGACGCTCCTGAAGGACCACGGCTTCGAGGTCGTGTGCGAACAGGACAGCAGCCTGCTGCACAACACGGTCCTCTGCAACGTCTACGCCCGGCGCGACGACGGCCGCAGCGCGGACCCGGGTCCCAGGGCCCCGGTGGCGCCGGCCCAGCGGCGGTGGTCCGGCCGGGCCGACCTGCTCGACGACGTGCGGAACAGTCTGCAGGAGGTTCTGCCGACGTACATGCTGCCGTCCGCCTACACCCTGCTCGAGGCACTGCCGCTCAATCAGAACGGCAAGCTGGACCAGGACGCGCTGCCCGAACCCGGGCGCCCGCGCAGGGACTTCACGCCGCCGCGTAGCCGGGCGGAGCAGGAGCTGTGTGTCTTGATGGCGGATGTCCTGCACATCGACCAGGTAGGTGTCGGCGACAACTTCTTCGATCTGGGCGGCGACTCACTGCTGGCCTCTGGCCTCACCGGCCGGATCGGCAGGAAACTGGGGGTCAGAGTGCTCATCAACGAGGTGTACGGGGCCCCCGACGTCGCGGCGCTGGCGCGCATCGTCGACAATGCTCCCAAGGTCCGCTCGCCGCGGTTGCGCAGGAGGGGCACGGGGGACGGGTCCTGATCCGCCCGATTGTGCCCGCCGGGCCCGAGACGGCCCAGGGCATTCCCCCGCAGTGAGCACCTGCCGTTCGGCAAGATGCGGGTGATCCACTGACATGACATGAGAGTTGAGGACATGGCTTCCCACTCGAAGGACCCGAATACGCTCATTGGCGACGATGACCGGGACCGGGCCGCACAGCTGCTGAAGGACGCGTACGCAAAAGGACAGCTCACGCACCAGCAGTTGGACCAGTGCCTCGAACAGGTGCTGAGCGCCAGGACGCGGGGCCAGATCGATGTGGCTGTGGCTGGGCTCCCGGCACAGAACCCGGACGACCGGTCCACGATCACCACGGTGAGCGGGCTGATCCTCCGGCGCGGCCGGTGGCGGGTGCCCGCGGACCTCACGGTCGCATCGGCACTTGCGACGGTCTACCTGGACCTGTCCCGGGCGATCATCGAGCATCCGGTCGTCGACCTCGAGGTCCTGGTCGGCGTGGGACGCGTCCGGATCATTGTGCCGCGCGACGCGATCGTCGACCTCAAGGACATGGAGACCGGGTTGAAGGGCCTGTCCTACAAGCCCGGAAGGTCCTCCGGTTCCGATGGGCCGCGGATCCGGATCCACGGGACCGTCGGCATGCGGAAACTGACGGTCCGGCATGCGCGTCTGCGCTGACTGATCTGCTTCCTGGGTTCCCGAGCCGCAGAGTTGGAGCAACGTGCAGATCATCGGCCACGGCTTTCTCGCCCGGCATCTCTCGGAAGCCTTCAGGGATCGGTTTCCCGGGGTCACCGCGATCGCAGCCGGCGTCTCCAGTCATTCGGGCGTCGCACCCGCGGAGTTCGGCCGGGAAGCCGAGCTGG
Source organism: Streptomyces sp. NBC_01283 (assembly GCF_041435335.1). Classification (NCBI taxonomy): domain Bacteria; kingdom Bacillati; phylum Actinomycetota; class Actinomycetes; order Kitasatosporales; family Streptomycetaceae; genus Streptomyces; species Streptomyces sp. NBC_01283. The sequence continues at coordinate 9,366,221 of NZ_CP108430.1, forward strand.
TGCGTGAGGTCCTGCGCGAGTGCAGGGACCGGCACAGGACGGTGCTGTTCTTCTCCTCGGCCTCATTCGCGGTGTACGGGTCCACCGGTGCCCCGTGCTCCGAAGGAGACCACCTGGTGGCTCCGCCATCGGCCTACGGCAGAAGCAAGTTGGCGCTCGAGTCGACGATCCGCGGCTCGGGAGTCCCTTACCTGATCCTGCGGCTGAGCCACACGGTGGGCCGACACCAACGACCTCACCAGCTGCTGCCCGGACTGACGCGGCAGGTACGGGCCGGTGCCGTGCGGGTGCAGCAGGGCGTCCACCGGGACCTGCTGGACGTGAACGACCTCGTCGATGCCATCGGGCGACTGCTCGGCCAAGGTGTGCGGGACGAGGTCCTCAACGTGGCATCCGGGGCGCCGCAGCACGTCGAGGCGATCCTGGACGGCATCGAGATGCGGCTGGGCACGAGCGCGGTTCGGACGTACATTCCTGGCGACGCGGCAGTCACCCGCGTTTCGATCCGCCGGCTCCAGTCCTACGTTCCGGACTTCCGCCCTGGGCTGCGGAGCGCGGCGAGCTACCTGGATGACCTCCTGGACGCCTATCTGCCGTACTGCACCCAGGGGCCGGCCGGAGACGAGTGAACGACGCGGCCCAAGGGGCGGGTCTGCCGACCCGCCCCTTGCTTTGATCTTGCCGGCACCCGCGTCCGGGGCACCGCCCCGTCAGGATGTGGCGGTGCGCCGGTACTTGCGCACGGCCAAGGTACGAAAGACGACGATGATGATGACCGAGTAGATCAGCGACGCCTCAATCGGGTGCTGCATCGGCCATGCGTCCCTCGCTCCGGTACCCGGATTGCCGAACAGCGTGCGGGCAGCCTGCACGGTCGCACTGAACGGGTTCCATTCGGCCATGACCCGCAGGGGGGTTGACATGCGAGTGGGGTCTACGAAGGCGTTGGAGATGAACGACACCGGGAAGATCCACAGCATGGGAGCCGACGACGCCGCCTCGGGGGAGCGTGAAGCCAGTCCGGTCAATGCGCCGACCCAGGTGAAGGCGTATCCCAGCAGGAACAGCAGCGCAAAGCCGGCCAGCATCTTGGGAATTCCCTCATGGAAGCGCCAGCCGACTCCCGCTCCGACGCCGCCCAGCACCACCAGGACGAGAGCGATCGTCACAGAGTCGGACAGAGTGCGGCCGGTGAGCACCGCGCCGCGTGCCATCGGCAGCGAACGGAACCGGTCGACAAGTCCCTTGCGCATGTCATCGGCGATGCCCGCGGCGGTCGCGATGACCGAGAAGATGACGGTCTGGGCCATGATGCCGACCACGTTGAACTCGCGGAATGCCGCGCGGTCGGTGGTGCCGCCGATGTTCACCGAGCCCGCGAACACATAGGTGAACATCACGATGAAGATGGTCGGCTGGATCAGCATGAACAAGATCATGCCCGGAGCGCGCTTGACCCTGATCAGCCCGCTCTTGGCGATGATGAACGAGTCGCGCACGGACTGGCCGACGGCGCCCCCGGTGGGCGGCCGGACGGCGGGTGGCGGTGCCAGGGCGGTCACTTGGCGGTCTCCTTCACTCGAAGGTCCTCACTGTCCTTAACGGTCTCGGCAGCGCGACCGGTAAGGGAGAGGAATACGTCGTCCAGGGTCGGACGGCGCAGGGCGATGTCATCAAAGGGAATGCCCAGCTCGTCCAGTCGGCGAATGATGCCGCCGAGCGAGCGGGAACCGTCCGAAACCGGCACGATCAGTTTGCGGGTGTGCTCCTCGACGGATACCTCGCCCCGCCCCTCCGAGGCCATCACCAGACCGGCGCCGGTGAGGTCCTCGCCCTCGGGAAGGATCATCTCGACCCGCTCGTTCCCGACGCGTGCCTTGAGTTCGTCACTCGTGCCGTGGGCGAGCACCCGGCCGTGGTCGATGACGCAGATCGAATCGGCGAGTTGGTCGGCCTCTTCCAGGTACTGCGTGGTCAGCAGGAGCGTGGTGCCTTCGGCGACCATCGCGCGGATGACGTCCCACAGCACCCGCCGACTGGTGGGGTCCAGGCCCGAAGTCGGCTCGTCGAGGACCATCACCGCCGGCTTCATGAGCATGGCCGCCGCGAGGTCGAGACGGCGCCGCATGCCGCCGGAGTAGGTCTTGGCAGTTCGGTCGGCGGCGTCGGTGAGGTCGAACAGCGTCAACAGCTCATCGGCGCGGGCTGCCGCGTCGCGTTTCCTCAACTGATAGAGGCGGCCGATGAGTTGCAGATTCTCCCGCCCCGTGAGGAACTCGTCGACCGCGGCGAATTGCCCCGCCATGCCGAGCGAACGGCGCACCGTGTCCGGGTCCTTGACGACGTCCGCTCCGAGTACGGTCGCATGCCCGGCGTCAGGCATGAGCAGGGTGGTCACTATCCGTACGATGGTGCTTTTGCCGGCGCCGTTGGGGCCGAGCAGGCCGAGCACGGTTCCTTTGGCGACGTCCAGGTCGACACCGTCCACCGCCCGTACGTCGCCGAAGTGTTTCACCAGGCCCTCAGCATGGATGGCCTCTGGCATAGAGCACTCCTGTGGTCAAAGGGTTGGGGACGTGTGTGGGCACTCGGCGACACAGGCTGGACAGGTACCTGCGGCCGAACCCTGTCCTCGGACTGTGGCACGCGATATAACGCGTGTCAACCATTGAGATATATCTTGATTGGCCGAATCTCTCCGGGCATCCGGCGGCGGCCGGGCGTACATGCCGGAGGGGGCTGCAGGTGGCGGTGCCGTCAGCTGGTAATCGGACACCTCCGGGGTGGCGGGCGGGTGTGGCGGTGCCGCGGATATGGAGTGCCGGTGGACTGACGGTGCGTCAGATCGCTTGCCTGGTGGCGACGAAGGCGAAATCGGGCCATGCCGCGCCCTCTCAGGCGAGCAGGTCTCGCGCCGGGCGCCGCGAGACGAAGGCGGACACGTCCCGCAGAATGCTCCGGGCCACGTCCTGCACCTGGTCCTCGATGTAGAAGTGGCCGCCGTCGAAGACCTGGACGGTGAATTCCGCCGTCGTGTGCTCGGCCCAGCGGAGGAAGCCGTCGTGCGGCACATGCGGATCGTGGTCCCCCACGTAGCCGCTGATGGGGCACCGGACCGAGCTGCCCTCCGGGTGGCGATACGTCTCCAGCGCCGTGAAGTCGCCACGCAGGGCGGGGACGATGGTGGCCAGGAGCTCCTTGTCCGCCAGCACGGCCGGCGGCGTACCGGCGAGGTCCGACATCCATGCCATGAGTTCCTCGTCGTCCAACCGGTGGACGCCTTGGTCCCGCTCGACCGACGGTGCCATGTTGCCCGAGACGATGATCCCGGCCGGACCGGGGCCCGGTCCCCGCTCCAGTCGTTGTGCGACCTCGTAGGCCACGACGGACCCCATGCTGTGCCCGAACAACGTCAACGGGCGGCCCGTCCAGGGCTCCAGAGCCGCGACGGCTCCGTCCGCCAACTCCCCCAGATCCGTCAGCGCGGGCTCGTCCAGGCGGTCCTGCCTTCCGGGGTACTGCACGATCAGCACCTCGGCTCCCTCGGAAAGGGCAGCCGACAGGGCGAAGTAGGCCGATGCGGAACCCCCGGCGTGCGGGAAGCAGACGAGGGTGGGGGCATCGCCCCTCGGGGGGTGGTACTGGCGTATCCAACCGCCGCGGGCGGCGGCGCCTCGGCTGCGCGTGTTCGTCACTCCATGCTCCTTCTTCGGCCGATGGATTCGGGGCCATTGCGCAGATCTCAACGTCACGCGATCGAGTCGTTCTTGGTCTTCCGGCGCCACGGGGCCGGATCCAGCGCGTCGATCATGGGAATGAGCTGATCGTCCAGCAGCCTGCGGACGGCGACACGTTCAGCACCCGGCACTCGCAGAGGGCGCTCGCGAGGCTCGTCGGGGCTTTCGTGGTGCTGGTACTTGCTCGCGAAGCAGCTTAGACCGACCGGCAAATGGATCACTTGGGGCGGCGTGTGGTGGGACGCCGATCTCAGCGGTAGTGAATGCTGGCGTGGCGGATCAGTATGCGGAGAGTGACGAGTGCTGCGGCCAGGAGGAGGCAGAACTCGACGACGGTGCTGTTCTTCTCGGTGCAGCGTCGTAGTTTGCCGTAGCTGTCCATCCACGAATGCGTTCGTTCCACGACCCACCGCTTGCCGACCTGGATCGGGGCGGGCACGCCCTTGCGGGCGATCTTGCCGGTGAAGCCCAACTCCCGGAGCGGAGCGCGGGACGTGGTGCTGCCCGGCCCCGTTCGAGGTCGACGTTCACGTCGTCCGGCAGGGGCCCGACCGGTCCGTGGCCGCTTGGAGAGCCGGTCCGAGCAGGGGCGAGTCGTGGCGGGTGGCTCTCGCCACGACCAGGCCGAGCGGGACGCCGCGGGTATCAATGGCCACCGAGCGTTTCATGCCCTGCCTCCCGCAGTCCACCGGAGGGCAGCCGCAACTGTGGCCGCCACAGGGGGCCTTCGTGATGCGCCATCCACGTCGGGGACACGACGGCGGTGACAGCCAACTCGGGTGGCCCGCAGCGAACTCCTCCCGAGCGGGCGGAAGTGCCACGAACTGCGCCCAGAGCAGGGGAGATGGCAGCGCGGGCAAGGCGGCCCTTCGTGATCACCGGGCGTAGAGAACTCCGTGATCACGTGGACTCGTGGTCGTTCCGATGCCCACGCCACGCCCCGGGCCGCGATGGCCGCTCGGTCTCCAGCAGGGTCAGCCCGGAGCGGATCACTGATGTGCCGCATGTGATCGTCAGCCTCAATCGGCATGAGGCGCTGTCCTGTCGACTGGACAGCCCCAGGGAGCCCCCGAGATGCGGCTGCAAAGGCTTCACGTTGCCGATCGGGAATCCCGATTGACAGCGGCTGGCTGAAGTTCCCACGTACGGCCAGTTGCAGAGTCACGCTCTGTTGCCCTGCGGCAGGGTTGGAGGCTTCCCCCTCGGCCGCGGCATCCGAGGGCAGGCATCGCTCACTCTCCGAGCGCGTAAGTGATGCAGATCACGGCGAGGGTCGCGCTATGAGCAAGATCATCCACTTCGTCCACACTTCGCTGGACGGCGACGTGGAAGGCGCCAACGGCGAGTTCGAGTGGCCAGCCATGGGGCCGGAGCTGTCCGCCTGCTGTTCGGCCTGATGGAGCGCGCCGACACCCTCCTGTACGGACGTCCGCCTGGGAGATGACGGCCGGCTTCTGGCCGAACGCCGAGTCCATGTCCGATGGCCCGCACGATCTGTAATTCGCCCCGATCTGGCGCAGTACCCCCACGGTGGTGTTCTCCCGAACTCCGGCCGAGCCCGGCTGCGATGGGCGGCGCATCCTTGGCTGCCAGCCCGCCTCACCATGACGTAGCCGCAAGAACGTCCACGCAACGTCACCGCTGGCGGAGTTGCAGGGACGGGGCCGGCCGATCGAGGAGAAGCCGCGCCGGTTCACATTGCCCGCGCATCCGGACAAGAGACTGGCGCCGGGCTCCGAGAGTGTCGGTCAGCAAGTGCCGCTTGCGGCCGTTGACCTTCATCCTGACTCGGCCGTTGTCGACGAGGCAGCGCACCGCGTCGATTCGACAACAGGCCCCTTGGTTCTCGCTGGACTCGACATCCGCGAGTTATCAGAGGCCCTTCCTTCATGCCTCCACACCGATCAACTCATCCGATCCAGGGACCCGTTCGAAGCAAGCCGAGCACGTGCGGGGGCGGTCAGCGCGTCCACGCCCCGGCCGTGGGTGAGGAACGGCGCGGCCTACGGCGCTTCGCGCGGGGGCCAGGGCAGGGCAAGATACAGGTCATGCAGGAGGGGCTCGTGTTGTTTCCGCCCGGGCCGACCGATCATGCCCGGGCGTCTCACCTGACGATGTCAGGCAAGCCCTTGCCCGGACACAACCCATTGGGCTCTACTTGTCCATCGTCTAAAGGCGTCGCGCCAGGCTGGAACACGTTTGAGTCGCATGTTTCAGCGCGGCACGGGATTCACCTGACTCGCACGCAGAACGTTCGGTAGGGGGAATGGAATGTCTATTTCGCGATCCGATACCAGAACCACGTTACGTCGCCAGAGCGATGCCGAGACGGTCGTCGGGCAGCGGGGGCCCATCGACAGTCCGCATCGCAGCCAGGTACTGACGACGAATGTCGGCCTTCAGATCCCTGCCGGACTGACCTTCGAGAACTGGGAGAACACCGGAAGAAGGCTTTCGGGAATCATAAATTCCTCTTCCTGGTGGCTCGGGGACTGGCTCATATACGGGAAGGACCACTACAGCGATCGTTACGAGCGAGGAATTCGCACTGTCGGTCTCCGCTATCAGACGCTTCGTAACTACGCCTGGGTATCCCGTCGTTTCGCCATAGACCGGCGACGGGCCGCACTCAGCTTTCAGCACCATGCCGAGGTGGCCTCACTGTCGCTGGCGGAACAGGATCACTGGCTCGACCAGAGCGAGGCGGGCGACTGGAGCACCAAGCAATTGCGCAAGGCCGTGCGTCTTGCGCAGGAGAACGAGATCGCCGGCGAGGACCAGGACACCAAACCGACCGAGCGGCTCGCCGTTCCGATCGGCCATATGCGGCGGTGGCACAGCGCCGCATCGCACGCGGGGATCGATCTCGAGGAGTGGGTGCTCGTCACGCTCGACAGCGCGGCCGAAGAGATCCTGGCGGGGTAGACACCGCACCGGAACCGGCGTGGGGCCTGTGGCCGGCGAGGATGGGTGCAGATTCTTTGAAGTGACGGTCGGAACCTGGGCAGAGGCGTTGGTGGCTGCCCAGGTCCCGGCCTCGCGGCTGCCGACCGGGTGGAGCAGGAGGTGCGGGCGGAAGCGGCGGGCGGCTTCGTTCTGGATCAGGTCGACCACTTCTGCCCCGCTTTCGGGCGTCCGCGCGCAGGGCTTCGGGGCGCATCACCACGCCCTTGCCGTCGACCTGGATGATCAGCCGCAACTCGCAAGTGCACGGAGTGGGGATCTTCACCGTGCAGTAGGCGGCGTTGTCGACAGCGCAGGCGAGGACTAGTTCTTTGAGGCGGCGCCTGCCAGGACCTTCCCGTAGCGTCGCTCGACCGCGGCGGCGGCCTGGTCGAAGGAGCTGCGGACCGCTTCGAGGCCGCGAGGCGGGCCAGGCCGCGCGAGTGCCGGCCGACGGGCAGCGACAGCTGGGCATCGGCCAGGGACACGTTGGTGACACCCCGCCGCGATGGCCGATCCGGCTCACCCGCACCGGACCGAACACGCAGGTCAGCAGGCGACGATGCCCCGTCTCCCGCCAGGGGCACGGCTGCTGTCCTGCACCACCTGCCGCAGCACCTCGCACCCCAACTGCTTGATCTGCACGTCGAGTTCGTCATGGCTCAAGGCGGCGGCTAGCCAGTGTCGAGACGAGGCGTTCGAAGCGGCTGTCCTCTCTTCGCCTTGCCTTGGCGGACGTTGAGCATGCCGTACCGGCCGAACTGCGGCGCCAAGCGGGTTCCGCCCCCCCGTCGGTCACGTCCAGCTTCGACGTATCGGTCCGCCGCGGCCCCCACGTAGATGGTCGCATCCCGATACGCGGCCCAGGCCTCCTCGCGGGTGAACGCCTTGCCTCAGGGCTGCCCTCGCAGCCCTGCAGGTGCACCAGGGCGTTCCACTCGTGGGCGATCGCCACCGGATAGGCGCCGAACGCCTCCTCGCATGCTGGCACCCAGCCGTAACGGCCGAGGGCGCTGCAGCAGCGGGCTGCGGCGCTGATAGCGCACGGTCAGCCCCTCCACCTGCTCAACGAACGTCCTCCGACCACGGTCCGGGCCGTCGCAGAACAACCGCCGCGGCCGCAGACAGCGCCATCGGCCGGCGTGCGGCAATAGCGACTGTGCGTCCGCGCGGAACCGCGACCGGAGTCCGGACAAGCCACCACGTGGGGACGTCTACGCGGGCAGACCGCCAAGAGGCCCCGTGACCGCCGCCCGTTCTCCCGGGCCCGCGCTCTGGCGACGCTTGAGCGGTTCCCACCAGTCGCGGTTGTCGCGGTACCAGGCGAAGGTCTCGGCCAGCCCGGATTCGAAGTCGTGGCGCGGACTGTAGCCCAGCTCGGTCCGCATCCTGGTGCAGTCGATCGCGTAGCGCCTGTCGTGGCCCTTGCGGTCCGGAACATGGAGCACCTGTGTCCAGTCCGCGCCGCAGGCCGCGAGCAGCCGGTCGGTCAGTTCACGGTTGCTCAGTTCGATGCCGCCGCTGATGTTGTAGACACGGCCCGCGCCGCCGCCGGCACGGACCAACTCGATGGCCGCGCAGTGGTCCTCGACGTGCAGCCAGTCGCGCCGGTTCAGCCCGTCGCCGTACAGCGGGACGTCACCACCGTCGAGCAGCGTCGTGAGGAACAGCGGGATGATCTTCTCGGGGAACTGCCGCGGCCCGTAGTTGTTGCTGCACCGGGTGACCCGCACGTCCAGGCCGTGGGTGCGGTGGTACGACAGGGCCAGAAGGTCCGAGGCCGCCTTGGAGGCGGCGTAGGGCGAATTGGGGTCGAGGGGGTCCTGCTCGGTGCGGGAACCGCTCTCCACCGAGCCGTAGACCTCGTCCGTGGACACGTGCACGAAGCGGTCGACGTTGTGCCGCAGCGCGGCGTCCAGCAGGGTCTGGGTGCCCGTGACGTTGGTACGGACGAAGGCGTCGGCGGAGGCGATCGAGCGGTCCACGTGGGACTCGGCGGCGAAATGTACCACCTGGTCGGCCTGTTCCATCAGCTTGTCGACGAGGGGGGCATCGCAGATGTCGCCCTGGACGAACGTCAGCCGGGGATCGCTGAGATCGAGGTTGTCGAGGCTGCCGGCGTAGGTCAGGCTGTCCAGCACCGTGACCCGGGACACCCCGGAGTCCTGCGCTGTGTCGGCTGCGAGCAGCATCCGTACATAAGCGGAGCCAATGAATCCGGCGGCGCCGGTGACCAGCAGATTCACAGCGCCTCCAGAGGGAGCGGGGGCAGCATGCCCGCCTTGCAGAGGCGGGCCCGCTCCATGACGTAATCGCCGTAGGGCGAGTTGCCCATGCGCGACCCCAGCGCTTGGCAGTCGTCCGGGTCGATGTACCCCATGTGCATGGCGATCTCCTCGATGCAGCCCAGCCGGATGCCCTGTCGGCGCTGCGTGTCCCTCACGAATGTGCCTGCTTCGAGCAGGGACTCATGGGTGCCCGTGTCCAGCCACGTGACGCCCCTGCCCAGCCACACCAGCTCGGCGGTGCCCATCTTCAGATAGACGCGCAGCAAGTCTGTGATTTCCAGCTCGCCCCGGGGGGACGGCTCCAGGTCTCTGGCGATGTCCGTGACCTGGGCGTCGAAGAAGTAGATCCCCGGGATGGCGAGGTTCGAGCGCGGCTGCCGGGGCTTCTCCTCGATGGAGACGAGTTCGCCCAGCGAGTCGATCTCGGCGACGCCGAACCGCTCCGGGTCGGCCACCTCGTGGCCGAACAGCACGCAGCCACCCATCTTGAGCGCGGTGCGCCGCAGCATGGTGGGCAGGTTGGCACCGTGGAAGAGATTGTCCCCGAGGATCAGCGCGCACTGCTCGCCGCGGATGTGGTCCTCCGCTACAAGGAAGGCGTCGGCGATGCCGCGCGGCTTGTCCTGCGTGGCGTAGTCGATGGACAGCCCCAGCTGCCGACCGTCACCCAGAAGGGCTTGGAACGCGGGGAGGTCGGTCGGACGCGTGATGATGAGGATGTCCTGGATGCCCGCCAGCATGAGCACGGAGAGCGGATAGTAGATCATCGGCTTGTCGTAGACCGGAGCGAGTTGTTTGGAACTCGTGAACGTGAGGGGCTGCAGGCGAGTGCCGTTGCCGCCCGCGAGAATGATGCCTTTCATTCGCTCTGCGCTCCCTCATGGTCGGTGTTCCCGCATCTTGGGGGGCCCGTCCAAAGCCGTTCTAATGCGCTTCTTGGAGGAGCCGGCCCGATGCGGAGAGCGGTGGGCACCGGGAGTCGGGCGGCGGGGCCGGCACAGGGACCTCGAGTGTGCCGCCCGGATCCGGGACATCAAGAGAGGGCCAAGACCGGCTCAAGGTGGCCGGGTGAGGGTCTCCTGTGTCCGGCTGGGTGCGGAGTTCCTGAAGGGGCTGATCGGCTTGAGAATCCTGTTCACCTGTATTCCTTGGCGGTCCCACTTCCAGGCTCTTGTGCCGCTGGCCTGGGCGCTGCAGGCGGCGGGGCACGAGGTCCGGGTCGCGAGCGGCCCGGAGCTGACGGACGCCATCACCGCCTCGGGTCTGCCGGCGGTGCCCGTCGGTTCCGACGAGCCGGTCATCGAGAAGCTCGACGCGCTTCTGGTTCCGGAGGTGATGGCGAAGGTCCAGGAACTCGCGGAGCGGGGCGACCTTTTGACCGACCTGGCGGAGAACCGCGAGGAGGAGCTCACCTGGGAGCGCCTGCGATGGGGATATCAGATGACGCAGCGGACCCAGGCGGCCATGAACGATGCGATGGTCGAGGAGCTGGTGGAGTACTGCCGCTGGTGGCAGCCGGACCTGGTGCTCTGGGACTGGCTGAGCCACGCGGGCGCGATCGCGGCCACGGCGGTCGGAGTGCCGCACGGGCGCACGCTGACCGAACTCGACGTGGTGGGCCGTATGCGCCGGCATTTTCTGCGGGTGCGTCAGGAGCAGGCGCCCGAGGACCGCGAGGACCCGTTGGGGGACTGGCTGGGGGAGTGGGCGCAGAAGTTCGGTGCCGAGTTCTCCGAGGAGATGGTGACCGGGCAGTTCGCGATCGAGCAGATGGTCGGCTCGATGCGGCTGGAGTCGCCGTCGCCGCATCTTCCGCTGCGCTATGTCCCCTACAACGGGCCGTCGGTGGTGCCGCATTGGGCCCGACGCGACCCGGCCAAGCGGCGCGTGCTTGCCACCTACGGACTCAGCCTGGAGCAGGCCGAGAGGCATCAGGCCACTTCCTTGGAGCAGATGCAGGGGATGCTGGATGCGCTGGCTGATCTGGACATCGAGCTGGTGGTGACGCTGCCCGAGCAGTTCCAGCGGGAGCTGGAGCGGGTTCCCGGCAATACCAGGCTGGTGGAGTTCGTTCCGCTGCACGCCGTCGTCCCCTCGTGCTCGGCTGTGATCCACCATGGCGGCGTGCCCGGGTTCCTGGAGGCGATCGCGCACGGGGTGCCGCAGCTGGTGATCGGCCGCGCCGTTCCCGATATCGGGGAGCGTGGCCCGCGGCTGGAGCGGTCCGGGGCCGGCCTGTGGATCCGGGGGGACGCTCCGGAGGACCTGGACGGGGGGCGGGTGCGGGAGCAGCTGGTGCGGCTGCTGGAGGAGCCGTCGTTCGGGGAGGCCGCCGGACGGCTCGGCCAGGAGCTGGCGGCGCAGCCGTCACCCGCCGAGGTCGTCCGGGAACTGGAACGGATCGTGGACCGCTCCGGCTCGCGCTGAGGGGTGCCACGTAAATGATTTCCGCCGGGTCGGTGACGCGGATGCCCACCGGGCATGTCGTTCACCCAGCCTGCGAGAGGCGGATGCCGTCCACGATGACGAAGAGCGGAGCGTGCCGGTGCAGCGTCAAGTTCACGCGCCGGCACGCCGCGACCAGGACGGCTCAGACGCCGTGATCACACCAACCGCACCAAGATCATCTCGGTCACGGCCAGGCAGTACGGGGCGTCCCTCGGCCGGCACGGCCGTCCGGGGCCGGTCAGTGGCCGTTGTCCATCAGAATCGAACGCTGGATGTCCTTCAGCGCCGGGCCGGGTTCGACGCCCAGCTGTTCCCGCAGGGTCCGGCATGCCTGGTGGTAGGCGATCAGGGCGTCGCCCCGGCAGTCGCTTCGATGAAGCGCCAGCATGAGTTGCCGGTGGAACACCTCTCGCAAGGGGTGCTCGGTACTGAGGAGGTAGAGGTCACCGACGAGCTCGCGGTGGTGCCCGAGGGCCATGTGCGCCTCCATCTGGCCCTCCCGGCACTCCAGTTGGATCTCGTCGAACCATGCCTGGAACCCCTGCAGGATCGGGCCGCGTGCCGCAGTGGGCAGCGGCCCCCGGCACAGTGCGAGCGCCTCTTCGAAACTGCTGACCGCATCCTCGTGCTCGCCGTTCCTGAGCCGGACCCGGCCTTGTTTCACCAGGCGGGTGAGGTCGTGGAGGTCGAGTTCGCCCGGACCCAGCGTCAGCATGTATCCGGAGGGACTGGTGACGACGGGGCTTGCCGCCGCCCCGGGATGGCGCAGAAGCTTGCGGACCTGGGAGACGTACACATACAGGCCCCCGATGGCGCTGCGCGGCGGCTCGTCGCCCCAGATTTCGGTGATGAGCTGGTCGACGCTGACAACCTGACCGGACCGGATGGCGAGAGTCGCCAGCAGAATTTCGACCTTCTGCGCCCCTATGGCCTTGATGGTATTTCCGTTAGCGACGCGGACCGGTCCTAAGATCTCAAGCCGCATACTGTGAACTCCTATTTCTTGGAACGGTGAAAGGAGTATAAATACTGGTCGAAGGTGATGCGGTGAAATGTACTGCGGATGCGCCTGAACATACCTCACGTTCCCGGGCGGTGAGTCAACGGGAACTGGTCTTCGGTGTCCTGTTGGCGGGACACCTTCGCCGTCCAGCGGCCAGTCCAATCATGGTTGACACGATATTAGGTCGACGTGGTTACCTAATGTGTGTTCCATTGGCTCGCGAACAGGCGGCCTGCGGAATCGGGGTGAGGGAATGTCAACTACTCAGGAGATCAATTGCGTGTGAGCGGGTGAGTGCCGCGTTTCTTTGTCGAAGAGGTCGCGGAGGGGGTTGGCGTTGTGCCTTTACCGTCCGCGGGTCTCGTCGGCCCGCTTTCCGGTGAACGGCACCAGGCCGGCTTCGTATGCCGCGTGCCTGCTGCTGTCGATGGAGTCCTGAACCAGCCGCCGCTCGACCGCCCGGGCCTGCCCGGCAACCAGGTGCCCAGGGCGTCGCACCGCAGGCGACGCTCGGCGAGGCCCGCCGACAGACCGGCGAGCGAACCACATCCAGGTCACCCAGGGATCTGAGTACCCAAAGAAAATGTTTGCATGCGCAACTTGTGATGGATCGACCCTGCCCGTGGACCAGATAAACAGGAGTGCTGAGTCGTGATCCCCTTGTCTTTTGCACAGCGGCGCCTGTGGTTCATCGACAGGATCGAGGGGCCGTCGGCGATGTACACCGTGCCGTTCCTCATCCGGCTCACGGGACGGGTCGACACCCCGGCGCTCACCGCCGCGGTGCGCGATGTGGTGGCCCGCCACGAGAGTCTGCGGACCTTGATCGTGGAGAGCGCCGAAGGCGTCCCCGCCCAGCAGGTGGTGCCGGCCGAGGAAGTGCGGCTGGACATCGGGCTGATCGAGATCGCCCCGGACGAGTTGGACGAAGCGGTGCGGGAGGCCTCCGCGGTCACCCTCACACCGTTCGAGGAGATCCCGGTACGCGCCGTCCTCTTCCGTACGGGCGCCGAGGAACACCATCTGCTGCTGCTGATCCATCACATGGCCTGCGACGGCGAGTCCATCGCCCCGCTCGTCCGGGACCTGAGCGCCGCCTACACCGCACAGGTCGAGGGCCGTACCCCGGACTGGCCCGAACTGGCGGTCCAGTACGCCGACTACACGCTCTGGCAGCGCGAACTGCTCGGTGACGAGAACGACCCGGACGGCCTCCTGGCCACCCAACTCGACTACTGGCGCGACGCGCTGGAGGGTATGCCGCCCTCGACGCGGTTGCCCATGGACCGGCCGCGCGGCCCGTTGCCGAGCCGCCGCGGCGATGTCGTCGAAGGCACCGTCGACGAGGAGCTGCTGGCCAGAGCGGAGGCGGCGGCCAAGCGCACCGGGTCGTCGGTGCCGATGGTGTTCCAGGCCGCCCTTGCCGTACTGCTGCACCAGCTGGGCGCGGGTGAGGACATCGCGCTCGGTTCCACCGTCGCCGGCCGCCAGGACCCGGACCTGGCCGACCTGGTGGGCTTCTTCGCCAACACCTGGGTCCTGCGCACCGACCTGTCGGGCCGGCCGACCTTCGACCAACTCCTCGCACAGGTACGGCACAAGGCGCTGACGGCGTACGACAACCAGGACGCGCCGTTCGAGCGCGTGGTGGAGGCACTCAACCCGGAGCGCTCCAGCGCCTACCACCCGCTGTTCCAGGTGATGTTCACCTGGTCGACCGGTGCCCGCCTGGAGTTCGGTCTGCCGGGTGGCGTGCGGGCGCGTATCGCTCCGCTGTGGACGTCGATGGCCAAGTTCGACTTGGAGTTCAGCTTCTTCAACGAGCCCGGCACACCGGGCCTGTCCATCTGTCTCGAGTACGCGACAGACCATTTCGACCGGGCCACGGCGCAGGGATTCGTGGCACGCCTGGTACGGATCGTCGGCGATCTGCTCGACGAGCCGTCCCGCGCCGTTGCGCTGGCGGACGTGCTGACGGACGGCGAACGGGAGTGGGCCCTGCGCGCCATCGAGGGCGCGGCCGCCGACACCCCCGAGCTGACCGCCGCCGCACTGATCGAGCGTCAGGCGGCGGCGACCCCGCACGCCACGGCCGTGGTCGACGGCGGGCAAGAGCTGAGCTTCGCCGAGCTGGACGCGCGGGCCGAGCGACTGGCACGGGAGCTGACCGCCCGCGGGATCGGACCGGAGCGCCTGGTGGGCCTGGCGCTGCCGCGCTCGGCCTCCCTGATCGTGGGCATGCTCGCGATCTGGAAGGCCGGTGCCGCCTACCTGCCGATCGACCCCCGGTACCCCGGAGCACGTCTGGGCCACATCCTGTCCGACGCGGGCCCGGACCTGGTACTGACCGACACCGCCGGCGCGAAGGTGCTCCCGGCGGCGGACATCCCCCGCCTGTGCGTCGACGAGGTGGACTTCAACGCGGCCGGCCCGGCGGCGGAACCGGCCGTCGGCCTGCCCGCGCACGCCGCCTACGTGATGTACACATCGGGGTCGACCGGCACGCCGAAGGGCGTGGTGATCACCCATCGGGATGTCGTCAACGGCGTGTTGCGGCTCGCCGACGTCGTCGGTATCGGTGCGGGCACGCGCGTTCTGGCCGGTACGTCGGTCAACTTCGACGTGTCCGTCTTCGAGGCCGTGACCACCCTGGCGCGGGGCGGCATCCTCGAGGTGGTGCGCGACGTCCTCGTCATCGGCGAACGGGGCGGCTGGTCCGGCGGCGTCATCAGCACGGTTCCCTCGGTCTTCACCGAACTCCTCGACCAGGCAGGAGGGATGATCCGGGCCCAGACAGTGGTCTTCGCCGGCGAGGCCCTCCCGGCCGCGCTGGTGAAGCGGACCCAGGACGCCATTCCGGGCGTGCGGGTGATCAACGCCTACGGCCAGACGGAGTCGTTCTACGCCACCGCCTTCACCGCCGGCGAGGCGTGGACGGCAACCGCGGCCACCGCACCCATCGGCGTCCCGCTGGCCAATATGGGCGCCTATGTTCTTGGCCCCGGCCTTCAACTGCTGCCCCCCGGCGTCGTCGGTGAGCTGTACGTGGCAGGAAACGTGGCGCGCGGATACCTCGGCAGGGCCCGGCTGACCGCCGAACGGTTCATGGCTGATCCCTTCGGCCCGGCCGGTGCACGCATGTACCGCACCGGTGATCTCGCCCGCTGGGGGGCCGACGGCCAACTGGAGTGCGTCGGCCGTGCCGACGAGCAGGTCAAGGTGCGCGGCTTCCGCATCGAGCCGGGCGAGGTGGAGGCCGCGCTGACCGCCCACCCCGCGGTGGCCCAGGCCCTGGTGACCACCTGCCGGCACGAAGGCCGTGACCACCTGGTGGGCTATGCGGTGCCGGCCGCCGGGCGGGAGCCGGGACAGTCGGCGGTGGAGAGCCTGGGAGACCTCGACATCGACCTCACGGCCACCGTCTCACCGCGCGACCTGCGCACGTTCCTGTCCGCCAGGCTTCCCGAGTTCATGGTGCCTTCGGTCTTCGTCATGCTGGACCGGCTGCCGCTGGCCCCCAACGGCAAGCTGGACCGCAAGGCGCTGCCGGCACCGGAGTTCACCGGCTCGACCTATCGCGCCCCTGCCACGCCGGGTGAAGTGATACTCGCCCGTGTCTACGCCGACGTGGTCGGCCTGGACCGGGTCGGGGTGGATGACGACTTCTTCGCGCTCGGCGGCGACAGCATCCGTTCCATCCAGGTCGTCGCGCGGGCCAGGACCCAGGGCATCGAGGTCACTCCCCGGCAGATCTTCGAGTGCCGCACCGTCGCAGAACTCGCCCGCGTCGCCACGAGCGAGGGCCGCACGCAACCGGAACTGGAGGAGCTGCCGGGCGGTGGCGTGGGCTTCGTGCCCCTGCCGCCCGTCGGCCACTATCTGGAGGAATTGGGCGGGAACGCCGACCGGTTCACCATGGCGATGACGGTGGACCTCCCGACGGGGATGGACCGGGACGGCCTGGTGGCGACGCTGTCAGCCGCCTTCGACCGGCACGACATCCTGCGCTCCCGGCGGATCGCCGGCCGGGCACCGGGGCTGGAGGTGACCGCGCCCGGAACCGTCGACGTGCAGCCGCTCATCCACAGGGTGGCGAGCGAGGGAACGTGGGACGACGCCTGGCGGCAGCGGGCGCAGAGCGAACTCGACGCCGCGGCAAGCCGGTTGGACTCCGCGAACGCAGTGATGGCGCAGTTCGTGTGGTTCGACACGGGCACCGGCACCCCGGGACGCCTCAGCATCCTGCTGCACCACCTCGTGGTGGACGGCGTATCGTGGCGCATCCTGCTGCCCGACCTCGCCGCCGCCTGGCGGACGATCCGCGACGGCGACACCCCGCAACTGCCCCCGACCGCCACCTCGGTCCGCCGCTGGACGCATGCGCTCACCGAGGCCGCGACCGGAGAGCGGGCGGCGGAACTCGGGCTGTGGCGCCGGATGGTCTGCGGACCCGACCCGATTCTTGGCGCCAGGCCGTTCGACCCGGCCGTGGACACCATCGCCACGGTCGAGCGGGTCCGACTGGACCTGCCGATCGAGACCACCAGGGTCCTGCTGACCACCCTGCCCGCCGCCTACCGCGGCGGCGTCAACGACGGCCTGCTGACCGGGCTCGCCCTCGCCGTCGCCGCCTGGCGCGGGCGGCGCGGCCTCGACGAGCCCTCGACGCTGGTCCGCCTGGAGGGCCACGGGCGCGAGGAGGACGTCGTCCCCGGCGCCGACCTCTCCCGCACGATGGGCTGGTTCACCAGCATGTACCCCGTCCGCCTCGACGTGTCCGGGATCGACCTCGACCAGGCGCTCGCGGGCGGTGCGGCGACAGGCGCCGCGGTCAAGGCCGTCAAGGAGCAACTGCTCGCCGTCCCCGACAAGGGCATCGGCTACGGCATGCTGCGCCACCTGAACGCCGAGACCAGGGCAGACCTGGAGCGCTACGGATCCGGGCAGATCGTCTTCAACTACCTGGGGCGCTACACGGGTTCGGCCAACATGCCCCAGGACCTGCACGGCCTGGGCTTCACCCAGGTCGAGGACACCGTCACACTGACGCCCCCGCTGGACGGGGACATGTCCGCCCTTGCCACCCTGGCCGTCAACGCGCATGTCGTCGACACCGAGCAGGGCCCGCGGCTGGAGGCGAGCCTGGACTACCCCTCCGGGCTGCTGGCCGAGACGGATGTCCGCGAGCTCGCCGACCTGTGGCGGACCGCCCTGGCGGGCGTGGCCCGGCATGCCGGGCAGTCGGATGCCGGCGGCCTCACGCCTTCGGACGTTCCCCTGGTCACGGTGGGTCAGGGCGAGCTCGACCGCTGGCAGGAGCAGTACCGGGGCATGGCCGACGTGTGGCCCGTGACCGCGATGCAGGACGGGCTGCTCTTCCACGCCGAACTCGCCGGCGCGGCCGTCGACGTCTACCAGATGCAGTTCACGTTCCACCTGACGGGCGAGGTCGAACCGCACAGGATGAGGGCGGCCGGACAGGCGCTGCTCGACCGCTATCCCAACCTGCGGACAGCGTTTGTCACCGACAGCGCGGGCGACCGGGTCCAGATCGTCCGGAACGGAATCGAACTGCCCTGGCAGGAGCTGGACCTGGCCTCCCTGCCCCAACCACAGCAGGAGGAGCAGCGCAGGCGCTTCCTCGCCGCGGAGCACAGCACCCACTTCGACCCGGCCCGGGCGCCGCTGGTGCGGTTCTCGCTCGTCAAGCTGGCAGCCGACCGCTGGGACCTGGTCCTCACCGCCCACCACGTCCTCTTCGACGGCTGGTCGGTCCCCCTGCTCATGCTGGACCTGCTGCGTCTGTACCGTTCAAACGGCGACGCCTCCCAGCTGGGCAGGGCGCCCGCCTACCGCGACTTCCTGACGTGGCTCTCCCATCAGGACCGTACGGCGACGGCCCGCGCCTGGGAGCGGGAGCTGGAGGGCGTCGACGAGCCCACGCTGTTGGTACCCGACGCTCCCGCCGCGGACGGCGAATCCGTCGGAGTCGGCCAGCTGGACGTGCCGCTCACCCCGCAGCAGTCCGACCGGCTCTCCCGCCGCGCCGGCGAGCTGGGCCTGACCCTCAACACGCTGGTCCAAGGCGCGTGGGGCATGCTGCTGTCCGGCCTGACCGGACAGCGGGACGTGACCTTCGGCGCCACGGTCTCGGGGCGTCCGCCGCAGGTCGAGGGCGTGTCCGAGATGGTCGGCACGTTCATCAACACCCTTGCGGTCCGCATGGACTGCGCCCCCGGCCACTCCCTGCGCACTCTTTTGACCGGACTCCAAGAACGGCAGAGCGCGCTCCTGGACCACCACCACTTCGGCCTCCTGGAGATGCACCAGCTCACCGGCGTGCGCACGCTCTTCGACACCCTGGTGGTCTACGAGTCGTACCCCATCGACAGTGCGGCACTGGACGACGCCTACGCGGCCGCCGGAATCCGGGTGAGCGGGCTGAGCCCGCTCAGCAGTACCCACTACCCGCTGGTGGTGATGGCGTCCGCCGAGCCGCATCTGGCCATCGCCCTCCAGTACCAGCACCACCTCGTGCCCCCGGAGCAGGCCGCTGTCATCGCCCGGCGCCTGGGACGCATCCTCGTCCGGCTGGCCGAGGACCCGGAGCTGCCGTTCAGCAGCATGGACCTGCTGGATCCCGCCGAGCGCGAGCGCATCCTCGTCGACGTCAACCGGACCGCCGCCGAGACTCCCGACGCGACCATCCCCGACCTGTTCGAGCGACAGGCCGCAAAGACACCGGACCGGTCCGCGGTGACCTGCGGCGGCGTCACGCTGACCTATGCGCAGCTCAACGCCCGCGCCGACCGTCTCGCCAGCGCGCTGGCCGCACGGGGCGTCGGACCGGAAACCGTCGTCGGCCTGGCGATGCCCCGCTCGGCCGACCTCGTCACTGCCATGCTCGGCATCTGGAAGGCCGGCGGCGCGTATCTGCCCATCGACCCGGAAAACCCCGGTTCCCGGGTGGAGCACATGCTGAGCGTCACCCGGCCCCAACTGCTGCTCACCCGGTCCGGCACCGCCGACGCGCTGCCGGGCACCGATGTTGCGACCTTGCTCATCGACGACGTCGATCTCGCCGCCGACGGCCCGCTCACGGGGCAGGTGAAGGGACTGTCACCACAGCACGCCGCCTACGTGATGTTCACCTCCGGCTCCACGGGCGTGCCCAAGGCAGTGGTGGTCAGCCACGCCAACGTCGTCAACGGGGTGACGCGGCTCGCCGAGCGGGTGGGGGTGGACGCGGACACCCACATGCTCGCGGGCGCCTCGATCAACTTCGACGTATCCGTCTTTGAGATCGTCACCACGCTGGTTCACGGTGGCCGTGTCGAGGTCGCCGGGAACGCCCTCGTGCTTGCCGAACGCGAGGCGATGACGGCGAACGTGATCAGCACCGTCCCGTCGGTCTTCGCCGCGCTGGGCGGCCGGATACCTGCCCTTCCCGACCGGGCCACCCTGGTCTTCGCAGGGGAGAAGCTGCCGACCGGGCTGGTGAGGCGCATCCGGCAGGAACGGCCCGAGGTCCGCATCGTCAACGCCTACGGGCAGACCGAGTCGTTCTACGCCACGACGTTCGGCGTCCCGGCGGAGCAACCCCGGTGGGACAGCGGCAGCGTCCCGATCGGGACGCCGATCGGAAACCTGCGCACCTATGTCCTGGGGCCCGCCCTCGCGCCGGCCCCGCCCGGCGTGACGGGCGAGTTGTACGTCGCCGGGGACATCGCGCGCGGCTACGCCGGCCGGGCCGCCCTGACCGCTGAGCGCTTCGTCGCCGACCTCTACGGCCCCGCGGGTGCGCGGATGTACCGCACCGGAGACCTGGCCCGCTGGACGGCCGACGGACAGATCGAGTACGTCGGCCGCGACGACAACCAGGTCAAGATCCGTGGTGTCCGCGTCGAACCCGCCGAGATCGAGAGCGCGTTGGCCACCCACCCGGATGTCACGCAGGCCGTGGTCATCGCCCGCAGCACAGCCGAGGAAGGGGACCGGCAGCTCGTCGCCTACGTCGTGCCCGCCACCCCGCACGCCGACGGCACGGACCTGGCCGCCACCCTGCGCGGCTATCTGCGCGAGCGGCTGCCCGCACACCTGGTGCCCGCCGCCGTCGTCGCCCTCGACTCGGTCCCGCTGACCGTCAACGGCAAGCTGGACCGGGAGGCGCTGCCCGCACCGCACTTCGCCGCGGCGGCCGCGGGCAGCGATCCGCGCACTCCTCAAGAGGAACTGCTGTGCGAGCTGTTCGCCGAGGTCCTGCATGTCGACCGGGTGGGTGTCGACGACGACTTCTTCGCTCTCGGCGGCCACTCGATCATGGCCATCAAGCTCGTCAACCGCATCCGGTCCGTGCTGCGCACCGAAGTGGAGCTGCGTACCCTCTTCGCCGCTCCGACCGTGGCCGAGCTCGTCCCGCATCTGGACCGGTCCGGGGCGGCCCGCGCACCGCTGGCTCCTCCCGCGACGCTGCCCGCGCGGCTCCCGCTGTCCTTCTCCCAGCAACGGCTGTGGTTCCTGCACAAGTTCGAGGGCCGCGCGGCGACCTACAACATGCCGATCGTCCTCCGGCTCAGCGGGGATCTGAACGTGCGAGCCCTGGAGGAGACAGTCAATGACCTCGTGACCAGGCACGAGATCCTGCGCACCGTCTACCGCGAGACCGACGGGCGGCCCTACCAGCACATTCTCGGGCCGCAGGAGGCCCGCATCGCCCTGCCCGTACGCCCGGTCGCGGACGCGGACAAACTGGCCGGGGCCATCGTCGCGGTCGCCCGCCACCCCTTCGACATCGCCTCCGAGATTCCGCTCAAGGCCGCACTGTTCGGCACCGGCCCGGACGAGTTCACCCTGGTCCTCGTGATCCACCACATCGCGGCCGACGGATGGTCCGCGACCCCCCTTGCCAAGGACCTGGCCACCGCCTACGCGGCCCGCGCCCGGGGCGAGGCCCCCCAGTGGGCACCACTGCCGCTGCAGTACGCGCATTACGCCCTGTGGCAGCAGGAGCTCCTGGGCCGCGACGCCGACCCGGACAGCCTGTTCAGCAGGCAGTGCCGCTACTGGTCCCAGCAGCTGGCGGGGCTGCCCGAAACGGTCACCTTCCCGACCGACCGGCCGCGCCCCGCGGAGCTCGACCGCAGCGGCGACCTCCTCGAGTTCGCCCTGGACGCGACCCTTCACGAGGGAATCGTCTCGCTTGCCCGGGCCACCAACACCACCCCCTTCATGGTGCTCCAGGCGACCATGGCCGCCCTGTTCACCCAGCTCGGCACAGGTACCGACATCGCGCTCGGCAGCGGCATCGCGGGTCGGATCGACCAGAACCTGGACGACCTGATCGGCCTCTTCGTCAACGTGCAGGTCATGCGCATCGACACCTCGGGCGACCCGACCTTCGTCGAACTGCTCGACCGCACGCGCCGGACGAGCCTGGCCGCGTACACCCATCAGGACATCCCCTTCGAGGCTCTGGTGGAGAAGCTCAACCCGGAACGCTCGGCATCGATCAATCCGCTCTTCCAGGTCGCCCTGATCCTGCAGAACACCGAGGACGCGGACTTCGAGCTGCCCGGTGTGCGGGTCACGAGCGAGGGCACGGGCACCGGCACGTCCCGCTACGACGTGACACTGAGCCTGACCGAGAGGTTCCACGACCGCACCGCGCCGGATGGCATACACATCGCCGTCGAGTACTCCACGGAGCTCTTCGACGCCTCGACGATCGAAATGGTGATCGCCCGCTGGGAACGGCTGCTCGCCGCCGCCGTCCTGGACCCCGCACAGCACATCGGCGGGGCGGGTGAACTCACCGCCGAGGAGCGCGGCACCCTGCTCGCGGGCGAGCAGCGCACCGGACAGGAGGTGGCAGCGGCCACCTTCCCGGACCTCTTCCGCGAACAGCTGCTGCGGGCCCCGCAGGCACCGGCGGTCGAGTTCGGCGGCCAGGTGTGGTCGTACCAGGAGCTGAATGAGCGGGCGAACCGCATTGCGCACTGGCTGATCGCGCGGGGCATCGGCGCCGAGCAGCCGGTCGGCGTCGCCATGCCGCGCAGCGCCGACCAGGTCGCCGTGGTCCTGGGCATCTTCAAGGCGGGCGCGGTATTCCTGCCGGTCGATCCGGACTATCCGTCCGATCGCATCCGGTTCATGCTCGATGACGCCGCTCCCGCCGTCCTGCTGGCCACGGCGGGCATCGCGACGGGGCTGCCGGCGTGCCCGGGCACCGATGTGGTGGCCGTCGACACCCCCGAAGTGGCCCAGGCCTGGCGGGACGGTCCGGTCACGGACCCGGACGTCGCCCTGGCCCCCGCGCATCCCGCGTACCTCATCTTCACCTCCGGCTCGACCGGACGGCCCAAGGGCGTCGTCGCCACCCACGCCGGTATCGCGGCCCTCAGCCGCACCACACAGGACCGCCTCGCGCTGAGCCCGGACTCCCGTGTCATCCAGGTCGCCGCGCCCAGCTTCGACGCCGCCTTCTGGGAGTACGTGCAGACCCTCACGACCGGCGCCACCCTGGTGGTCCCACGTGAACAGCGCCTCGTCGGCGAGGACTTGGCCCACAACCTGGCCGAACTCGACATCACCCACGTCATGCTGCCGCCCAGCGTGCTCGCCGCACTCCCGGCCGACGCGCCGCGCACGCTGACCGGACTGCGCACCGTCACCGTCGGTGGCGAGGCGTGCCCACCGGCGCTGGCCGCCGCCTGGTCGCCGGGACGCCGTTTCGTCAACGCCTACGGCCCCGCCGAGACCACCGTGTGCGGCGCGGTCAGCGCCCCACTGGGCACCGGCCGCATACCCATCGGCACCGCGGTGGACGGAAACCGGCTGCGGGTGCTCGACGACCGGCTCGCCCCGGTCGAACCGGGCGTCCCCGGCGAGCTGTACATCGCCGGACCCAGCCTGGCCCGGGGCTACCTGAACCGCCCGGATCTCACCGCCGAGCGCTTCGTCGCGGACCCGTTCGGCCCCGCTGGCACCCGCATGTACCGGACCGGGGACATCGTGCGCCGCAGTGCCGACGGGCAGCTCGACTATCTCGGCCGCAGCGACGACCAGGTCAAGATCAACGGGCTGCGCATCGAGCCCGGCGAGATCACCGCAGCCATGGAACAGCACCCGGGCGTCGGACAGGCCGTGGCAACGTCCTACCGGGGCAAGGACGGTCGGCAGCGCCTGGTGGGCTATGCCGTGCCCGCCACGCCGGGGAGCCGCGGCCCGGACGCCGACGACCTGCGCGCCTTCCTGTCCCAGAGGCTGCCGGAGTTCATGGTGCCCTCGGTGTTCCTACTGCTGGACAGTCTGCCGCTGACGGCCAACGGCAAGCTCGACAAGGCCGCCCTGCCCGCGCCGCCGACCACGACGGCGAGCAGCTACCGGGCTCCCGAGACCAAGGCGGAGAAGACGCTCGCCGCGATCTTCGCCGAGATCCTGGGGCAGGACCGGGTCGGCGTCGACGACGACTTCTTCGTGGTCGGCGGCGACAGCATCCGCTCCATCCAGGTCGTCTCCCGAGCCCGCGAACAGGGCGTGGCGATCACGCCGCGGCTGATGTTCAAGCACCGGACCGTGGCCGCCCTCGCCGAGGCCGCCGAGGCCGCCGCGGCCGGCGGACGGCCCGGCACGGACCGCCGGGAGCCTGCCGGGGGAGGACTCGGCTGGATGCCGCTGCTTCCCGTGATGCGGCAGATAAACGAACACGTCGGAAACCACGACGGATTCACGATGTCGACGGTGCTGCAGCTGCCGACGGGCATCGACGAGAGCGGACTGGTCGCGACCCTTGCCGCGGTCGTCGACCATCACGACATGCTGCGCTCCCGCCTGCGCACCCACGCCGGGGAGCAGGGCCTGGACGCGGCCGCGCCCGGCACCGTCGACGTGGCGTCGCTCATCCGCCGCAGGCACTGCCCCGGCGACTGGAGCGACCCCGCCTGGCGGCAGGAGACCAAGGCCGAGGTCGCCGCCGCCGCCCGTGAACTGGACGCGGAAGCAGGCCGGATGGCCCGCTTCATCTGGTGCGACGCGGGCCCGGACACCGCCGGGCGGCTGATCGTCGTCCTGCACCACCTGGTGACCGACGGGGTTTCCTGGCACATCCTGCTGTCCGACCTCGCTCAGGCCTGGGACGCCGTGCGACAGGGCCGCTCGCCGCAGCCGGCCGCGGTGCCCACCCCCCTGCGCAGCTGGTCATACGGCCTGGTGCAGGCCGCCGCGGCACCCGATCGGGTCGCTGAACTCGACCTCTGGCGGGACGTGCTGGACCGGCCCGAGCCGCCGCTCGGCGCCCGGCCACTGGACCCGGCCGTCGACGTCCGCGCGACCGTGGACACGGTGCGGGTCACACTGGACCACCAAACCACCGAAGCACTCCTGACCACCCTGCCCGCCGCCTTCCACAGCGGTGTCGACGACGGCCTGCTCACCGCACTCGCCCTGGCCCTGGCCGGGTGGTACCGGACACGGGGCATCGACGAACGCTCGGTACTGATCCGCCTCGAAGGACACGGCCGTGAGGAGGGCGCGGTACCCGGCGCCGATCTCACCCGCACCATCGGCTGGTTCACCAGCATCTATCCCGTCCGCCTCGACGTCGGCGGCATCGACCTGCAGGACGCCGTCGCAGGTGGCCGCACCGCCGGGTACGCCGTGAAGACGGTCAAGGAACAGCTCCACGCGATCCCGGACAAAGGCATCGGCTACGGCCTGCTGCGCCACCTCAACCCGAAGACCGCCGAGATCCTCAAGGGGTACGGCGACGGACAGGTCGCCTTCAACTACCTCGGCCGGCTCGGCCCGGTCGCTTCCGCACAGCAGGACAGCGACGCGGGCTGGACGATGGCCGACGACCTGGGCGACCTCGCGCCGCAGCCCAACGCACCGGCCCTGGCCGCGGTGGACATCACCGCCTTCTCCGCCGAGACCGCGCAGGGCCCGCAGCTGACCGCCGACTTCGCCTTCGCCACCGGACTGCTCACCCGGGAAGAAGCGCGAGAACTCGCAACCCTGTGGCGCACGGCCCTGGAAGGCCTGGCCCGGCATGCCACCGCTGCGGGGGCAGGCGGCCTGACGCCGTCGGACGTGCCGCTGGTCCGGGTACGCCAGCGGGACCTGGAAGTCTGGGAGGAGCGCTACCCGGACATGGTCGACGTATGGCCGCTGACCTCGCTGCAGTCCGGCCTGCTCTTCCAGAGCCAGCTGGACGGCGCCGAGTTCGACGCCTACCAGGTGCAGCTGGTCTTCCACCTGACCGGACGGGTGGACCCGCAGCGGATGAGGGCGGCCGGCCAGGCTCTGCTCGACCGCTACGACAGCCTGCGCACCGCATTCGTGACCACAGCCGCCGGCGAATCCGTGCAGCTACTCCTCGACCGCGTCGAGCTCCCCTGGCACGCCATGGACTGGAGCGGCCTGCCCGAGCGGGAGCAGGAGGAGAGACTGCGGGACCTGCAGGACCGGGACCGGGCCACGCCCTTCGACCCGGCCGACCCGCCCCTGCTGCGCCTGACCCTCGTACAGCGGGGGCCCGAGCGCCACGAGCTGGTGATGACCGTCCATCACATCGTGTACGACGGCTGGTCGTCGCCGCTCGTGCTGCAGAGCCTGCTGCACTTGTACGCCACCTTCGGGGATGCCGGACGACTGAACCGGGTGCGCCCGTACCGGGACTTCCTCGACTGGCTGTCGCACCAGGACAAGGAGGAGGCGGCACAGGCGTGGCGGGCCGAGCTGGACGGCCTTGACGAGCCGACGCTGGTGGCTCCCCGGAGCCAGCAGCAAGAGGGAGGCGGCCACTGCAGGACGCCGGTCGAGCTGGACCGCGACACGGCGCGCCGCCTGTCACGGCGCGCCGCCGAACTCGGCATCACCCTCAACAGCCTGGTGCAGGGCGCCTGGGCACTGCTCATCGCAAGCCACACGGGCCGCCAGGACGTAGTGTTCGGCGCCACGGTCTCGGGGCGGCCGCCACAGGTGGCGGGCATGGACGAGATGGTGGGCCTGTTCATCAACACCCTCCCGGTCCGGGTGCGGACGACGGCCGGACAGAGCGCGGCCGACCTGCTGCTCGACCTCCAGGAGCGGCAGGCCGCGCTGATGGACCACCACTTCCTCGGCCTCGCCGAGATCCACCAGGCCGTCGACCTGCCCGTGCTCTTCGACTCGGTGGTGGTCTTCGAGTCCTACCCGGCCGGCGGGGACGACCTCGACGAGACGCTGAGCGCGGCCGGCATCGCGATCACCGGAATGGACTGGGAAGCGGCGGTGCACTACCCGCTCGCCCTGTTCGCCACCGCTGACCCGGATCTCCAACTGATGCTGGGCTACCGTGACCATGCCTTCGACACCGAGACCGTACAGCGTCTGGCGCACCGCCTGACACGGATCCTCGGCGACCTCGCGGCGGACCCCGCCATCCCGGTGAGCGGGATCGATCCCATGGCACCGGCCGAGCGCGAGCTCGTGCTGACCGGGTTCAACGACACCGTCTCCGAGGTCCCCTGGGCCACCGTGGCCGCACTGTTCGAGCAGCGGGCCGCCCGACGTCCCGACGCGGACGCCGTGCTGTGCGGTGACACCACCCTCACCTACCGGGAGCTCGACGAGCGGGCCGACCGGCTCGCACGGGTGCTGGCGGCGAGCGGTGTGGGCCAGGAGTCGCCGGTCGGGCTCGCCCTCCCGCGCTCGCCGGAGTACATCGTCGCCGTGCTGGCCATCGCGAAGGCGGGCGGCGTGTATCTGCCCCTCGACCCGGCCTACCCGGCCGAGCGGATCGCCTTCATGCTGAGCGACGCCAAACCCGCTCTTCTGGTGACCGATACGCAGACCTCGGCCGGGCTGCCCGAGAGCGACTGCCCGCTCCTGGTCATCGACGGGCCCCAGGCCGCCCGGGAGATCGCGGCGGCGGAGCCGCTCGCTGCAGGCCCGGACGGGCATCCGGACCAGCTCTGCTACGTGGTGTACACCTCCGGCTCCACGGGCCGGCCCAAGGCGGTGGGCATCTCCCACCGGTCGCTGGCGGTTCTGTCGGCGGACCGCGGCTACGACGAGAGCCGCCTGGAGCGCGTTCTCATGCACCACACACAGGCGTTTGACACCTTCACCTACGAACTGTGGGCCGCCCTGCTCCGCGGCGGCGCAGTCGTCATCCTCCCGTCCGGCCGACTGGATCCGGCGGGCCTCACGCGGATGATCGTCGAACAGGGCGTCACCGGACTCATCATGCCGGCGGGCCAGTTCATGGCCTTCGCCGATGAGGCACCCGAGGCGTTCCGCGGCGCCCGTGAGGTGTGGACGGTCGGCGACGTGGTGACCCCGGCCGCCCTGGAGCGGGTGCTGTGCGCATGCGCCGACCTGACCATCGTGAACGGGTACGGCCCGACCGAGACCACCGCGGCCACCACCATGCACGTCATCACCGGCAGGGACGACCTCGGCGAGGCCGTACCGATCGGGCGCCCGATGGACAACACCCGCCTGTATGTGCTGGACGCGGCGCTGCGACCGGCGCCGGTGGGGGTTGTCGGGGACCTGTACGTCGCCGGCGAACGGTTGGCCCGCGGATATCTGGACCGGTACGGCCTCACCGCGGAGCGCTTCGTGGCCTGCCCCTTCGGCGGGCCGGGCGAGCGGATGTACCGCACCGGCGACCTGGCAGCCTGGACGCCGGAGGGCCGCCTCCTGTTCCGGGGCCGCGTCGACAACCAGGTCAAGGTCCGGGGCTTCCGGATCGAACTCGGTGAGGTGGAGGCGGTGCTCGCCGACCATCCGCAGGTCGCGCAGGCCGTCGTGATCACCCGTGACCAGCCGGGCATCGGCAGGCACCTCGTCGCCTACGTCACCCCGGCCGAGGGGGAGCGGCCCGACCCGGACACCTTGCGGTCCTTCACCGGGCAGCGGCTACCGGAGCACATGGTGCCCTCTGCGGTCCTGGTCATGGAGAGTCTGCCGCTGGCCGTGACCGGGAAGGTCGACCGCAGGCTGCTGCCCGTACCCGAGTTCCTCAGCCACACCGCCTACCGGGCTCCCCGCAACGCCCAGGAGGAGCTGCTGGCAAGCGTGTTCGCGCAGATTCTCGGCGTGGAGCGGGTCGGCATCGACGACGACTTCTTCGCTCTCGGCGGCCACTCGCTCCTCGCCACCAGGCTCATCAGCCGGATCCGCACGGTGCTGAGCGCGGAGGTCCCGATCCGCAGCGTGTTCCAGGCGCCGACCGTCGCCAAACTGGTCGAGCACCTGACCGGGGGCCTGCGGGACCCCGGCGACGGCGGCCCCTTCGACACGCTGCTGCCGCTGCGGACCGGCGGGAGCCGAACGCCCCTGTGGCTCCTCCACCCCGGATTCGGACTGTGCTGGTCCTACCTGGGGCTGGCCACCCAGGTGGGGGACCGCCCGGTGTACGGCATCCAGGCGCGCGGCTTCGACGGCGCACCGCTGCCGGCCGACTTCGCGGCCATGGTCACCGACTACACGGAACAGATCCTCGCCGTACAGCCGCACGGCCCGTACCAGCTGGCCGGGCACTCGCTGGGCGGCTCCCTGGCCCACGCCATCGGTGCCGAACTCCAGCGCCGCGGCTACGAAGTGGCCCTAGTGGCGCTCCTCGACGCCGTTCCGAGCAGCGGGTTCGCACAACTGGCGGAGGCCCACCTCACCCGGTCGGAGGCGCGCGACTTCCTGGACGACTACCTGCCGGGCACCGCCGATGACGACGACCGCCGCAACATCGTCGAGAACGGTGCCACGGTCATCGTCGAACACTCCCGGATGGTCGCGGAATTCACCCAGCCCACCTACCGCGGCACCGTGCTGTTCTTCAGCGCGACACAGAGCCCCGAGGTGCGGCCCGCCCCCTGGGAGCCGCACGTCGACGGCGAGCTGCTCACCTTTGACATCGACGCCACGCACTTCGGACTGACCGAGCCGAAGCCCGCAGCCGAGATCTGCACCATCGTCAACCGCTACCTCCGTGACTGAGGAGACCGCGTGACCACGAACCCCTTCGACGACGAGAACGGCACGTTCTACGTCCTGGTGAACGACGAGGAACAGCACTCCCTATGGCCCTCCTTCGCACACATCCCGGACGGCTGGCGGATCGCCTTCGGTCCGGAGGACCGGCCGAAGTGCCTTGCCCACATAGAGGAGAACTGGACCGATCTGCGGCCCAGGAGCCTGCGCCTCGCCATGGGCGAGTAGCACCTGCGCCCGTACCAGCGCCCGTACAGAACGAGAAACAGGAGGGATGGAGATGACACAGCTCGCCGACCGCTGGGGAGTGAACCCCGCGTTCTTCTGGATGTGGGGTCACCGACCGGAGCAGCCCGTCAAGGTGGACGAGAGCGGGGTGTTCCATGTCTACGGTCACGCCGAGATCCTGGAGGTCTACGGCGACCCGCAGGTGTACTCGTCCAATGTGGAAGCCCTGCTGTTCGGGGCGCCCGAGGGCGAGACCCTCAGCGAGGGCGCGCTGAGCGCGGCCGACCCGCCCAAGCACACGAAGCTCCGCAAGATTGTCAGCCGTGCGTTCACCCCAAAGCTGGTGGCCGATCTCGAACCGCGGATCGCTGAGGTCACTGGTCAGCTCCTGGACGAGGCGGCGGGCCAGGGGCGCCTGGAACTGGTCGGGGACCTGGCGTATCCGATGCCGGTGATGGTGATAGCCGACATGCTCGGCGTGCCGCGCAGCGACCGCGACCTTTTCAAGCAGTGGGTGGACACCATCCTCACCGCCGCCGGCGAAGTGAACGTGGAAGACGCGGTCAAGGACGGCGCGGGCACGCAGCGCGAGGACGAGGACGTCGCGGCCGCCATGGGGCAAGTGCCCGAACTGATGGAGTACTTGCGCACGCATGCGGCCGAACGGCGCGCCAAGCCGCGCGAGGATCTGCTGACCAAGCTGGTCCAGGCGGAGGTCGACGGCGAGCGCCTGACTGACAACCAGGTGGTGAACTTCTCCAGGGAACTCCTCGTCGCAGGACACCTCACCACCAGCGCGACGATCGCCAACATGCTGCTGTGCCTGGATGCCCACCCGGAGCAGTTCGCCCGGCTGCGGGCGAACCCGGACCTCATCCCGGGGGCCGCCGAGGAAACCCTGCGGTTCCTCGGTCCGCTCGCGGCCTCCGCCCGCGCGACGGCCGAAGACACCGAGCTGGCCGGCGTCAAGATACCGAAGAAGAGCTTCGTCCGGCTCTGGCTCGGCGCCGGCAGCCGGGACGAGCGGGTGTTCGACCGGCCCGACGAGTTCGATCCCGGTCGCGACCCCAATCCGCACCTGGGATTCGGCCGCGGAATCCACTTCTGCATCGGCGCGCCACTCGCCCGCCTCGAGACCAGCATCTGCTTGCGGATGCTCCTGGACCGGTATCCCGGATTGCGGGCGGCCCCGGACGAGCGGCCGGAATTCTTGCCGCTGGATGACCTGCTGGCAGTGTCGAAACTCGAGATGCTCACCGCTTAGGCCGTTGCTGGAACAGCCTGCGAACCGTGGATGAGTTCGCTTCGAAGGAGGAAAGCGCCATGCGCGTCCTGTTCGTAGTCTTTCCCTGGCGAACCCACCTGCAGCACATGGTGCCGCTGGCCTGGGCACTGCAGTCGGCAGGCCACGAGGTCCGGGTCGCGAGCGGCCCGGAGCTGACGGACGCCGTCACCGCCTCGGGTCTGCCGGCCGTACCTGTAGGTCCCGAAGAACCCGTTTTCGGGAGGGTCGAACGCGAGCAGGGGGAGGTGTACCAGAAGCTCGTCGAAGCCCACGGCGAGCAGAACGACATCCTCGTCGACGTGTGCGAGGACCGCGAAGAGATCCTCACCTGGGAGCGCCTGCGGTGGGGGAGCCGGTTCCTGGCCGCCACCTCCCGGGCCTCCAATGATGCGATGGTCGAGGAGCTGGTGGAGTACTGCCGCTGGTGGCAGCCGGACCTGGTGCTCTGGGACTGGCTGAGCCACGCGGGCGCGATCGCGGCCACGGCGGTCGGAGTGCCGCACGGGCGCATGCGCACCGAGTTGGCCGTCGAGGACCGCGCCCGCCGGCATTTTCTGCGGGTGCGTCAGGAGCAGGCGCCCGAGGACCGCGAGGACCCGTTGGGGGACTGGCTGGGGGAGTGGGCGCAGAAGTTCGGTGCCGAGTTCTCCGAGGAGATGGTGACCGGGCAGTTCGCGATCGAGCAGATGGTCGGCTCGATGCGGCTGGAGTCGCCGTCGCCGCATCTTCCGCTGCGCTATGTCCCCTACAACGGGCCGTCGGTGGTGCCGCATTGGGCCCGACGCGACCCGGCCAAGCGGCGCGTCCTGGCCACCTTCGGACTCAGCCTGGCAACGGACCCGGCGACGGCCGCGTCCTCCTTGGAGCAGCTGCAGGGGATGCTGGATGCGCTGGCTGATCTGGACATCGAGCTGGTGGTGACGCTGCCCGAGCAGTTCCAGCGGGAGCTGGAGCGGGTTCCCGGCAATACCAGGCTGGTGGAGTTCGTTCCGCTGCACGCCGTCGTCCCCTCGTGCTCGGCTGTGATCCACCATGGCGGCGTGCCCGGGTTCCTGGAGGCGATCGCGCACGGGGTGCCGCAGCTGGTGATCGGCCGCGCCATGACCGATATCGGGGAGCGTGGCCCGCGGCTGGAGCGGTCCGGGGCCGGCCTGTGGATCCGGGGGGACGCTCCGGAGGACCTGGACGGGGGGCGGGTGCGGGAGCAGCTGGTGCGGCTGCTGGAGGATCCGTCGTTCGGGGAGGCCGCCGGACGGCTCGGCCAGGAGCTGGCGGCGCAGCCGTCACCCGCCGAGGTCGTCCGGGAACTGGAACGGATCGTGGAACGCTAGTGCTGCGTTCCTCGAAGAACGTTCCGGTAGCGGCATCGCCGGGGGCGGGACGGGGTGTCGCGCGGCCCTAGATCCAAGGTCGGGCGCGGGTGTTGAGCTGAGCGGTGGCCATTGCGGTGGCCTTTGGCGATGCCGTCCGGGCTGGCGAAGGACCGGCCGGCCAGGGCCGTCTCGCGGAAACAGGCGCCACCAGCCTTCTTGGAGGCTGAGCCAGCAGGCGCCGACGAGGGTGACGTGATGGTGCCGGCCCCGCCGGCACCCCGTCCCAGGCGTAGTGGCCTCCGCCATGTTCCTGGGCATGGCGGAGGGACTGTTTGCCCGCCGGCTGGATTTCAAGGACGGCGAAGCGAGAGCGCATGCGGCCTTGCCGCCAGGACACCTCGCTGAACACGCCGTGCTCGGCTGCCGGTTGAGGCAGTGTTACCGGCCGGGTGCGGTAGCGGGGCAGGGGCGCCGGGCCCAGCCCGCCATAGGCCGGTCCCACACAGCCAGGCGATCCAACAAGTCCAGCGCGAGCTGGGTCTTGGCAGCAAAGGTGACGTACTGCGGGACGCCGGCTCTGCGGCGCTGGGCCGCATCGCTGGTCCACTCCCCGGGCAGATACAACTGCCGCTCCAGCGGGCCGGACCTCCTCGCACAGCCGTCGCGCGATCCGTTGCCGCATGTTCCCGTCCGGCAGCCGCTCGGCCATCGGCTGGATCGGCCTACGCCGTCCCTCCAGCATCAGGAGGGGCCGCGCAAGCCGACGCCATGCCTCTGGCCAGGCAAGATCAGTACACCTGACGAAGCACTACGAGCGATCCTGACGTGCTGTCGGCTGCGGCCCGCCCAGGGGTCCCGCCGGAGCGAGCAGCTCCGGACCCAGGGACCGGGCGCTGCCGCAGCCGATCTGCGTCAGAGCGACGTCGAGCTCGGCGAGCAGGCACCGCAGGACGTGCCGCACGCCGGGACGTCCGTCGAGCGCCAGTCCGTACAGGTAGGGCCTGCCGAGGAGGACGGCGTCCGCGCCGAGGGCCAGAGCCTTGGCGACGTCGGTGCCGGTGCGGACACCGGAGTCCATCAGCACAGGGACGGTGCCGCCGACCGCGGCGCGCACTGCGGGCAGGCAGTCCAGGGAAGCCGCCGCGCCGTCCAGCTGGCGTCCCCCGTGATTGGAGACGATCACGCCGTCCGCCCCGTTGGCCACGGCCAGGCGCGCGTCGTCGGGGTGCAGGACCCCCTTGACGAGAAGGGGAAGACTCGTCCACTCGCGCAGCTGGTTCAGTCGGTCCCAGGTCAGCGACGGGTTGCCGTTGACCCGGGCCCAGTGCCTGACGACCGACTCGGGGCCGGCATCCGGCGGCAGCGCCGCCCGGAACACGGGATCACTCGTGTAGTTGGCGAGCCCGGTGCCGCGTATCAGCGGAAGGTAGCCGTGATCGAGGTCCGCGGGCCGGTAGCCGACGGAGGGATTGTCGACGGTGAGGACCAGCGCCGTGTAGCCGCTCGCCTCGGCCCGGCGGACCAGGGACGCGGCCAGTTCGTCGTCCGAGGGCCAGTACAGCTGGAACCAGCGGGGCCCCGGCCCGGCAGCCGCGGCCACCTCCTCGAGGCTGTGCGAGGAGTAGGAGGACAGCACGAACGGCAGCCCGGCGTCGGCCGCGCCCCGGACGGTGGCGATCTCACCCTCGGGGTGCACGGCAGTCTGTGCGGAGATCGGTGCCAACAGGACCGGTGCGGGCAGGGTCTGGCCGAGGAGGTCCACTGTCAGGTCGCGCCGCGTGAAGCCGCGCAGTGCCCGGGGCAGCAGGCGCCACCGGTCGAAAGCGTCCCGGTTGGCGCGCCCGGTGGCCCCGGTCCCGGCGCCGCCGGCCACGAAGCCGGACACCGCGGGCGGGAGGACCGCACGGGCCGCGTCCTCCAACGCCGTGAGATCGGTGGTGAGTTGACCTTTGCGGCTGTCGGGGCCCGCCAGGTATATCTCGCGCACCAGGTCGGACGCGCTCGTCGGTCCGGCCGGGGCTGCGGTGCGGGTGTGCTCGGTCATGGCATCGGGGTTCCGTTTCCGTTCTCGGTGGTGGTCCGTCCGTCGGACGGCGGCTCCTGACCGAGGACATCGGCCAGGAGCCGGGGGGTCGGCCAGTCGAAGACGAAAGTGGCCGGAAGGCGCAGCCCGATGGTGGCCATCAGCCGGTTGCGCAGCTCCACCGCCCCCAGCGAGTCCATGCCGACGTGGTCGAAGGCGATGTCCGGGTCGATCGCGTCGGCGGAGGCGTGGCCGAGCACTGCGGCGACCTCGGCGAGGAGCCGCTCCAACATTGTGTCGCCGCCTTCCGCGGCCGCGGTGTCCCCGTGGTCGTGCGGCAGCTCGGTCGAGGACGGATCCTCCTCTCCCCCTGGCTTCCCGGCGTCGGCGGGCAGGAGGGACTCCAGGATGCGCGGGAGAGTGCCGCCGCGGTGCTGTGCGGCCAGGGCGCCGCGATCCCAGCGTCCCGCCACAACCACCGGCTCAATCCCGTGCACCGCCGCGTCGAGGAAGCGCAGGCCCTGTTCGATGGGTATCAGCAGGACGCCGACCCGGGCCATGCGGTCGATCTGGGCGTTCGTGAGGGTGCTGCCCATGCCTCCCGAC
Source organism: Streptomyces sp. NBC_01283 (assembly GCF_041435335.1). Taxonomy (NCBI): domain Bacteria; kingdom Bacillati; phylum Actinomycetota; class Actinomycetes; order Kitasatosporales; family Streptomycetaceae; genus Streptomyces; species Streptomyces sp. NBC_01283. The sequence goes on from NZ_CP108430.1 coordinate 9,401,069, forward strand.
ACATCCCACTGGCCCCACACGATGGCCACGCCGGGCTTGCCGGCGGTGTGCCGTTGCTCCATCAGGCCTTCCAGGAACCCGTTCGCGGCGGCATAGGCGCCCTGCCCCGCCGAGTTGAGCGTGCTGGCGACCGAGGAGTAGACGACGAACGCGGACAGGTCCAGGTCGGCGGTCAGTTCGTGCAGATGGAACGCCGCGTCGACCTTGGGACGCAGCGACCGGTCGAGGTCGTCGGCCGTCAGGTCGGTCAGCAGACCTCCTTCGAGGAAACCCGCGGCATGGACGACACCGCCGATGCGGACACCGGAGCGGGCAAGCCTGTCGAGAACCCCGGCCAGTGCCTCGCGGTCGGCGGCGTCACAGGCCACCGTGCGGACCTTGGCACCGAGATCCCGCAGGTCCGCGATGACGCGCTCCGCGTCGAGGCCGGGGGCGCCGCGCCCCATCAGGACCAGCTGCCGCACACCGTGCTGCTCCACCAGGTGCCGGGCGGTGATCCGGCCGAGCCAGCCGAGCCCACCGGTGATCAGCACCGCTCTTGTCGGGTCCCAGGTACATCCGGGGACCGGGGCGCCGGCGGCGCTGGCGAGGGCCGGCCGGTACGCGGTCCCCTCACGCAGCGCGAGCTGGCTCTCGCCGGAGGCCAGCGCGGCGGCGAACGCCTCGCGGCAGGCGGCGGTACCGTCCTCGTCGAGCAGGACGAACCGGCCCGGGTACTCGGCCTGCGCGGACCGGAGCAGTCCCCACACGGCGCGGTGGGCGGGCCGTATGCCGGGGTCCTGCTCGTTCCCCACGGCGACGGCGCCGCGGGTGACCACCACCAGCCGGGCGTCCTCCTCCTGCTCGTCAGCCAGGAAGCCCTGGACCGCGGTCAGCACCTCCAGCAGGGTCTCCCGGACCGCTGCCGGGGTCCCGGCCCTGTCGGTCCGGCACGTCAGCACGGTCGTCCGCGGGAGTGCTCCACCTGCGGCGAACGCCTCGGCGAGGTCGGTCCACGGCGTGTCCGGCGCGACGCCGGCCGGCTCGGAGACCGGCGTCCAGTACGGCACCAACAGGCCGTCGGCCTCCGGCGCGCCGGAAGGACCGGCGTCGGCGGCCGGGACCGGCCGCAGGATGAGAGAGCCGATCGAGGCCAGCGGCCTGCCGTCGGGGTCGGTGAACTCGGCCGAGACCACGTCGTGGCCCGCGGGTGTCAGATGGACCCGCACCCGGGCCGCGGCGCCGGCGGCGGCCCGGACCCGCACGTCCCGCCAGATGTGCGGAAGCAGGCCGGGGCCCGCGGCACCCTCGGCGGCGAGCGGGTGCAGGGCGGCGTCGAGGAGCACGGGGTGCAGGGCGTGCGTGCCGGGCCGCACCCCGTCCGGAAGGGTCACATCGGCGATGGTCTCCGGGCCGGAGCTCCACATCGCGCCGACACCGCGGAACGCCGGTCCGTACGCCAACTCCCGGTCCGCGAGGGTGCGGTAGAGCTCGTGGGGCGGCAGGTCGAGCGGCGCGGCCGCCACGGGGAGGCCGCGCCGCGGCTCGGCGCCGGGCTCCGATCCGAGCCGGGCGACAGTGCCGTGGGCGCACCGGATCCAGGCCGACTCCTCGGTGTCCGCCCGGCGGGCGTGCACGGTGACGGCGCTCCGGCCGTCGGCGTCGGCCGCCGCGATGAAGACCCGCAGGTCGAACTCCGCGCCGTCCACCACGTCCAACGGCTCCTCGTGGACGAGCTCCTCGACCGTGTCGCCGCCCGTCACACGGGCGGCGCTCACCACCGCGTCGAGCAGGGCGGTGCCAGGCAGCAGCGTCCTGCCGGCGACCCGGTGGTCGGCCAGCCAGGGGAGCGTGGCGTGCGAGAGCCGTCCGGTGAACATGACCCCGTCCGGCGCCGGTACCTCCGTGGCGGCGGCCAGGATCGGGTGGTCGAGATCGGTGATCCCGGCCGGGCGGGCAGCTGTGCGCTGCGGCGCGTCGATCCAGTAGCGGCGCCGCTGGAAGGCATACGTCGGCAGCGGGATCCGACGCGCGCCGCGGTCCGCGAACACGGCGGCCCAGTCGACGTCGGCGCCGACCGAGTGCAGCCGGGCGAGCGCGGTCACCAGCGTGGCGGCCTCCGGCTCCTGGTCGCGCTGCGCCGCGACCGCCGTCGGTGCGGCCTGGCCGGCGAAGCAGTCGGCGACCATGCCGGTGAGTTCGCCGGACGGGCCGACCTCCACCAGCCGGTTGCATCCCAGGTCGCTCAGGGACCGCACGCCGTCCTCGAAGCGGAACGTCTCGACCGCCTGGCGGGCCCAGTGGTCGGGGTCGGCGAACTCGTTCTCCCGCATCGCCCGTCCGGTGAGGCCCGAGACCACCGTGAGCTCCGGCTCACAAAAGCTCAGGTTCTTGACGGCCGCGGCTCCGCTTCCCGAAAGCCCCTTCGCCAACCGGCTGTGGGCCACTGCCAGTTCGGCCGCGTCGGCGAGGGAGAGCACGCCGGCGGCATGAGCGGCGGAGATCGCGCCGACGGAGTGGCTGAGGACGGCCACGGGCGCGACCCCACAGGACTCCAGCAGGCGGAACAGGGCGACTTGGTAGGCGAAGAGCGCGAGCTGGGAGTGTTCCGGGCGGTCGAGCAGCGCGGTCCCGGAGCCGAAGAGGACCGTGCGCAGGGGCTGGTCCAGGTGGTCGTCGAGTTCGCGGCAGACGGCGTCGAACGCGGAGGCGAAAGCCGGGAACGTCCGGTACAGCTCCCGGCCAGTGCCGGGCCGCTGGAGGCCGTGCCCGGAGAACAGGAGGGCGGTGCGCCCCTCTGTGGCCCGGCCGCGTATGGCCGCGGCACCATCCGGATCCGCCGCCAGGGCGTGCAGCCCGTCGAGCAGGCCGCCCTCCTCGCTGGGCAGCAGGACCGCGCGGTGCGCGAGGTGGCTGCGGGTGGTGGCAAGCGAGAAGCCGAGGTCGACAAGGTCCGCGGGGGCGGCCGACGCAGTGGTCAGCGAGTCGAGGACCCGGCGGGCCTGGGCCTGCAGCGCGGCCGGATTGTGCCCGGACAGAAGGACGGGGACGACGGGCAGCGGCCCCGCGTCCTTGTCCTTGTCCTTGTTCTGGTGGGTGGTGGGGGGGTGGGGTGGTTGTTCGAGGATGAGGTGGGCGTTGGTGCCGCTGAGGCCGAAGGAGGAGATGGCGGCTCGGCGGGGGCGGTTGTGGTGGGGCCAGGGTTGGGTGTGGGTGAGGAGGTTGAGGTGTCCTTGGGTCCAGTCGATGCGGGGGGCGGGGTGGTTGGTGTGGAGGGTTTTGGGGAGTTGGCCGTGGTGGATGGCCATGGTCATTTTGATGATGCCGGCGACTCCGGCTGCTGCTTGGGTGTGGCCGATGTTGGATTTGATGGTGCCGAGGTGGAGGGGGTGTTGGGGGTTGCGGTTGGTGCCGTAGGTGGCGAGGAGGGCGTGGGCTTCGATGGGGTCGCCGAGGGCGGTGCCGGTGCCGTGGGCTTCGATGGCGTCGATGGTGTCGGGGGTGAGGTGGGCGTCGGTGAGTGCGGCGCGGATGACGGCTTGTTGGGAGGGGCCGTTGGGGGCGGTGAGTCCGCTGGCGGCGCCGTCGTGGTTGAGGGCTGAGCCTTGGATGACGGCGTGGACGGGGTGGCCCAGGCGGTGGGCGTCGGAGAGGCGTTCGAGGAGGAGCATGCCGATGCCTTCGGACCAGGCGGTGCCGTCGGCGGTGGCGGCGAATGCTTTGCAGCGGCCGTCGGGGGCCAGGCCGTGCTGACGGCTGAACTCCACGAACGACACCGGTGTCGCCATGGTCGTGGCCCCTCCCGCCAGGGCCAGGGAGCATTCGCCCCGGCGCAGTGCGGTGGCGGCCAGGTGGACGGCGACCAGGGAGGAGGAACAGGCCGTGTCCACGGTCATGGCAGGACCTTCGAACCCGAAGCCATGGGAGATACGCCCGGAGGCGAAGCCGCTCGCGCTGCCGAGGGCCATATAGCCCTCGTACTCGACCGGCGACGGCAGGACACGGTAGCCGTAGTCGTCGTACATGGTGCCGACGAAAACGCCCGTGCGGCTGCCGTGCAGTGCCGACGGCACGATTCCCGCGTCCTCGAACGCTTCCCACGCGGTCTCCAGCAGCAGCCGGTGCTGCGGGTCCATCGCATGCGCCTCGCGCGGCGAGATCTGGAAGAACTCGGCGTCGAAACCCGTGGCGTCGTCGAGGAATCCGCCCTCCTTGACGTACGACGTCCACGGCCGTTGCGCGTCCGGGTCGTACAGCGAGGACAGGTCCCAGCCGCGGTCCTCGGGGAACGGCCCGATCACGTCGCGCTCGTCCATCACCAGCTGCCACAGGTCCTGCGGGGACTCGACTCCGCCGGGGTAGCGGCAGGCCATCCCGACGATGGCGATCGGGCCAACGTCGTGCTCCGCCTTCGTGGCCGCGGCACGAAGCTGCTGATTGTCCTTCAGGGCCGCCCGCAGTGCGTCGACCAGTTCGTCGTGCGATGCCGTCATCGGGACTCTCCGTCGATCTGTGTCGGGGTGCGTTCACCGCGGTCCGTCCCCAAGGCCAGGCGGACCAGCTCCTCGCTGCTCATCGTGTCCAGTGAGGTGTCCTCGGACGGCGGTTCGAGGTCCGGCTCAACCGGGCTTTGCTCCTCGCCGTTCTCGGCGGCGAGCTCCGCCATCAGGCGATCCGCGAGGGCGGCGGGGCTGCGGTGGTCGAAGACGGCTGTCGAGGCCAGTCGCACACCCGTCACCGAGGTGATCCGCTGCTGCAGTTCGAGCGCGGTCAGGGAGTCGACGCCCAGGTCCTGGAAGCGTGCGCCGGCCGGCACCTGATCCGGAGCGGAGAGCTCAAGGACGGCGGCCACTTCGGCGCGTACCGCCTCAAGGACGAGGTGCTGGCGTGCCGTACGGGGCGCATCGGCCAGGCGGCGGCGCAGCGCGGCGGATGCGCCCGGGGCCGACGGGGCGGGCGCCGAGCGGCGGGACTTCGTGGCGGCGGGGACGAGCGCGCGCAGGAGGGGCGGGGCCGACTCCGCCGTCAGTTCCCGCGTGTCGAGGCGGGCGGGCAGCAGGACGGTCGCGGTGTCCGCGGCGGCGGCGTCGAAGAGGGCCAGGCCGTCCTCGACCGACAGCGCGGCAGCTCCGTGGCGGGCCAGGCGCTGCAGCTCCGTCGTGCCCAGCCCGCTGCCGAGACCCTCTCCGGCATCCCACAGCCCCCAGGCCAGTGACGTGGCCGGCAGCCCTTCGGCACGGCGCTTCAGCGCCAGAGCGTCGAGGTAGGCGTTGGCCGCCGCATAGTTGCCCTGCCCCGGTAGGCCGAGCGTGCCGGAGAAGGACGAGAACAGGACGAAGGCGGACAGGCCCGAATGCCGGGTCAGTTCATGAAGATGGACGGCCGCGTCGGCCTTTGGCCGCAGGACGGCGTCCAGGCGTTCGGGGGTCAGCCGCTGCACGATGGTGTCGTCGAGGACGCCGGCCGCGTGCACCACCGCGGTCGGCGGCTCGTCGAGGCCGTCCAGGATGGCGGCCAGGGCGGCGCGGTCCCCGACATCGCCTGCCGAGACCGTCACTCGCACGCCGGCGGTCTCGAGGTCGGAGGCGAACTCCGCCGCGCCGGGTGTGTGCGGGCCGCGCCGCCCGACCAGCACCAGCTGGCGGACTCCGTACCGGTCCACCAGATGACGGGCGACCAGTCGTCCCAGGGCGCCCAGGCCGCCGGTGACCAGGACACGGCTGTGCCGGTCGAAGGGGGCGCGGCCGGAGGGGGACGGGCGGTGAGGGCGCAGGCGGGGTGAGAGGAACCGGCCGCCCCGGAGGGCGAGTTGGGCTTCCTTCGAGGCGGCGGCCCTGAGCAGGCCGCGGACGGACTGCGGGGCGCCGTCGCCGTCGATCAGGGTGAATCGCCCGGGGTGTTCCGACTGCGCGGCGCGGACCAGGCCCCACACTGCGGCGTGCTCTGGGTCCGAACGGGTGTCGCCGGGCGCGGCCACCGCGTCCCGGGTGACCAGGGCGAGCCTGCCGGCGGCCAACCGGCTGTCGGAGAGCCACTGCTGGAGGAGACCGAGAACCTCATGGGCGGCGGCCCCGGTCGGCCCGGAACCGCCGGGCGGGGAAGCCGTGACGAACGCGAGGACGACCTCGGGGACCGCGGCGCCCCCGTCGACGGAGCGGAGCAGGGCGTCGAGACCGGTGTGGACGCGTGCCGCTGTCCCGTCCGCCTGCACGAGCTCGGGCAGCGCCTCGGCGCCCGGGCCCACCGCAGCCCACGTGCCGCTCAGCAGCGGCGTGTTGGGAGCGAGATCGGTCCAGTCCAGGGCGAACAGCGCGCAGTCGCTCGCCGCGGACGGGGCGGGTGGCTTGAGCTCGCGCAGGACGAGCTTGTCCACACTGAGGACCGGGGCACCCGTGTCGTCGGCGACGAGCAGGGAGCAGGAGTCGTCCGCACCACGCCGCAGACGGACACGGAGCGGGCCGTTGCCGGGCCCGTGGAGCGTCAGGCCCTGCCATGCGAAGGGCACGAGGAGCCGGGACGCGTCCCCGTCGGCGGCGGCCAGCGCGTGCAGGGCCGCGTCCAGGGCGGCGGGATGCAGTTGGAAGCCGTCACGGCTCGCCTTCGCGCGCGATGCCACCACCGCGTAGAGATCGCTGCCGTCGCGCCAGAGCTCGCGCAGCCCCCGGAAGGTGTAGCCGTAGGCGTAACCGCGCTCCGCGAGCCGCGGATACAGGTCGTCGACCGCTACCGGTGAGGCCCCGCTCGGCGGCCATGACGGGAGTTCGGCCACCTCTGCCGCTCCCGCGTCCGACAGCGTTCCGCTGGCGTGCCGGGTCCACGCGGCACCGCGGGTGCCCGCCGCACGGGAGTAGAGCGCGAGCGGACGGCTGCCGTCCTCGTCGGGAGCGCCGACGATCAGCTGTATGTCGGTGGGCCGGGCGACCGGCAGGACCTGTTCCAGGGTGAGTTCGGCCACCTGCTTCGCACCGGCCCGGCGGGCGGCACTCAGCGCGAGCTCCGCGATGCCCGCGCCGGGCAGCACCGGGATCCCGGCCACAGTGTGGTCGGCCAGCCACGGCATGTCCTCGGCGTCCAGACGACCCGTGAACACCAGCCCGCTTGCGTCGGCCGGCTCCAGAGCCTCGTCGAGTACCGGGTGGGACCGGGCAGTGCCGTCGCCCGCAGCCGGGGTGCTCAGCCAGTAGTGCTGACGCTGGAAGGGATAGGTGGGCAGCGGGATCCGGCGGCCGCCGGGGAAGGAGGCACCCGGATCCAGCCGGGCACCGTTCAGAGCCAGCCGGGCGAGGGCCGTGGTGACGGTACTGACGGGGTCGTGGCCGCGGCGCACCAGGGGGGTCACGATGCCGGGGGAGTCGGGGCCCTGGCTGCGGCGCGCCAGGACGGACAGGACCCCGTGCCCCATCTCGACGTACTCGGTGACACCCCGGGATTCGAGGAAGCGCACGCCGTCGTGGAAGCGGACGGTGCCGCGCAGTTGGCGCACCCAGTAGTCCGGGTCCGTCAGCATCGCCCCGGTGGCGACGCGACCGGTGAGATTGGAGACAACCGGTATACGCGGTTCGCGGAACGTCAGCCCGGCGGCTACGTGACGGAAGTCCTCCAACAGGCCGTCCATGTGGGGGGAGTGGAAGGCATGGCTGACCTTCAGCTCGGTGGCCCTGCGGCCTCTGGCGCGCCAAGCCTGCGCGAGTTCCTCGGCGGCCTCGGCGTCGCCCGTGACGACCACGTCCCGCGGCCCGTTGACGGCGGCGAGATCCAGCCGGCCTGCATACAGGGCGAGAGCCTCGCGGATCTCCTCCTCGGTGGCTTCCACGGCCACCATGCGGCCGCCCGTCGGCGCGGACTGCATCAGGCGGCCCCGGTGGGCGACGAGGGTGCAGGCGTCCGCCAGATCGAGGACACCCGCCACATGGGCGGCCGCCAACTCGCCGATGGAGTGGCCCAGCAGCAGGTCGGGGGCGGCCCCGTGGTGCTCGAGGAGCCGGAAGAACGCGACTTCGAGGGCGAAGAGCGCGGGCTGGGTGTAGGCGGTCTGGTCGAGCAGCGCGGATTCCGGGGTGCCGGGCGCGGCGAACAGGACGTCCTTGAGGGCGTGTTCGAGGTGCGGGTCGAGATGGGCGCAGGCCTCGTCGAAGGCGCGGGCGAAGGCGGGGAAGCGGCCGTGGAGGTCGCGGCCGGCCCCCGGGTACTGGCTGCCCTGGCCGGGGAAGAGGAATGCGGTCGCGTCGACTGCCGAGGTGCTCGTACGGGTGAGGACCTGAGGCGCTGCTTCCCCCTGGGCCAGGGCTTGGAGGCCGCGCAGGGCCTCGGTGCGCCCGGTGACGAGGACGGCAGCGCGGTGGGTGTGTGTGGTGGTGCGGGTGGTCGCCAAGGAGTGGCCGATGTCGGCGGTGGCCAGATCCTGGTGGGCGGTGAGGTGGTTGTGCAGGTGCGCGGCCCGGGAACGCAACGCCTGTTCGGTCTGACCGGACAGCAGCCAGGGAAAGGAGCCGTCCTTGTCGCCGGTGGTGTCGCTGTTGTTCTGGTGGGTGGTGGGGGGGTGGGGTGGTTGTTCGAGGATGAGGTGGGCGTTGGTGCCGCTGAGGCCGAAGGAGGAGATGGCGGCTCGGCGGGGGCGGTTGTGGTGGGGCCAGGGTTGGGTGTGGGTGAGGAGGTTGAGGTGTCCTTGGGTCCAGTCGATGCGGGGGGAGGGGTGGTTGGTGTGGAGGGTTTTGGGGAGTTGGCCGTGGTGGATGGCCATGGTCATTTTGATGATGCCGAGCGACTCCGGCTGCTGCTTGGGTGTGGCCGATGTTGGATTTGATGGTGCCGAGGTGGAGGGGGTGTTGGGGGTTGCGGTTGGTGCCGTAGGTGGCGAGGAGGGCGTGGGCTTCGATGGGGTCGCCGAGGGCGGTGCCGGTGCCGTGGGCTTCGATGGCGTCGATGGTGTCGGGGGTGAGGTGGGCGTCGGTGAGTGCGGCGCGGATGACGGCTTGTTGGGAGGGGCCGTTGGGGGCGGTGAGTCCGCTGGCGGCGCCGTCGTGGTTGAGGGCTGAGCCTTGGATGACGGCGTGGACGGGGTGGCCCAGGCGGTGGGCGTCGGAGAGGCGTTCGAGGAGGAGCATGCCGATGCCTTCGGACCAGGCGGTGCCGTCGGCGGTGGCGGCGAATGCTTTGCAGCGGCCGTCGGGGGCCAGGCCGTGCTGACGGCTGAACTCCACGAAGGGCGCGGCATTGACCATGACGGTGGCCCCTCCCGCCAGGGCCAGGGAGCATTCGCCCCGGCGCAGTGCGGTGGCGGCCAGGTGGACGGCGACCAGGGAGGAGGAACAGGCCGTGTCCACGGTCATGGCAGGACCCACGAGTCCCAGTACGTGGGCGACGCGGCCGGACAGCACGCTCGGCAACCTGCCGGTGATGGCGAACGCTTCCTTCTTGTGGGTCCCGTACTCGGCGTACATGAGGCCGCAGTAGGTGCCCGTCAGGGTGTCACGCAGCGCGGTGGGGTCGATGCCGGCGTGCTCGATGGCCTCCCAGCAGGTTTCGAGAACCAGACGCTGCTGGGGATCCATCCTGACGGCTTCGCGGGGGCTGATTCCGAAGAGGGTGGGGTCGAACTCGGCGGCGTCGTAGAGGAATCCGCCCTCGCGTGTGCTGGAGGTGCCGGGGTGTTCGGGGTCGGGGTGGAAGAGATGGTCGAGATCCCAGCCGCGGTCGCGCGGGAACGGGCCGATGGCGTCGACACCGTCGGCGACTAGCTGCCACAGGCCGTCAGGCGAGGTCACGCCTCCGGGAAAGCGGCAGGCCATCCCGACGATCGCGATCGGTTCGCGCCGCGTGCCGCTCATCGGGTCCGGTCCGGGGACCCCGCGGGTGTCCGTGACTGACATGCCTTCCCTCATTCGGAGTCGACCAGCAGCCGTGACAGGCCGCGTATGCCCAGGCCGTCCTTCCAGACAACCGGTTCCGGAACGTCAGCCAGCCGCAGCGCCGGGAAGCGCTGCGGGAGCCGTTCGAGGACGATGCGCAGCTGGAGTCTCGCCAGTGGTGCGCCCAGGCAGCGGTGCACGCCGTGCCCAAAAGTGAGAGGTGGGGAATCGTGGCCGGAGCCGAGGTCCATGGACGCCGGCTCGGCGAACACCCCGGCGTCGCGGTTGCCGTGGAGCAGGGCCACCACGACGCCCTCGCCCGTCTGCACGGTGACGTCGCCCAGCTGCACCGGTTCGGTGGCGATACGAACGAAGGTCAGCGGGGTGGCCGGGGCCAACCGGATCAGCTCCTCCGTCGCGTTCCCGACGTACTCGGGATGTGCGAGGAGCTCTTCATAGGCGCTGCGGTCGGTCAGCAGCGCCAGCAGCGAGAGGCCGATCTGGCCGGTGGTGGTCTCGTAGCCCGCCATCAGAAGGGTGAGACCCAGGGTGAGTAGTTCGTTCGTGGAAAGTTCGCCCTCGTCCTGCGCGATGGTCAGGTCACTGAGCAGGTCATCGCGTGGATCGCGGCGCTTGCGGTCCAGCAACTCCGTGATGTACTCGATGAGTTCGATGCGGCGCCGGGCCTTCTCGCGGAGGCTGGTGACCTCCAGGTCGAAGAGCACGTCCACCCACCCGCGGAAGCGGGGAGTGTCCTCCTCGGGAATGCCGAGCATGGTGGTGAGTACGGACAGCGGCAGCGGCCGGGCGAGGTTCTCGATCAGGTCAGCACCGTTGCCGATCTCGGCGATCGCATCCAGCCGACGGTCGGTCAGATCCGTCACGAAGGCGCTCATCTTGGCCATCCGGCCGGTGGAGAACGCGCCGCTGACCAGGCGCCGCAGACGGGCGTGCCGATTGCCGTCCATGCTCATCATGGAATCCGCCGCCGGCTGGGCGTCATTGAACGTCGGGGCGCCGGGCCGGAGCGCGGCGGCCCGGCTGAACCTCTTGTCCGCAAGGACCGACCGCCCCAGTGCGTAGCTGCGTACGAGCCAGAAGGGGTGGCCCGTGCCGGCGACCACACGCACGACATCCTCGGGACCAGGACGCAGGATGTCGGGAAGCGGGCCCAACTGGTCGATCGTGGATTTGGTCATCGGGATACCTCGTCACTGGCCGGACGGCCGGAAGCTGCGGACTCGGCGCTCCACCTCGTGCAGCAGCTCGAACTGCCGGTTGAACGCGATGCGCACGTACTGAGCACCGCGGACGGGATCGGCGAAGGAGGGGGCCGCCGGGACGACCACGACCCCGGTCGCGTCGAGGAGTTCGAGGGTGAAGGCACGGCCGTCCATGCGTCCCCCGGTGAGCGGGCCGATGTCTGCCAGGAGGAAGCACCCGCCCTCCGGGGGAGAGATCTTCATGCCCATGCCCGTGAAGATCTCCAGGGCGAAGTCGCGGCGGCGGCTCATCTCCTCGGATGCCGTCCTCAGGTCCGCGGAGCCGGCCGCATGGCCGACGGCCAGCTGAAGTGGGCCAGGGGCGCCGTTGGTGGTGAGTTCCTGTACGCGCCGCATCGCCGTGGTGCGCGTGGCGTCCGCACGCAGGAAGCCGAGCCGCCACCCGCTGATCGCGTAGCTCTTGGAGAGCGAGCCGACCAGCACGCTGCGCTCCGCGAGGCCGGGCACCTCGGCGATCGAGGTCTGCTCCCGGCCGTCGAAGACGAAGCTGCTGTACACCTCGTCACAGATGACCGTTGCGTCCCACCGCTCGGCCAACTCGGCGACCTGCTCGAGCTCCTGACGGGCCAGCACACGGCCCGTCGGGTTGCCGGGCGAGTTCAGGAGGACCACACGGGTACGGGAGTTGAAGGCGGATGCGAGTTCGTCGGGGTCGAACCGCCAGTCGGGCGCGTGCAAGGGGACATGCCGGGGCACGCCGCCCGCGAAGGCGACCGTCGACCTGAACTGCTCGTAGCCGGGATCGAGCAGGACGACCTCGTCACCGGGGTCGATGAGCGCGTGCAGGGCCAGGAAGAGGGCCTCGGTGCCTCCGACGGTGACGGTCAGCTCCGTCTCCGGGTCGGTCGGCACCGGGAGGGTGGCGGCGATGTGCTCCCGCAGCTGCAGATCACCCGGGGGGAAGACATACTGATTCTTCCCCGCACGTATCGCGTCATTTGCTGCCCCGATGATGTCGACAGCGGTCTCGGGATATCCGGGCGTGCCGAGCGCCATATCGATTCCTTGGCGTTCGCGCGCCATGAGGAATATTTCCCCCAGGCTATTGCCCTGCAGTGCCGCAACCCTCGTCGATATCCGCGGACCATGGTCTGTGGGATGCGTCATGCCACTCCTCCGCCTGCCCTTTTCATCTGCCCGTTCTGGGAAAGCCGACCCATGAGCTCCGCGGCTTCCTGGTGTCGACTGCAGGCGCGCTGGCTGAATGACTGCTTTACCCGTTCGCGGACCTCGGGGGACTGCTCCTGACTGAGCTTGAACATGCCCTCGGCGCCTGTCACGGTGACGCGGAACGCCCCGACACCGGAAACGATACTGCGGAAGTAGTCGATCGATTCTGACTGATCCCATCCAGAACCGAAACTGCTTTCAAAGGTCCGTGCCGTGGCCCGCACGACTTCGAGCGTCTCCTCGAGCGAGTCAATCTTCTCTATCACACCGTGCACATGCACCGACGTGAAGTTCCAGGTCGGTGCGGCCGGCGTCACGTCGTACACCGCAGGCGACACGTACCCGTGCGGACCGGTGAACACCAGGAGGACTGCATCGCCGGTCCGCAGCGCGCGCCAGTGGGGATTGGCCCGGTTCAAGTGCCCGAGCAGGACGGTGCCATTCGGGCTGTCCGACCAATCGATCACCGTACCGTGATCCGGGATAATCGGGAGATGAGTGGCCAACGGCCCGTCGTCACCGCCGTTGGTCACTGCCAGGGACAATGGATTGTCGCGGATCAGATCGCTCATCCAAGAACCATCGGGTTCGCGGTAATGGCGGGGAACGAACATGCGGATATGTCACCCCTCGAAGTCGAGTAGCCATGGCATCGGAATGGTGGGATTCCTGTCCCGTCGGCAGGACAACCGATGGGCGGACAGGGCCTCTTGCGTGCGCCTCAACGCTATCAACCTTGACGCACCGCAGGTCTTCAATGCAACGTGATTACGCAAGCATGCGGGGTCGAAGTCAAACACGAAAGACCTACGTGGAACAGCCCGTCGAAACGTAATTGCTCAGAAGCTTGATTGTGTGTGAGCGGGTGGGTGCCAGAGGCTTCGCCGAAAAGGACCGCCCCCAGGTCACACAGGGATCTGGGCAGTCACGTTGCAGCCACGCTAGCGGAAGAAGTGTTTCCATGGGTGTCAATTCAGCTGAGATATACGATGTCGTGGGAGTTGGATTCGGGCCGTCCAACCTGGCGTTCGCCATTGCTCTGGAAGAGAACGGGGACGACGCTTCTGCGGGCCCAGTCACCTCCGCGTTCTTCGAGCGGCAGTCCTCGTTCGGCTGGCATCGCAATATGCTGCTGCCGTCGGCGACGATGCAGGTGTCGTTCCTGAAGGACCTGGCCACACTCCGCAATCCGGTCTCGCGGTTCGGATTCGTCTCCTTTCTTCACGCCTCCGGCCGGCTTGAACAGTTCATCAACACCCAGACATTCTTCCCGACCCGGGAGGAGTTCCATCAGTACCTTGACTGGGCACAGGCGCTGTTTTCCGGCCAGGTCTCGTACGGATCGGAAGTCGCGGGAATTCAGTTGCCCTCGGAATCTGCTTCCGCAAATGCCCAGTACCTTCAGGTCAAAGTGCGTGACAGTGACAGGGGCGACATCAGGACCGTCGCCGCCCGCAATGTCGTGATCTCCACAGGTCTCGTCCCCCAGGTGCCGGACGGCGTGGCATCCGACGAACGGGTCTGGCACAGCTCCGAATTCCTGGAGAGGTTCAAACAGGCCTCCCCAGACACCTTGAAGAAGGTGGCAGTCGTAGGGGCCGGACAGAGCGGGGCCGAGATCGCCAGATTCCTGTACGACAGCCTTCCACAGGCTGAGATCTACGCGATCATTCCGTCCTACGGATATTCGATCGCGGACGATACCCCGTTCGCCAACCGGGTGTTCGACTCCGCGGCGGTCGATGACTACTATTTCGGTACGGAGCGTTCCCGGGAAGCCTTCTGGCGCTACCACAAGAACACGAACTATTCGGTTGCCGACGACGAAGTCATCCGGGACCTGTATCAGCGTGTGTACATGGACGAACTGCGTGGGACCAATCGCCTGCACATCCTCAACATGGCTCGGGTCACGAATGTCAAGCGAATGGGGAACGAGTCGCGCGTCTCCATGGAGTCGCTGCTCGACGGCGGTTCCCAGGACCTCGACGTGGATGCGCTCGTCTTCGCCACCGGCTACGACTCCATGGACCCGAGCGGCGTACTGGGCGAACTCGACGGCTACTGCCTGCGTGACGGCGCGGGAAGATACCAGGTCGGTCGCGACTACCGGCTTGTGACCACACCGGATGTCTCGTGCGGCATCTACCTCCAGGGCGGCACCGAACACACCCACGGACTGACGTCGTCCCTCCTGTCGAACATCGCCGTGCGCGGCGGCGAGATCGCGGATTCCATCCTGCAGCGGCGGTCCGTCGACGGGCCGGCGACGTCCGGACTGACCACCTCTGCCTGATGAGGACTGACTATGGCCGCAGCACAAAGTCCATTGCGCGTCGGCGTGCTCGGCTGCGCGGACATCGCCTGGCGCCGCACTCTGCCGGCGATGACTGCCTGCCCTGACATCGAGGTCACCGCCGTCGCGAGCCGCGACGAGGCAAAGGGGAGGCGCTTTGCCGCGGCCTTCGGGGGCCCCCGGGTACTGGGCTATGAGGAACTTCTCGCCGCTCGTGACATCGACGCGGTCTACATACCGCTGCCGACGATGATGCATGCGGACTGGGTCGCCAAGGCACTGCGGGCGGGCAAGCATGTGCTCGCCGAGAAACCGCTGACAGGGGATGCAAAAAGCACGGACGAGCTGTTGGCACTTGCCGAATCACGGGACCTGGTGCTTTTGGAGAACGTCGCTTTCCCGCATCACTCGCAGCACGTCCGTGCCCGGCAAATCCTCGCTGACGGAGCAGTCGGCGAACTGAAGGACTTCGCGAGCGTGTTCACGATTCCGCCGCTGCCGGATGAGAACATGCGCTATCGCCCGGATATCGGCGGCGGCGCCCTGCTCGACATGGGCATCTATCCGATCCGTGCTGCGCTGTACTACCTTGGCTCTGCTCTTGAAGTACTCCATGCCGTACTGCGGATTCGTTCCCGCACGGGTGCCGTGGTCTCCGGACGTATCCTCGCGTGCACGCCCGGGGGAGTGACGGCCGACTTGGTCTTCGGAATGGAACACTCCTATCGGACCGGCTGCGCGTTCGCCGGCAGCAGCGGACTGCTGCTGCTCGACCGGGCGTTCACGCCGCCGCCGTCATTGCAGCCGGTGCTGCGCATCGAGCGGCAGGATCACCGTGAGGAGATCACGTTTCCGGTGGATGACCAGTTCGGCAATATCGTGCGGTACTTTGCGAATGCGGTGCTGACGGGATCGAACATGCTCGATCAATCAGAGATGAGTCGGCGTCAGGCTCGAATCATTGACGACGTGGAACGCGTCGCCGTACGGATCGAGATCCCTTAGAACGGCCAACACCATGACCGGAGTTGTCGGCGGGAGTACCTCATCGTGTCAGCCGTTTTCAGCGGGCGCCACTTCAAGTCGAAGAGGACAGAGAAGGTGATGACCTCGGAGTTCCTCGTCGGGACCCTGCACACCAAAGTCCTTCTGATCGGTGGCACCGGATTCCTCGGTCGGCATGTCCTCAACAGGCTGTCCACGGCCGGCATGGACGTCACCGTGGTGACCAGGCGGCCGGCCGCCGTGCCCGCGGGGCACGGGGTGGCCGAGCTGGACGACAGAGGTCCGCGACGAGCTCAGTTCGCCTCGATGATCAACCGGTTCACCCCGGATGCCGTGGTCAACACCGCCGGTGAAATCTGGCGGAACGACGCCTCCTTGCTGCAGGCAGCCAATGCCGAGCTCCCGGAACAACTGGCGCTGGCGATGGCCGACATCGGCAGCACCGCCCGGCTGGTGCACCTCGGCTCATCTTTGGAGTACGGATCATTGCCTCACCCGCACGCGACCGACGAGAGCTGCCCGCAGGAGCCGCGGTCGGAGTACGGGCGAAGCAAGCTGCGGGGCACCCGGAGGATCTTCGAGATCGCCCAACAGGCGTCGCTGGACGTTGTGGTCCTCCGCATCTTCAACGCCATCGGATCGAACATGTCGCCTGCGAGCCTGCTCGGCAGGACCGTGCAGACACTCGACCGAGCACGGCGGGACGGACGCCCGGCGCGGCTCACCCTGTTCGACCTGAGACAGCACCGCGACTACGCCGACGCCCGCGATCTGGCGGAGGCGGTCCTCCGGGCAGCCGTGTCGCGGCGGCTCGTGGGCGTACCGGTGCTCAATCTCGGCACCGGGCGGGCCGGCAGCGCCTACGACCTGGTCCGCGGGCTCGCGTTGGTCAGTGGAGTGGAGTTTGAGATCGACGTGCTCCCGGCGCCCGAGGGCGGCGGGCGATCACTGGCCGCCGGCTGGCAGATTGCCGACCCGACTCTGGCCCGGCATCACCTGGACTGGTCGGCTGCTCGGACGCTACCGGAGACCCTGCGCTGGATCTGGCGGACCGCCGGAGAGGGCCAGGCCCAACCCATTGCTGGCTGCCCCGCGGAAGGTACCCGATGAATGACAACCTCAAGGACGAGATCCTCTCACTGGTCAACGAGTACCATCACGCGGCCGGGACCGAGACATCCACATGGGTGCCCGGCGAGAACCGGGTGCTGGCCTCGGGCGCCGTACTGACGGCGGCGGACCGGATGGCACTGGTCGAAGCGGCACTGGACCTGCGGATCGCATCCGGGAGCTATGCCATCCGGTTCGAGCGGGCCCTGGCCGGCTACTTCGGATTGCGCAAGGCTCATCTGACCAACTCTGGGTCCTCGGCCAACCTGCTGGCGCTGTCGGCGCTGACCGCACCGGAGTTGGGCGACCGCGCGCTGCGCCGCGGCGACGAAGTGATCACGGTGGCGGCAGGGTTCCCCACCACTGTCAACCCGATCATCCAGAACGGAATGGTGCCGGTCTTCGTCGATATCGACCTGAGCACCTACAACACCACCACAGAGCTGGTGGAGGCGGCGATCGGCCCCAAGACGAAGGCCATCATGATCGCGCATGCGCTCGGCAACCCCTTCGAGGCCGCCGAGATCCGGGAGCTGGCCGACCGGTACGGGCTGTGGTTCGTGGAGGACAACTGCGACGCCGTCGGCTCCACCTACCGCGGCAGGAAAACGGGAACCTTCGGGCACCTCAGCACCGTCAGCTTCTACCCGGCTCACCATCTCACGATGGGCGAGGGCGGCTGCGTCCTGACGGGCAGCATAGAACTCGCGCGCCTTGTCGAGTCCTATCGAGACTGGGGGCGGGACTGCTGGTGTGAACCAGGAGAGGACGATCGATGCAATAAGCGTTTCGGCTGGCAGCTCGGCACGCTTCCCTCCGGCTACGACCATAAATATATATTCTCCCATGTGGGATACAACCTGAAGGCGACCGATCTGCAAGCGGCCCTGGGGTTGTCTCAGTTGGAGCGGCTGTCCGAGTTCTGTGACAGCCGACGCAAGAACTGGCTCCGCATGAGATCGGGGCTGCAGAATGTTCCAGGCCTTACATTGCCCGAACCCGCCCCGAACAGTGATCCAAGCTGGTTCGGGTTTACGCTGACGGTTGAAGATTCAGCGCCGTACTCCCGCCGGGACCTGCAACTCTACTTGGAGTCAAAACGCATCAGCACCCGGCTGCTGTTCAGTGGAAACCTCACCCGTCATCCCGCTTATGAACGCGTCGAGTACCGGATATCTGGCAGCCTGTCCAACAGCGACAAGGTCGCCAACGACACCTTGTGGATCGGCATTTACCCCGGCGTGACCGACGAAATGATCGACTATGTGGTACGCGAAATCTGGTCGTTCGCGAAAGGGTGTCCGCGCTGAACCCTGACGTGCCTTCCTCGAACGCACTGACAAGACCCGCTCCACCCGACACCTCTGGGTCTCCCCTATGAATGACCAGGCCGAGCCCACGAAAAAAGGTTAGAGAGGTAAGTACTCATGACCATCGCGGAGTGCCGTGTGTGCGGCAATCGGACACTGCTTCAGGTGCTGGATCTGGGAGAACAGGCACTGACCGGCGTATTCCCTCGCAGTCGCACGGAAGTCGTGCCGACCGCCCCACTCGAGCTCGTCAAGTGTTCGCCGGACGGATGCGGCCTCGTCCAACTCCGGCACACCGCCGACCTCAGCCTGATGTACGGCGATCAATACGGATACCGCTCGGGTATCCGCCCATTCATGATCAACCATCTTCGCAGCAAGGTGGACGAGCTCACCAAGCTTGTCGACATCGGCCCCGACGACCTGGTCCTGGACATCGGAAGCAACGACGGGACCTTGCTGTCCGGGTACCCGGCGGATGGCCGCACTCTCGTCGGAGTGGATCCGACGGGCGAGAAATGGCGAGAGTTCTACCCCGAACACATCGACCTGATCCCGGACTTCTTCTCCCGGGAAGTCTTCGCCGCTCACTACGGCTCCCGCCGGGCCAAGGTCATCACCTCGATCGCAATGTTCTACGACCTGCCCGACCCGCTCCGGTTCATGAAAGACGTGAAGGCGACGCTCGCCGACGACGGTGTGTGGATGCTGGAGATGAGCTATCTTCCGGCAATGCTCAAGGCGACCGCCTATGACGTGATATGCCACGAGCACCTGGAGTACTACGCACTCAGTCAGATCGAGTGGATGGCCGAGCGCGTCGGCCTCGACGTCGTGAGAGCAGAGATCACCGAGGTCTACGGCGGCAGCCTCTGCGTCACGCTCGCCAGGCAGGGCTCCGGGCATCGGCGTGACGAGGCGGCACTGAACCGCTTGCGTGCCCGGGAGGCCGGACTGCGGCTCGACACCATGGTGCCCTTCGAGTCGTTCGGCGAGCGTGTTCGCGAACACCGCGAACACCTACGTGACTTCCTCGACACCTCGCGCAAGGACGGCAAGCTCACCCTGGGCTACGGCGCCTCCACCAAGGGAAACGTGATTCTCCAATACTGCGACATCGGAGAGGACAGCCTGCCGTGCATCGGAGAGGTCAGCCGGGAGAAGGCCGGCCGATTCACCCCGGGCACCCAGATCCCCATCGTCTCCGAGAAGGAGGCCCTCGCACAACGACCTGACCAGCTGCTGGTGCTCCCATGGGTCTACCGGGACGGATTCATCGAGCGGGAAGGCGAATTCCGCTCCCGCGGCGGCAAGCTGGTCTTCCCGCTGCCCGCGCCACTGAGCATCGTGTAGCGGCGGCTGTCCCTCGGTATCGTCCGCGGCCGCCCGGCACTGTCCGGGACGGCCGCCGAGGGCGAGTCGGGGCGCCAATGCACGAGGCTGAGGGTCCTTCACGATCAAGACAAGTGCACGCGCTGAAGGCTGAGGTGCATGCGGTCGACCGCGCTCTGGTTCAGCAGGCGCTCGAAGATGAAGACGGGCGAGCCGGATTCGCCGTCCTGGTAGCGGCCGGGACCGGCGAAAGCATCCCATGTGCGGATGAGGCTGTCGATCGACCGCTGACCGAGGCCGGCCTATGCGGCGGACGGGTGCTGGGAGATGAGCATGCGCGCCAGGGGCGTGGCGACCTCCCGCGCGCCCGTGCTCAGCGCGGCGAGGATGCCGGACTCGTCAGGGTCGGTGCGCAGCGTGAAGGCCGAGTGCATAGACAGAGTGGCCGCCCGTCGTGACCGGTGCGGGCCGAAGGCTCCGATGCTGATCATCGAGGTCTTGGATACGGATGTCGCCACAACGATGCTCGTACTGGATGATGTTCAGCGCGCCGGTGAACTGCAGCAGCTCGGTGAGCTGTTCAGGCAGCGCGACGGGATCCAGGATCGAGCCGAACCCACCCCGGGAGAGCGAGGCCCCCGGACGGTCAGCTGTCCGCTCCTGTAGAGGCGGACCTCCGCCAGCTCTCCGTGCTGGGGCTGGTCCCAGGGCTGGACACGGCTTGCATGCTCACGGCCAGGTGCTCGGCGGACTTCGACGGGGTGAGAGCGCACTGAACGACCGAACGGTCAGACACCCGGCCCTCCCGGCGGATTTCCCTACCAAGGACCCTCCGAGAGGGAAGAAAACCTGTCCGGGCGGCCGCACTGCGTGCAGGAGGATGAACACCTATAGCTCCAACTCCCGCCCCCTCGCCTCCTGAGGATCCTTGCTCGAATGCCGTCCGAATCCACTCCCGCTACCCCACCCCCTCACAACAACCGCCGTAACCTGCGTGCGGATCAGCAAGCCGCGGTCGACAGCGCGGTACGCGGACTCAAGAACCCGGGCTCGCGCGGACACCTGGTCTCCGCGTGTGGGACGGGTAAGACGCTGATCGCGCTGCGTACCGCCGAGGCCCTCAACATCAACCATCTACTGGTGGCGATGCCGTCCCTGGACCTGATCGGCCAGTGGGCGGCAGCGGCCCGTGCAGACGGACGCCGCGAGCCGCTGCTCGCCATCTCCTCACTCCAGGCCGACAAGCACCCACTGCTTGCCGGTGCGGGAGCAGTGAGCACCGGCTCGGGGGACTACCTGGCGTCCTGGCTGTCACGCCACAAGAAGGCGACCGTGTTCACCACGCTCGATTCCCTCCCGCGGATCGAGGAAGCCCAGCACAGCATCTTCCCCGCCCCTCTCTTCGACCTTCTGGTCGTGGACGAGGCACACCGGACCGCGGGCTCCTGGGGCAAAGAGTGGACGATGATCCACGACAACAACCGCGTCCCGGCCGCCCGGCGCCTCTATGTGACCGCGACACCGTACGCGTGGCAGGCCCCGCGCCTGACCGAAGTCCCAGACACCCGCCCACACCCCAAACACACCGCGTCGGCCACCCCGGCCTGGGAGTCCCCATCCCTCATCGCGTCGATGGACGACCCGAAAGTCTTCGGCCCTCGTCTCCACACCTACTCCCACGCTGACGCGATCGACGACCAAGTCCTGGCCGACTACCAACTCCTGGTCCCCACCGTCACCGACACCGACCTGAGGGCCCTCCTTGCCGACCCCGACGGCGCACACACCGGTTTCGCTCCCACAGCCCGCCGCACGACCGCTCTGCACCTGGCCGTCCTCAAAGCCATGACCGAGCACGACCTGCACCACGTGATCGTCTACTTCCAACAGGTCGCCGACGCCACCGATTTCACCCGCCAATTCCCCCACACCCTGCGCACCCTCCCAACCGAGCAACGCCCGCCCTGGGCCGCCACCCTGGCCGTCTCATCCATCAACGGCACACACACCCCCGACCAGCGCGCGAAGATCCTCGCCCGATTCGCCGCCGCCGACCGCGCGGTGATCACGAACGCTCAGGTGTTGTCCGAGGGAGTGGATCTACCGACGGTAGACGCCATCGTGTTCGCGGACCGCACGGGCAGTGTGCGACGGATCGTGCAGGCCCTGGGCCGCGCCCTGCGCAAACCCCCCACCATCGAGGTCAAGACGGCAAGCCTGGTCATCCCCGCCTACATCCCGCCCGGCGCAGACCCCACCAACCTCCTCGACACCCCCTACGAAGCCCTCTGGCTCATCACCGCCGCGCTGCGCCGCCACGACCAGTCAATCGCCGCCCGCGCCCCGCGCAAGAACACCAAGCACCGCCTGGACCGCGACACCCACCGGCTCCTCGCGCGCCGATTCCGCTTCGACTTCACCCTCGACCCCGCCCACATCGCCCGCGCAATGGACCTCCTAGCCTGGCCCTCGAACACCGCTGTGCTCTCCGCACCCCGCCGCGCCGGACTGGCCGCAGCCACCCGCTTCCACACCGAGTACGGCCATCTCCAAGTCCCGGCCGATTACGAGGACGCCTTCGGCTACCGCCTCGGCCAGTTCATCACCAGCCAGCGCACCGCCCACTCCCGCGGCCTGCTGGAAGAGGACTGGACCACGGAACTCGACGCGCTCGACATGGTCTGGGACCACCACGAGGCCATCTGGCAGGGCCAGTTCACCACCGTCACCGCCTATCACCAAGAGCACGGCCATCTAGCCATCCCCACCGACACGCCAGGCGGCCAGTTCCTCATCGACCAGCGCGCCGCCGCACGCAAGGGCCGCCTCGCCCCCGACCGTGAAGCCCAGCTCACCACCCTCGACCCCGACTGGCTTCTCCCGCACGGCGCGGACTGGCACCGCAAATACCACCTCCTGCGTCGCCACCTCGAAGCCGGCCATGATCCCGCAACGCTGCGCCGTGACACAGCCATCGAGGGCGTGAAGATCGGCAGCTGGCTGCAGCGCCAGCTCACCACCTTCACGATCCTGGAGCCCGCCCAGCGTGCTCTGCTGTCCCGGATCGGGGCCGACCCTGCCCGGCTACGGCTGCCGATCGGCAAGCGTGCCCGTCGTTCCTTCGAACAGAACGCGGAACTGCTGAGGGCATTCACCGAACGTCAGGGTCGGCTGCCCGGCGCGCGGGAGTGGATCGAAGCCGACGGGGCACGCGTTGAGATCGGTTCCTGGCTTCGCAGGGTCCGAGCCAAGCAGAACGAGGGACAGCTCACGGAAGAACAAGATCGCCTGCTGTCCGAGATCACCCCGGCCGATCCATCGAGTCCGCCGGACCGCGAAGAGGACCGGGCCTGAACTTCAAACAGTTCAGAGTTTTCACTACATTAGACACAGCCCCCCGGGCAGAGTCAGACCACGGGGATGCAGGAGAGATGATCAACTCCAGCCACGCCGGCACTCGCACCCCGGCCTCCGACTCCCGGTGCCGGGGAGAGGACCGAAGCCGACGGCGAGTGCATGCTGTTGGTCCGTGGCTGCGCAAAGCGCGTACACGACACAGGACCGGTCAACATCCCCCAGAGCGATGGAAGTTGACGCAAGGGAACCTCCGGGAAGCCCGACCCGGAGCCTCCGCACTCCAAGAGAGGATTCGAGCCACCTCCCGGAAGTCCCACCGAGCAGAGAGCCTGATAGGCCGATCCAACAGGCAGTACGGCAAGCGTGAATTCTCCAACAATGGCCGCTCACCATCGGCCCAAAGTCCCGCGAAATAACCGGAGTTACGGTATTATGGAAACCATAGACCATCACAGAAAGGGCCTCTTCTAATGCCGGAAAGGACACATGATTTCGGCCACTACGGGGCCCGAGGAATCAAGGGCAGCGAGGCCGTCGCACGCCAACTCGACCAGCTCGCCGGCTACATCGCCACCCCCATCACCGCGCAGCGCGGTCTGATGGCACGCCTCCACTACCTGACGAAATCCGACCATGCCCGCCAGGCCGCGCGCGAGGCCGGGCTGACCGTCACTGACCGCACCATCAAAGCCTGGTTGGAGGGCAAACGCCGCCCCTCCAACGCCAGCCTCCAACAGATCGAGACCGCTTACCGCACGGTGCGCCGGCGGAACGTGGCCCGTTACCTGCTGCGCCGGCTGAACGGCGGGGGAGGGACAAGGGTGGAGATCCACCCGTTCAATCAGTCCCGGGTCGATCGCAGGTTCCAGCGGGTGCTGGAATACCGCAGCCTCAACATCCGCCAGTGGGACACCCTCATCCGAGCCTGGGCGGCAGGGGACATGAGCGCTCTCGATGATGCCTGGGTGGATGCCATCGTGGACCTCGGGTCCCAATGGGGACAATATGAATACGTGTCAGCCGTCGGATTCGCAGCATAGAACTGAGTGTCTGTCAATTTCTTCAGGGAAGCAAAGAATTGACAGACACTCACCGACCGGACGAGGCACCAGACCCCCTTGCTGCGTTTTTCGTGAAAGCCGCGGAGCGGATTTCACGGGCAGGCCGAATTGCGGAGCAATTCGTGCCGCAGACAACGGAGTTGGCCGCACCGGCGGCGGAGTCGCTCGGCCTGCCGCGCGGGCGCGGCTTCCCGCACGTAGCGGCGGCGCGTCACTGTCTGC
>NZ_CP108431.1 GCF_041435335.1 Streptomyces sp. NBC_01283
TATTGCTCAAAGGAGAAGAACGAGGGGACCTCGGTGTCCGGGTCCCGCTCCGACAGGGCGTTCGGCTCGACGACCGCAGAGGCCGTCAGATCCCGTGCCAGCTCCCGGGGCAGATGCACCGCGATCCCGGCGTCCGCCAGCGCGAGCGCACCACCGCTATCGAGAAGGTCCAGGAACTCGTCGTCGTCCAGCGGCAGTACGTCCGGCACCGGCTGGCACAGGATCCGGGCGAGCGGCGGCCATGCCCGGGCCGCCCGCCGCAGCTGGTCGCCCACCTTCTCGCGCGCCCTCGACCCGAAACAGTCCACCGCACCACTCCACACCTCGGCGGCGTCCGCGAGCAGCAGCGGATCGGCCAGCGAGTGCACCTGCACCACGGCCCGCACCACCGGCAGGCCATCCGCATCGCCCGCACTGGTACCGTCGCCCGGCCGCTCACCGCGGGGGTCCCCGTCCGGATCGTCGCCGCCAAAGCCCGCGTGCTCCCCGCCCACCGGGCTTGCGGACCAGGCCTCCTCGTACGGCTCCTCGCCGTACGACGCCTCCTCGCCAACTCCCCGGCCGTACCCCGCACGCCCCGGCAGTTCCACCCGGAGCGAGATACGCACCCCCCTGTCGCACCCCTCGGCGATCCGGGCGGCCCAGGCCCGCAGCTGAGGCACCTGCTGCGGTTCCGATGCGGCGAACGGCCGTACGCCTGCCGCCGCGGCCGCCGCCGCGGTGCGCGGCAGCAGGTCGGCGACGGCGTCCAGGAACGTCCGCAGCCGCGGGTACGGCTCCGGCAGCAGCGGGCGGCCCCGTGCACCCCGCGCTCCCGCCGGCTCCAGCGGGACCCCGTACGCGGCGACCGGCAGCGCCGAGGCGAGCGCCCGCACCCATGCCGCATCCTCCCGTGTGAAGGGCCCGAGCCGCCAGACGTCGTGCCCGCCGCCGCTCACACCGGGCAGCAGCAGCCCGCGCCCCGCCATATGCAGGGCATACAGGGCGGCGTGCCGCCACGCCTCGGCACTGTCGCTGCGCCGGGGGCCTCCCCCACCCGACGAGCCAGTGGAAGCAAGAGGCGACGCGCCATCCTCGCCCCGCGCCACCAACAGGCGGGGAAGCACCTCGGCCAGCGGCCGGGCCACGGCCGGGACCGCGCGGCGGCGCGCGGCCCGCCCATGCGCCACCACGATCTCGACATCCTGGACGGCGCCTGCGGGAAGTCCCACCGGAAACCTCGCGGCCCCCGACGCGTGAAAGGCCATCTGCCCGCAGCGCGACGGATCGCCTGGCAGGAACACCGCCTCGCAGCCCAGCAGCGCCGCCCAGTTCTCCTCGGTCAGCCGCGGGGGCGGCGACGCCACCACTGGACGCGGCGCCCGCTTTGGGTGATTCTCGCCCGGCACCCCGTCGGCCCGGACATCGCGAGCCTGCGCCGGCAGACGCCCCGTGCATACCGCCACCGGGGTAGGAACCTCGTTCCACGCCTCGTCGAAGTACTGCGCACCGAGTTCGCTGCCGTCCTCGTCGTCCATGGTCACTACCCGGAAAATGGTGGCCACACGCCCTCCCATCCGGCCGCACTGCCGCTGCGCCGACCGCTTCGTCCTGCCGTGGGAATTCTACAGACCGGGCCGCACCATCCTTGACAAACCACAGAGGAACCGATAGGTGCGACCGCGCCGAGCCTGCCAGATGCGTTCGATAGTGACGACGGGCAAGCAAGGCGGCATCCGGCTCAAGCCTCTACGGACCACCTATTGAACCCGCACTCCGCCCGGCTGCCGGCCAGCCCGCCAAGACGCATCTGGCAGCACCCCCGCCGCCAACGGCGCAACGAGCCTGATTTTCAGCAAATTTCCGCAACGCCAGACCTCGGAAACTGCCCCTACCGACCAGCGCGACCTGCACGACCAGCCACTTAAGGCCCCATCAGAACGAGCTTCACGAGCGCTATTTCAGCGTCAAGATAGCTGAGCCCGCAAATTCAGATTCCCCCTGATCACGAAGCGGCCACTTACACCGATGCGGGTCACTGAGGGACGACCGCGGCGAGGGCCCTTCTTGACTTCATGCATCCAGTGATTGCGCGGTGGCGCGGCACCACACCACCTCTACTGAGCTTTCGGTCTGGGTGTCGTCAAGGTGAGTCCGGTTGCGCCGAGGCATCCGTCGATGACGTCGCTGCGGTATTGGGTTGCTCGGAGAGTCCGCCGCAGGACGCACATCAGGTGGCTCGGGTCGGTGAAGGCGATGCTGCTCCTGGCCTGCGCGGCGGACCAGTGACCAGATGCCTTCTGATGTAGTTGAGTGCATACGGCGGCAGTTGGAAGGAGACGATCCAGTCACATGAGGCAATGAAGGTGCGGAGCCGAGCATCACGGTGCACGTTCAGGGTGAGGTAGGCCGCCGGCGAGGTGCCCGTGGATCGGGTCCTTTTCCGTCGGCCCCCTCCCGAACCGTGCAGGCGGCTTTGACCGCACACGGCTCTCCAGTGATCACTTCCGGGGAAGAGGTGAGCCCCGTCCTGCATGGATGTTGTGGTGGCAGGCTGAGCAGACCACCAGGGTCTTGCGTCGCCGTGCTGCCATCAGGGTCATCCATGGCGGCCGATCTGGCCGACCGGGCCTGTTGAGATCGGCGAGTTTCCGCAGGTGGTGGACTTGAAGTCCCTTTCCTGCGCCGCAGATCTCGCATTTCCCGGCGAGGAGCCTATGGATCAACTCGTTACCAGGGCTGGCCATGGTCGGTCGTCGGTCGGTCAGGACGGCGGTGCGCTTGCGAATGAGCGGGTTCCCGCCGAAGCGGGCGACTAGTGGGTTCCTTCCCGCCTCGCGCTGCACCACGGCCTCAAAGCAGATCCGGGGTCCGACCGGGGTGCTGATGGTCGCCTTGAAAGCGCGGGCCATCACCGGAACGGTGGATCGGTGCTTCGCGGCCAGGGTCTTGAGCATTGATGTCTCCATGACCCAACGCAGCGTGCTCAGGCGGAATACATCCTGTGCGAGCAGGTAGTACTGGACGAACCCTCGGTATTCGGCACCGTACTTCCCGACGATGGTGAAATCGCTGTCGTGGAAGAGCTGTCCGCGTGCCGCAGGCTTCCCGTTTCTCATGTAGCGGGCGCATCGTTCACGAGTCACCGCGTTGGGCACATACAAACCCATGACGCCGTTGACTGCACGGCGGCCGCGAGTGAGTTTCGTGTCCTCGTGCTGGACCCGTATTTCATAGCCGAGGAACCGTGCCGCCTGGCTGGCGGCATGGGTAATCAGTGTCTTGGACTCCGAGAGTTCCAGCTTAAGTTCATCGTGCAGGAACTTCTGGATCCGCGACTTGATCTCCTTGGCCTCGTGTTTGGGACCAGCGAAGCCGAGCAGCCAGTCGTCGCAATACCGCACGTACTTCAGCCGTCGAAACCCCGGGTCTTTCGGGTCGCCGCTCGGCAGCCTGCGGCGCTGCTGTTTCAGCAGCTTCACCGTATCCAGGTCACCACGCCGTTCGGCCTTCTCGATCTGGGACTTGTTGGCCACGTAGGCCGGGTTCTTGCGACGGGGGCTGCCCCGGTTGTATTCGGGCAGCAGGTCTTGTTCAACGAACTGGTCGAGGCGATCCAGGTAGATATTCGACAAGATCGGGGACGCCGTGCCGCCCTGTGGGGCGCCACTGAGCGTGGCGTTCCATTTCCAGTCCTCCAAATACCCGGCTTGCAGCATGCGCTCGATCAGCAGCAGGAACCGGCCATCGTGGATCTTCTCCGCAAGCACCCCAACCATGATCTTGTGGTCGAGGGAGCCGAAGCAGTCGGAGATGTCACCTTCGATGAACCAGTGCGTTCCGGTCCAGGCCGTGGCCACCTCGCGCAGCGCGGTGTGGCAGCCCCGGTCCGGCCGGAAACCGTGGGACCGGTCGGAGAACTGGACGTCGTAGTACGCCTCAAGCAGCAGGCGGACCACCTCGGCGACCAGCTTGTCCGACCAGGACGTCACGCCCAGCGGACGCAACTTCCCATTCTTCTTCGGGATATAGACACGTCTGGCCGGTGACCACCGATACGATTCCGAGCGCAATGCGCTGATGATCGTGTCGATTTTGGCCAGGGACCTGCCGTCCACGGTCTCCCTGGTGGTCCCGGGCGTCATCGCACCCTTGTTGGCGTAGATGCGTCCGTAGGCCATCAGGAACAACTGCGAGTTGAACAGCTGTCGATACAACCTCTCCAGCGGTAGGCCACGCCTGCCGCGTTCCCGGATGACGCCCAGGACTGTTTCAGCGTCCTGCATTTCGCAGACCTCCCAGCACGGACATCACAATCAGCCTGTGCCCCTTCGCCCTGTGGTCCGGTTTTCCCGGCCTCCCTGACAGGTCGTTACTCCTGCGACTACTACGGGCACTCCGTCACCTTGGGGCTCGCGCCCTTTAGGCGATCCCGTGGTACGTCTTCGCTGTACGTATCGAGCGCGACGTAGGCCGCCCACTCATCTCCTTGGCCGCCCTCGCTGGACGGCGTCCAACACCGTGGAGGCTGCCCGACCGGGACAATCAAGGTCGGGCACGGTGCGGCGTCGGTATCAGGCATCATTCCGACGGGTGGATCTTTACACCACAGAAGATTGGGCTTCAGGCAATCCAGCTTTGGCCATATCGCGCGGGCCTTGCAATGCGCCGCCTCGGACGCCTCCGGGCGGCCACCGCTTTCCGGACATGCTGTTGTCCCCCTCAGCTTTCGCCTCCAGGTAAGTCCAGTGACCCAGGAATGTTCCTCCAAATTCCTCCCGAGTGAGTCGGGGATACAACGAAGCGCCTCACGGCGCACTTGTCCCAGACCCACACGACGGGGGTACCGAGCTGCAGGTGCACCATGCGGATGAAGTCCCGGTAGTCGTGCCAGGCGAAGGTCTTACTGATGGTTTCAGAATGAGGTTCGGAGTCGTCTCAAGCAGATGATGCTGCAGGCAAGTTGGAGGAGACCCAGGTGGAGGTCTGCGCGTTTCTCGTAGCGGATCCGCAGCCGTTTGAACTGGTGAAGCCAGGCAAATGTGCGCTCCACGACCCAGCGGATCTTTCCCAGGCCGGAGCCGTGTGGGGTGCCTTTTCTCGCGAACTTGGGTGTGATGCCGCGAGCCCGCAGAAGACGGCGGTACTTGTCGTAGTCGTAGCCACGGTCCGCGAACAGCCGCCCTGGCCTGTGGCGCGGCCGCCCACGGAGACCACGGATGCGGGGCATCGCATCCAGCAGGGGCATCAGCTGTGTGACATCGTGGCGGTTCCCGCTGGTCAGCGAGACGACCAGCGGAGTGCCGTGCCGGTCGACGATCAGGTGGTGCTTGCTGCCGGGCCGGGCCCGGTCGACCGGCGAAGGTCCGGTGTGAGCCCCCCTTTCAGAGCTCTCACGTGCGAGCCGTCGATCGCGGCGTCGTTCATGTCCAGCAGACCCGCGGCACGCAGTTCGGTCAGCAGTACCTCGTGCAGTTGTGGCCAGACACCGGCCTCGGGTCCAGTCCCGCAGTCGCCGCCAGGCCGTCACGCCACTGCAGCCGATCTGTTCCGCGGGAACGTCCCGCCAGCTCACACCTTTGCACAGCACGTAGACGATGCCTCGCAGTGCAGCCCGGTCATCCGCCGGCAACCGCCCCGGATACCGATGCCGCCGAGGCGGCCGAGCAGGTAAGAGCGGGGCCACACGTTCCCACAAGTCATCAGGCACAAGTTCAGCAGCCACCCAACCAATCCTGCCGAGACAACACTCAACTGCCAAGCCCCACAACGAATGTCATTCTGAAACGGTCAGTTAGGCTCGCCCTTGCGGCCGCGGTGGACGTGCAGCTTGAAGAACATCCGCGGCCGGTGGCCGGGCTTGAAGCACACCGCGCCGACGATGTTGACCCGGCCGCCGCGACGGCCAGCCACCCGCACCACCGGTCTGGCCCCGCGGGGCGCCCAGGTCCGGCCCCTCGGCGGGATCAGCGACTGGCCGCTTTCGTCCGCAAAGCAGATGTGGGCGCCCCGGTCGTGCGCGGTACTTTTACCCGCGGCCACAGCTCGGCCTTCCACACCTCGATCGCCGCCTCGTCTCGTTCCAGCGCCCGCCGGACCGGCACCTGGCAGCTCCAGCCGTGCCGCTTGAGCAGCCGCCACACTTCAGCGTCCAGCCCTGCTCCTCGTCGTCGAAGCCGTGCGCCAGCGGCCCTCTCTTCAACTCCGACTCCAGCCGCTGCCACTGCCACGGGGAGAGTTTCTCCACCGCCATCGGCCCCGCCGACGCCCGGGCTGTGACACCGCCCTGCCGCCAGGCCGCCCGCCACCGGCGCACCGACCGCTCCGTCACCCGCAACTCGATCGCGATCTGCGCCGTGGCAGCCCCGGCCTCGAACGATTTGGCGGCCTCCAGCCGCACGGTCTCCCGCTTCACCTGCTCAACAGGCGTCAACCCGCCCCCTTGCGCGTACCGCATGAGGACGTCGTACCGCAGGGATCACGACCCGTCACCCCCGCCCGGACATCACGGATTCAACCTGAGTAGTGCTTCAGCCCCACAGGGATTCCGTTCTCCCAGACCCTCAAGATCCAGTGTTTACGGTTTCCAGCTTTCAGGGGGGAACACCCCTCGTGCAGGCGAGGGGAAACGACGGGTGGCGCACCTATACCAGAGCGAGGAATTGAACGGGACAGGAAATTGGAGCAGGGAATCGGCGGAAGGAAGCGTTGTTAAACCGCCCTTGCTTCTCTCTCCCCCCACACGGTGAGGGCTTCGCCGTTGCCTGTGCGCTAGCCCGACGCGTCCTGAGGGCGTGTGCGGAATCCCACCGACCCCACCCGGAAGGTAACACCACCATGACAACCCAATACGATGCGGCATTCTCCGCGCCGGCAGTCCAGACCCCTTGGGACAGCGGAGGCCCTTACCCGCCCAGCCTGTACTGCATCTCCGGTAACTCCTACGACCGCTACTCCTGGACCGGCACCAACCGCCCCTGGTTCGGCGACGCGCCCGACAGTCCCAGAGGAATGCTCCTGGGGAATAAAACCCCCGGAGGCCAGACCACGAACGGCCTGCTGGGCCACTGGAACCCCTGGACCTCCGTCGACGCCGCCCTCTGCGTGGACGTGAACAACGTCTTCCTGTTCAAGGGAAACGAATGCATCATCCTGCCCCTCAACCAAGCAGGCAACTACAAAGACACCGACCCCACGCCTGAAACACACACCGCCGTCACCGACCCCGTCCCCATCGCCACACAGTTCGGATACACGGGAACACAGGACACGGCAACCTTTCCCCTCCCCAAAGTCGACGCAGCCTTCCTCACCGCAGGCGGCACCAACATCTGGTTCTTCGGCGGCGACCAGTGCTACTGCATCGACGCCACCACCCACACCCCCATAGACCACTTCAGCAGCGGTGGAGTCCCCATCACCCTCCCCATCCGCGACCAATGGCAAAACCTCCCCGACGACCTCAAAAACGGCCTCACCTGGGCCGCCCCCACCCTCAACTCAGACGGTGTCGTTCAGGACAGCGCAGCTCTGGTCACCCGCGACAGCGCAAACCGTGACACCGGAAGCATTTGGGCCACAGTCACCGTCAGCACCAACAACACAACCGCAAGCGGCGCCTACGGCATGCAACTCTTTACCGACCCCGGCAACCACCCTCCCTTCACCGTCCCCGCTGGCGTAGACACCGTCAAGGTGTACCTCTGGGGACCCGGCGGCGCCGGCGGCACCGGCGGCTATGGACACCACGGCGTCACCGGCGACGGCGGCGCCGGCGGCAACGGTGGCAGCGGTGTATACCTCTTCGACACCCTCACCGTCGACTCAGGCGAGGAAGTTGCTTGCCACGTCGGCCAACAGGGCGACTACACCAGCGTCAGCGTCAACACGAACACCATCCTCATCGCCCCTGGCGGCGGCGGTGGTGGTGGCGGCGGCAGCAACGGCGTCGCGGGCGCTGGCGGCGCGGTGGCGGCAGCAGCGGCGCCGACGGCAACGGCGGCAACGGCGGCGCCGACGGCGGCGGCGGCGGGAGCACTGACGGCGGGGGCGCCTACGGCGCCGGCTGGGCGCCGTACCGCGGCGGTGACGGCAGCACCAACGTCGGCGGCAACGGCGGCGGTAGCAATGGCGGCAGCGGCGGCGGTGGCGGCGGCGGCCAGGGCTCGGTCAGAGGCGCGGACGGCGGCGGCGTCGGCGGCGGCGGCCACGGTGGCGGCGTCAATTCCGGTGGCGGTGGCGGCGGTGGCGGCGCCGGCATGACGGCGGCCACGGTGGCGGTGGCGGTGGCGGGGGCGGGGGTGGCGCCGCACGGGCCCCGGTGGTGGCGGCGCCGCGGGCAAGCCACGCGTGCAGTCCAGCACCCAGGTCGGCTGGGGCTCTGGCGCCACGCCCGACGGCAACCCGCCTAAGGGCGTAGCCACTGGGCGGATGCGGCGGCCGCGCGAACTTGGACGGTACTGACGGCCCCTACGGCGACAATACCGGCATCGACAGCGGCGGCACCGGCGGCACCGGCGGCACCGGCGCCGCCCAGCTCGTCTGGTGATCGATGATGGTGCTCGTTGTTGAGTGATGCTGAAGGCTTGACGAAGGCGACGCCACTACGTTCACCACGGCCTCGGGGGTCTGACGGCCGCCGAGGCCATCGAACCTGCGATGAGGATCACCACGGGCCTAACGTTCCCTTTGGGGCGCCCCGAACTTTCCGGGTAGTGGTCCCACTAAGGTGGGTCTGTTGGGAAAGGGAAGTCGGTTGTCGCAGAAACGCAGGAAGTTCACTCCCGAGTATCGGGAAGAGGCCGTGAAGATGGTGATCGAGACGTCGCGTCCGGTCGCCCAGGTCGCCCGGGAACTCGGCCTTGTTGAAGGCACGCTCGGGAATTTGGTCAACACATATCGCCGTGAGCACGCCGGAGAGAAGCCGCCCCTCACGGTGGATGAGCGGGCACGGCTCCGCGAGCAGGAACGCGAACTGAGGGAACTGCGGCAAAAGGTCGCCTTCCTGGAAAAAGTCGCAGCGTACTTTGCCAAGGATCCTCGGTGAGCGACAAGTTCGAGTTCATCGATGCCGAGTACGCGACATCCACCACGAACATGGCAGAGATATCACCGGTCGCGAAGATGTGTGACTGGCTGGAAGTGTCCCGCTCCGGATTCTACGAATGGCGGCGCCGACCGATTTCGGCGACGGCCCGGCGACGGGAGGATCTGAAACTGCTGATCACCAAGTCATTCGAAGATTCTGACGGCACCTACGGCGTCGCAGGGAGCCCCGCATGATGTTGGGTTGCCAAGGCGCCTGCCCTGTTAAGAGGCCGAGTGGCGGTGTCTGCAGGCGGCCGGTCTATTCGAACAAGGGATGCGGCAGAGCAAGGTCGCGGAGTTCTTTGGTCGCCCAGCGGCGTCTGCGCCACGTTGGCAAGGGCTCCCTGGTCACCTTCGACGCGAACCTGTACTCGGTTCCCGCCTGCAAGGTCCGCCCCACGCCAACTGGGAGGTCCCGGCCACGGAGCCCCAGTCACGCGGCGCTCCACCGCCCCCAGCCCCGACGGCGAGACCCTGCTGGCCGCCCGGGCGGTCGGCTGCGGCGCCCGCATCGTCGATGGCGGGCACTCGGACGGCCTGCCCGTTGGCGTCGGCCAGTGCGTCACTACCGGAGACAGCCCGCCTACCGTAATCCCCGGTTCCGCCGGGAGGAACTCGGAAGAAGGTTCCTGGGCCAGATAACCCGGGCCTTGGACCACTCCGAGAACCGCCGGTGTGCAGTGGCTCCGGACGGGCCGAACGACGCCGACGGCACCCCCGTCTACGTGGCGATGGCCGTGACCGTTGAGGGCACTCGCGACATCCTCGGCATCTGGACCGGAGCCCATCGGAACGCGCAGCACATCGCAGGGGGCCGGCGGCTGATCTCAGGTTCGGCCATCCTTCTTCATACCGTTGGCCTTCATTTGTGCGCTCACAGCACGACTCTTCGCTGCACGAAGAAGGCGCAAGATGTCCTGACCCTGCACACCGTCCACCGTGGCGGCCACTTCGCTCATTGGCGGATGCACGTTGGCCGTTCCGCATTATGGACGGGGTGTAGCAATTTAACGGCCCTGTCTCACTTTCGGGATGCTGTTGGTGATCTCTAGGTGGGCAAGACTCGGCAGAGTTGCCGGAATCTGCTGACTGGCTTGGTTCGGGCCGGCAGTTCGCTGCTGGGCGGGCCGGATTGGCTGAGCCTGAGGATGTTGGCTCCGGCGGCCGTGAGGACGTGTTGGACGTGCGTCTTCGTGATCCCGCGGTAGCGGCAGCGGCGCAGGCCGTGGGCGTGGACAGTTTCAGAGACGGTGGCCTCGCAGCCGGTGCGGATCGCATAGTGCCGCTGCCATGGCTCGGTGTCCTGCTCGCGCCGGACCCGGGTCTGGATCTCCTGCAGGCGCTGGGGCAGGAGAGTGATGTGGCGAGCTCGGCCGTCGATATTTCCGGTGCAGGCGAGCCGGTCTTCGCAGGCCCGGCAGGCGGGCTTGGGGAACAGCACGGACAGCCGCTCATGCTGGTCGCTCAGGGTGGGCTTCCACGGGTGGCTGGTGATTCCGCGGGGACAGGTCAGGGTGCGGGCCTGCCAGTCGGGGATGAAGTCGGCTTTCGTGAAGCCGGGATGATCCTGAGCCCGGGGGTCAGCACGGACCGGCCCAGTCAGGGTGATTCCATGAACGCGGGCGGCCTGCTCGATGGACTCGGGCGAGATATATCCGGCATCGACGAAGTGCTCCAGACCCGTGAACTGCTGCCGGGCCAGACTCTGGTGGATGGCCTCGAGCGCATCGATGTCCTGCTCGGGAGCGGGCCTGGTCACCACGGTCACGATGACACTCGGGCCGCTCTCGGTACAGCTCTCGCTCTGGTGATCGCGGTAGCCGATCCAGTTCTTCGTCCCGGCCGCGGTGAGCTTGCGGCTGTAGCGGGCTTGAGGGTCGTGAGGGGAGACGATCTCGGTGCTGGCCCATGGGACACAGGCCGTGGCCGGATCGGGCCGTCCGTCCGTCGATGGAGGAAGGTCTGCCCGGCGGGGCATGCTGCGCCGGCTCAGCCGGTCTTTGGTGGACTTCGGGGCCCGCCACCTCAGTTGGCCCTCGGCATCGTGCCAGTACTGCTGGACCCACACCAGACGCAGCGTCTCGACCTGCGTCAGCGTCCGTATCCGTGGTGGGGCACCGTCATCGAACACGGCCCTCAGCAACCAGAGGCCGTCCCTGCCGACCTGCAGCGCGTACTCCTCCAGGGCCGCCTTGCCCTTGGGAAGCCGGTGGTAGAAGGCCGGTCGCCCGTAACGTTCTGCCCAACCCGGCAGGATCAACGGTGCCAGCCATTCCTCATACTCGAGGGCGAGTTGCTCCAGCGCGGATCGCAGGGTCTCGGTGACGAGCTCGATCCGGTTCAGCGTCCGCACTGCGCCCAGCACGTGGGTCGAGTCCGTCCGGATCCGGCCACCGCGTCGCTTGACCAGCCCGGCCGCCACAAGGTGGTCCACCATCACGGCCAGCAGCCGGTCAGCCCGGTCTCCCTGGGCCATCCGGTCTCGGAACTCGCTGAGCACGGAGTAGTCGAATCCCGAATCGTCAAGATCCATCCCGAGGCAGTACTTCCAGTCCAGTCGGCAGCGGACCGCCTCGGCGGCCTGCCGGTCGGTCAGATTTTCCGCATACTGCAGCACCGGCACCATCGCCAGCCGGGCCGGCGACAGACCCCGCCGCCCGTCGGCCGGGAACCAGTCGGCGAAATCCTCGTCCGTGAACAGCTCGTCCAACCGGTCCCGCACCCACATCGCCGCCGTGCCCCGCGGATTACTCGCCCGGGCCACCCGCACCGTCAACGCCGGAATCGACTGCCCCGAACCCACACCCATCGACATCGCGGTCACCCCTCCGACCGCCGGATCCGCCCCGCGCTACCAGCGCAGCACACCCCACAACCGAGCGACAAGACTCCGCGCGGCTTCACACTGCCGACCGAAGATCACCAACAGCATCCATTCGGTGGTTGCGGAGAGTTGTGAGGGTCGTTGACCTTCTTGTCATGGGTGTCAACGAGCTCGTGCAGGCAATGTTTTCGGGTCTGTCCCCGCTGGTCATGGAGGAGGTGGCCGACGAGGGCGAGCGGATCGTGGTGCGGGCCCGGACGCCGCTGGACACCGCGGTCTGCCCGGTGCGCGGGGCCTCGTCGGGCCGGGTGCACGGCTCTCACTGGCGGACGGCGGCCGACGTTCCGGTCGGCGGCCGACGGGTGGTGGTCCGTGTGCGGGTGCGGCGTCTGGTGTGTCCCACGCGCGGCTGCCTGCATACCTTCCGCGAGCAGGTGCCCGGGGTGCTGGACCGATACCAGCGGCGTACCACCCGTATGACCAGGCAAGTCAAGGCCGTGGTCGCGGAGTTACCGGTAGTTCGTTAAATCCGGTGGTCGTATGGGTTGACGGTGGTGCAGGTGGGCCGTAGGCCGGTAGTAGGAGTCAACTGCTCTGCTGGGAGCCGAAGATGACTGCTCGCCGTCCGTGTCCGCCTGCGCCGGGGCCTTTGGAGGAGTACGCGGCCCGGTTCGATGACCTCTTCTTCAGCCTGGCACAGCGGCGGGGGTTTCGTGAGTACCTGACGGGGCTGCTCGCGCCGCGGGACCGGAACAAGACGATCACCTGTCTGGCAGGCGCGGAGCCGGTGGCCGGCGCGGGGATGCCGGGGGTGCAGCGGCTGCAGTTCTTCCTGTCTGAGTCCCCATGGGAGGCCGGAAGGTCAACAAACGGCGGCTTGATCTGCTTCGCGAGCAATCGGCGACGGCTCCGCACGACGGCGGGGTCATCGTGATCGACGACTCCGGGGACCGCAAGGACGGCACGGCCACCGCCAACGTGGGCCGGCAGTGGCTGGGCCGCCTGGGGAAAACCGACAACGGCATCGTCACAGTGACCACGGTATGGACCGACGGGCGTGTCTACTATCCGCTGCACGCACAGCCGTACACGCCCGCCCGCCCACCACTTCACCCGCGGCCGGTCCGACCCGACCTTCCGCACCAAACCGCAGATCTCCGCCGCTCTCACGGTCCGGGGCAAGGAGGCGGGCTTCGGCTGCCGGGCGGGGGTCGCCGACTGCGCCTCCTCCGTCAGCGACGACTGGTATCTCGCACTACGCGAGGCTGGCCTGCCCTACGTTCACCGGCCATCCCGGCGACTGGACACCGGTAGAGCGCCGTTTCCGCGACGGACACACCCAGACCGGGTGGGCCGCCGACGCCCGGCTGGGCGGTTATGGCCCCGACTCCCCGTGCCGCCTGGTGGTGGCCATCACCGATCCAGCCACCCTGCCGGAGAAGGCCACCTGGTACCTGGCCACCAACCTGCCCCACCCCGACGCGGTCTGCGCCGCCACCAGTCTGCACCCGCCGGCCGACCTCACCGAGATCATCCGCCTCTACGGCCTGCGCCCCTGGATCGAGCAGAGCTACAAGCAGATCAAGGACGAACTCGGCTGGGCCGACTTCCAAGTCCGCTCCGACCGTGCCATCCGCCGCCACCAGACCCGGGTCAACTGCGCCTTCTCCTTCTGCTGGGACCAATGGTTCGCCCCGCCCGGCCCCGTGGACGCCACCGCGCCGGACCCGTGTCCCAGCCAGGGGCCAGAGAGGGGGCCCAACCGAGCCCCACCGGACCCAACCGCCCTGCTGGCCCAGGGCGTTACGGGCGATCCGTTCCTGGCTCGCCCCCGCCATCGCCCTCAACCACTGGTGGCGAGCCTGGACGGACAAGGACCCGCCCTCCGAGCTCCAGGCCCTGATCGACGCAGTCACCACCGGACACGGCATTGACCTATACCGCCGGATTTAACGAACTACAGGTAACAAACCACCGCGACCGCCTGAATCTGCGGCTTCACCCCGCACGGCCGGGTCGAGGGCCGACGCGCTCGACCCGGCCAAAACTCTGTACACACCTCTGCATTTGAGCAGCCCGTACTTTGCTCTGCAGATGAGGTAGTACACCGACAACCAACGCCGAATGGGGCACTCAGCGCACCGCGCTTGCCTTCGCTGGCTTGCATGCACAGTGCACACATACGGACGCCTGGAAACGGGGCTGCCCCGACCGTCCGCAAGGACCCGTCCAAGGAGGTCTCCGTGAAGATCGACGAGGCCCCTGGCCGTCCGGGGAGGAGACCTTCCGGCCTGTGGGCTTGCAGTCTGGGCGACCGTTGGCCCTGCAAGGGTTACCAGCTGATGCGAGCGGCGCCGTTGCCTCCGCTGGGTTTGCTGGGGGTGCCGCCGAACCCTGCTTTGCCGTCAAGGCTCATGAAGGGGGTGCTCGGGTTTCTGTCGGCGCAGGGTTCGCACCGGGCTCCTGACGGATACAAACTGGGCCCCTGGGCGCCTCCGCCGCCGCCCCCGCCGCCAGAACCGCCGTCGCGGCCTCCTGTTCCGCCGCCACCAAAACCACCGACACCGCGGCCACCCCCTCCTCCTCCACCGCCGCCTGCGCCGCCGCGGCTACCGAAACCGCCTGGGCCGCCGGCCTGCCCGGCGCTGCCGGCACGGCCGCCGAAGCCGCCGTCGCCGTCGCCTCCGGTGCCGCTTTCGTGGGTCGAGGTGTCGCCTCCAGGACCGCCGAAGCTGTTGCCGTCCTCGCCTTTGCCACCGCTGCCGCCTCCGCCGGAGCCGCCTCGGCCGCCGCCTCGGCCGCTGGCGCCATTCGCGCCACTGCCGCCGGCGCCGCCGCCTCCACCGGCGATGTGTGTGGGGCTCTGGGCAGGATAGGAGGTGTAGTCGCCGGGGGTACCGAGGTGGATGTTCACTGAGCCAGTGGGCGCGTGGCTGATGATTTGCGCGATGTAAGCCCCCGCACCGCCGTTGGCGCTGCTGCTGCCGTTTCCTCCAGGTCCCCAGAGCTCGAGGGTGATCTGCTCTACGTTGTCGGGGATGTTGATGGGCGGCTCGTTGGGGTCAGTGATGTAGGGGAAGGACTTCTGGGTGCTGGGGATGACGGGGCACCAGGTGGTGTCGGTGACCAGGTGTGCGCTGTCTTGGACGACACCGTCGCTGTTGAGGGTGGGTGCGGCCCAGGTGAGGCCGTTTTTGAGGTCGTCGGGGAGGTTTTGCCATTGTTGGCGGATGGGGAGGGTGATGGGGGCTCCACCGCTGCTGAAGTGGTCTATGGGGGTGTGGGTGAGGGCGTCGATGCAGTAGCACTGGTCGCCGCCGAAGAACCAGATGTTGGTGCCGCCTGCGGTGAGGAAGGCTGCATCGACTTTGGTGAGGGGGAAGGTTGCCGTGTCCTGTGTTCCCGTGTATCCGAACTGTGAGGCGATGGGGACGGGGTCGGTGACGGCGGTGTGTGTTTCAGGCGTGGGGTCGGTGTCTTTGTAGTTGCCTGCTTCGTTGAGGGGCAGGATGATGCATTCGTTTCCCTTGAACAGGAAGACGTTGTTCACGTCCACGCAGAGGGCGGCGTCGACGGAGGTCCACGGGTTCCAGTGGCCCAACAGGCCGTTCGTGGTCTGGCCTCCGGGGGTTTTATTCCCCAGGAGCGTTCCTCTGGGACTGTCGGGCGTGTCGCCGAACATGGGGCGGTTGGTGCCGGTCCAGGAGTAGCGGTCGTAGGAGTTACCGGAGATGCAGTACAGGCTGGGCGGGTAAGGGCCTCCGCTGTCCCAGGGGGACTGGACTGCCGGCGCGGAGAATGCCGCATCGTAGGTGGTCATGGCGCTGTTCCTTCCGGTCGGAGATGGTGCGGGCGTCGGACCGCTCCCGCATGGTGTATGGGGCTGCAGCACAGACAGCGGCCAAGCCCTCACCCGGTGAGGAAGGGGGAAGAGTGGATCATTAGCGGTTCCCTTCGCTGATGGGCCGCTCCAACCTCCCGTCCTGTCCTGGTATAGGTGTGGCCCCCGCCGGATGCCCTCGCCCTGCACGACAGCCACTCCGCCGTCCGCATGCGAATCGGGGCCTGGCCATAGGGCCCGCAGGATGCAGCGGCTCCGGACCGGTGTGGTGGTCGCCGGCGCGGTGGTGAGCGCGGGTATCGGTATCGCGGGGCCGTATGTGGCCATGCGCGGTGATGTCTCCTGCTTGCCATCCCTAGGGCTTCTAGGTTAAACCTAGGACCCCTAGGCAATGAGGAGGGTGCATGGCGCGGGCAGGGCTGACGGCAGAGCGGGTGACGATCGCGGGCGCCGAGTTGGCGGACGAGGTCGGACTCGACCAGGTGACCATGTCGCAGTTGGCTCGGCGGCTCGGCGTGAAGGATGCGAGCCTCTACACGCACGTCCGCGGCCTGGAGGATCTGCGCGGACGAATCGCACTGCTGGCGGCGGACGAGAAGACCATCCGTATCGCGGAGGCGACCTCCGGGCGGGCGGGCAAGGACGCGCTGGTCGCGTTTGCCAACGCCTGGCGGGAGTACGCCCACGAGCATCCGGGGCGCTACGCGGCGACGCAGACCCCGATCCAGATCGACCCTGAGCTGGCCGCAAAGGCGCCCGGACCGCAGCGCGCAGGCGAGCTGACCTACGGCATATTGCGCGGCTACGGACTGGTCGAACCCGACCTGACCGACGCGGTCCGGTTGCTGCGCAGCACGTTCCACGGATTCGTCGCCTTGGAGGCCGCGGGCGCGTTCGCACACGAGCGTTCGCCGCAGCACTCCTGGATCCGCGCACTCGACGCCCTGCACTCCCTCCTGGAGCACTGGCCCCCGTCCCAAGAAGGAGACTCTTCATGACCGATCCAACCATCGGCAGCCTGCGCGTGAACGGCGCGACCCTGCACTACGAAGTGCGTGGCCAGGGCCCGCTCCTGCTGCTGATCCCCGGAGGGGCGGGGGGCGCGGCCTCCTTCGACGGCATCGCCGACGACCTGGCCGTCGAATACACCGTCGCGACCTACGACCCGCGCGGCATGTCCCGAAGCGCGCTGGACGACCCCGAAGCCGAGCAACGCGTGGCCGAGCACGCCGACGACGCGTTGCGGATAATGGACCTGCTGTCGCCCGGTGAGCCCGCCCGGGTGTTCGGCTCCAGCTCGGGCGCGATCACCGCGCTGCACCTGCTCACCGTTCGCCCCGAACGCGTCGAGCGCCTCGTGGCGCACGAACCGCCGCTGGTGGAAATCCTGCCGGACGCCCCCGAACATCGCGCGCTCATCGCACGCGTGCAGGAGGCCTTCCGCTCCGAGGGGCTCATGCCAGCGATGGCCGTGTTCGCCGCCGGCATGAAGAAGGACGGCGACACCGCCGAGCCGAAGGCCGAAGTCAAGCTGCCACCGCAGGCGGCGGCACGGGCCGAGCGGACGATGGCCAAC
Organism: Streptomyces sp. NBC_01283; assembly: GCF_041435335.1. Classification (NCBI taxonomy): domain Bacteria; kingdom Bacillati; phylum Actinomycetota; class Actinomycetes; order Kitasatosporales; family Streptomycetaceae; genus Streptomyces; species Streptomyces sp. NBC_01283. Next base: position 17,308 of record NZ_CP108431.1, read on the forward strand.
CTGCCCTACTTCGTCGGGCGCATCGTGCCCAGCTTCATGTCCTACGCTCCGGACATCCACCGGCTGGAGGCACTGTCGGACCGATTCGTGCTCGCCTGTGGCCAGGACTCACGCGGCGAGCTGATCTACCGTCCGGCCGCCTTCCTGGCCGAGCATCTTGGCACGGAACTCCGGCACTTCCCCGGCGGGCACACCGGCCTGACCACGCACCCCGCCGAGTTCGGCGAGCTCCTCCGGCAGGCATTTCGAGCCTAACCCCGAATCACTGGATGCAGAACATCGAGTGGACTCCGCCGCTGTCAAGGGCGGCCGATGATGGCGTGGCGATGCACGACATCGGGCGGGCTCCATGGTGGCGATGCCCGGCATCGTCACCACAACCAGGCGTTGGAGTGCCGCACCCGGGACAGGGGACAGGGCGCGGGCGTCGCGGCGCGCGGCCGCGTTACCGATCCGGTTCTGCCGGGACCGGGGCCGGCGCGACTGCGCGGCGGCGAGGCTGCGCTTCCCGGCGTTCTGGAGCTTCCGCCGCTGCCCGCAGCTCCTTCTTCTTCGCCGCCTTCGACTTCGGGCTTCCGGGGGCGCTTCCAGATCGGCTGCCACCCCAGGGGCTCCTCGGACTCATGCTCCTGGTCGTCGTCGAGCGCGGCGGACATCTCCTTGGCGGCAGCGCGGGCGCGGGCGCTTGGCGCGACGCACCGACGGGTGACGGGCGGGCGTTCGAAGCTGCGGTCCGCCGCCGTATCAGCGCGGGATCAGGGCGCGCCTGGCCACGTTGATGACGTTGTGGGCGTCGGCCCCGTACACGGCGGATTCCTGCAGGGTGTTCCAGACGCGCAGGTAGGTGGAGACGCTGTCCGCGTCGTCGATCCAGAGCTCTGCGTGCCAGTCTTCGACGATGGCCAGGCGTTCGTCGTAGACCCAGAAGCTGTTGCCGGGGAAGATCTTCAGCGAGGCGCTGAACGGGATGACCCCGAGTTCGACGGTGTCCAGGCCGATGGCCCCCGCCAGATGATGGAGCTGCGAGGCCAGTACGGACGGGGGGCAGACCAGCGAGCGCAGCGCCCCCTCCCACATCATGATCCGATACTTCCAGCCGCGCTGGTATAGACCCTCCTGGCGCTGGATCCGGGCACGTACTGCGTCCTCGGTGTCGCGTGGGGAGCGCATGAGTTCGGAGTGGCGGGCGAAGACGTGGCGGGCGTAGTCCGGGATCTGCAGCATTCCGGGGATGAGACAGTTCTCCCAGATGGTGAGGACCTCCGTCCGCTCCCCCTCCGCCGCTGCCGCGTCCTGCACCGTCTTGTGCCCTGCCGACAGTTGGCGGCGCCATGAGCGGATGTGCGACTCGAATCCTCTGAGCCGGGCCAGGAGTTCGTCGTACGTCTCGGGCTGCCCGGTCCCCTGCGCCCACGCCCGGAGATCCTCGGAGGTCGCGGTTTGCCGGCCGTTTTCCAGCTTGCTGACCTTGACCTTGGACCACCCCGGGCCGAGGCGGGTCGCGAGCTGCGTACCGGTGAGCCGACCCTCAGGGGCGGAGAGCCGCAGTTCCCGGAGCCGAATTCCGAGATCCTCACGCGCCTGCTGATAGTCCGTGCTCACCGGTACTCACCTGCTCTACTCCCCCGCTGCCATCCGTGCCACGAACTCCGGGTAGGGGACGGCATAGTGCATGGCGGCATCACGCCACCGGTTGTACTGGTTGACCCGTGCGGGCTCCGAGATCAGCTCCACACCCGTCAGGTCTTCCGCCTCGTCCCAGAGAGGCACAGGGCCACGATGTGTGAGTCGAAGATCCAGAAGTCTTCGTCGGGCAGGTTGTGGCGCTCCGCGTCCTCGCGCCTCATGTTCCGTACCTCTTCGCCCAGCTGGGCGTTGTGTTCGGCGTGCGCGGGGAGATAGCGCTGTCCCTCGGTCGGCGGGTTATCGATGCGCACACGCGCGACGCTCACGCCGTCTGCGGTCTTGGCGCTGATGGTGCGCGCCCACGGTGAGGCCATGTCCCACGTCGGCCTCTCGCCCCGCACGAACTGCTGGTAGGTGCTGGTCTCCCTGTCGACGGCGTAGCCGCGGGCCATCTCCAGGTGCCATGCGCTGTGCCGGAAGTTCTCGAACATCCGCGCAAACTCTTCGGGGGTGAGGATGCGCGGCTCTTCCTCGCGATCCTTCGGTCCGAAGTCGATCAGGGTGTCGCGCGGGATGACGACCGGGATCTCGTCTTCGTCGATGTGCTGCAGCTGGGCGAGGGCCTCAGGGTCGGTGAGGCGCGGCCCGTGCACGATGATCTCGCCCGTGTCCAAGTCCTCATGCACTGCGGGGCAGGAACCGCCACCACTTCCCGTGCCGTTGAAGCGCAGCCGTCGCGCCATGATCAGTTCCTTTCGTCGAGGACTGATCCATCCAGCATCACCGAGGCCAGTGCACTTGCGTACGGACCTTGGCAGGCCTCCGTGGATAACATCGCGCAACTCCGTCAGGGGGTCAAGAAACTCCGAGAAACTCCCCTGGTACGCCTCAACCTGCCGTCCGTAGCGTCGAATTCATGGCTCCTGGACACGACCGCGATGTGATCGACCCGTACACCGCGACCGAGACCCTGCGCGAGGCGCTCACGACGGCCGGCATCGTGCTCCCGTCCCTGGGCACCGACGGCGCATCGCCCTACCTGGGCCTCGTCACTCAGGGGAACATCCGGGCCGACGTGGCACTAAAGCTCGCCGACACGCTGCGCCGAGGGTGCGCATGACCCAGCAGCCGCCCCCGGACACCGACGCCCTGGTCCTCGACACCGCCTCGCCCGCACTACGGCCCGTAGACCTCGGGCGGGTGCGCTCCGACATCGCCGCCCGCCTCGCCCAAACGATCCAGACAGGAGTCCGCACGTAAACGGAACCGAGAAGCCGGCCACAACCCTCAGCCACGGCGAACTGCCCTATCCCCGCGGCACCCTCGTTCGGGACACGCTCTCGGAGCGCACCGGTCTGCTCACCGGCGTCCTCGAGGAGCGGCTCAAGACGCCGGGCAACCTGGTCAGCAGGCAGGCGTTCATGGTGCCGGAAGGCGGCGGCATCGAATGGGACCCACCGCTGGACCGCGTGAGGCCCGTGGAGGCCGGAGACACCGCGTAGACCTCATCGACCAGCGCTAATCAAGGCCAGCCCACGGGTTCTGCCGAGGCGCCCGCCAGCACCGAGGTGAGACCCCGCACGATCGGCACTTCACCCAGCGCACCGTCGGCGATCTGGCGGCGGAGCAGACAGCTCAGGAAGCAGCGAGCGTCGTGACGGGCCTGGAGGCCGAACGCGGACCCCGGCGCCCCGGCATCCTGGCCGTCACCGGCGCCTCGCTCCCCAGGGCCTGTTCACGAGTCTGTGCTCCCTTGCTGCGGCGCAGCACCGCCTGGGCGTACAGGCACTCCAGTTCACCGGCCTGGGTACGCAGGCTGTCGGGTGTCGAGCCCGGATAGTCCTGGAGAATCTTCCACCCGCTGTACCAGTGGGCGCTGTCGACGCTCGCGGGAAGGGCCAGGGCGGCGGCTTCGAAGGCCGCGAGTTCGGCGAAGCTGCCCTGTCTCTCCCTTGAAAGGGCGGCCAGCCAGATTTTCAATGCCGCCGCTTTGCGGGGGCGGTCGCTGAATCGCGCGCTGAGCTTGCGGAGGCGTTTGGCGTGCTGGTGCAGGAGGAACGTGCCGAGCCGCGTAGCCAGAGCGCGGGCGCGGGCGACCTCGCCAGGCGTCAAGTATCGGCCCAGTTCGGTGAGTTCCTGATCGCAGAGGCCTTCAGAGGGCTTGGTGTGCACGACCCGTATTGTGCTCCGCCTGACTCCCGACTGAAGGCAGCGCCACACCCGCGCCCGGGCCCCGCGGGCGGTACCGTCCAACGGTGCCGACGGGCGGCCATCGGCTTCGGCGAGGGCGCCGCGGCGTGACAGCTTCCGGTCCGTCCGGGTGATCAGGGGCCACGACTCCAGATTCAGGGCGCGCGGCCCCTCTAGCCTGCGACCATGGACTCCACCCCGATGCCCGAGCCGCTGCGCCGGGCGATCCACCACCTGGTGCTGCGGTACACCGAGCCGACCAGGCGCACACCTGGAAGCGGATGACGCTGTACCGGGCCACGGACGCGGCGGACACCATGAACATGGTGGCCATGCTGATCGCCGCGTACTGCGAGCGCACCGGCATGGCAGCTCACACGTTGGACAGCTACCTCCAGGTCGGACAGCAGGCGATCCGGGCTCACGGCACGGACGAGGAAGACCGTTCGCACGTGGCGGGCCTGCTGGGAGAGGCCCTCTCATATGAGGCGATGCGGGCGTCGACGAACCGGATGCGGTACCACCGGGGCCAGCGCCAGGCAGAGCAGGCGCAGCAGCCCGAGGACGACCCGCAGAAGCTGTTCACCGTGGCATGCCTGCACGGGCTGAAGGCGCGGCTGTGCGACGACGTCGACTCGCTGGACAGCTACCTGCCGCCGCAGGTGGCCGCGATGGCCCGCAAGGTGGCCGAAGCTCTCGAAGTACCGGAGCTGGCGACGACGTAACGGCGGAGTCGCACCGTCGTTGGACAGCGCACCCATAGAGCCGGGCCCCTGGTGTCATGGCTGATCCCCCGGGGCCCGTGGTGTGTCCGACTCCGGGTCGGCCAGTCCTCTTCGGTCTCCTTTGGCGACGACCCCGGCGGCGGCTTCAAGAGAATTCTCTTCTTCACAAGGAAGAAGAGAGGTGCCAGCGGCCTTCACACCCTTCCAATGTGCACTGACCTGCAAGAACGCTGTCGGTTACCCGATCACGCCGGCAATCACGCTGGTACCTACGCCGGTACCAGGGCCGGGCGTGGTCGGGGCTACTCGGTGGTGTGGTCGGGATCGGGGAGTTGGGGCGGGAAGTGCCGCTCCAGGATCTCTGTCCACCAGTGCAGGACGACGAAGCCAGTGCTCGGCCTGGGCCTGGACCAGTTCGCTCAGCGCGTCGATGAACGGCTGGGCAGGCGCGTCCGGCTCGATCGCGGCGGCCGCCTGCTGGACGCGGTCGTGCGCTGCCGGGAAGACGCCCTTGGCCCATGTGTCCTGTTCCCTGACCCGCTGTGGTGTGCGACTGAAGATCTTCGATTACGCCTGGGGCGCGGTCTGCTGCTTGAGGCGTTCGTAGGGAGTCTGGCCGCCGCGGCATCCCCGGGGCCATCGAGGCGAGTGGTTCGATTAACTTCACGTCGATCTGGACGCGGGGGCCGGGCAGTTGCTTCTCGTACCGCTTCCCTCTGCGGTCGTGGCGCTTGTACCGCTGAGAGGTCGGCAGCCGGCCCATGGCGAGGCGGTCGAGGATCCGCCACACCCCCGACTTGCTGATCGTGACATCGTGGTGGCGCTTGAGGTACATCGCGATCTTCTCGGGCCCGAAGTGGTAGTTCTGTCGCAGGTAGATGATCTTCCCGACGGCCTTGACGTGGGTGGCATTGGGGCTGTGCTTCGGTGCCCTCGAGCGGGTGCGCAAGCCTCGATGCCCTCGGGCTTGTAGCGGCGGTGCCAGCGGTAGTACGTCTGCCGGCTGATCCCGAAGTACCGGCAGGACAGGGCGACGTTGCCGCTGACCTCTTCGACATGACGTATGGCGGCCAGGCGCCGCTTCGCCTCACGGTCAGAGAGGGCGTCTTCGACATGTGGATCTCCTAGTGATCGGAGACCCAGGTGTCAACGATGATCGTGAGTTTTAGATCACAATCTCGGACGCGGAACGGCGCCAGGCCGAACGGATCCGCGGCGAGCGGGCCCGGCCGCTGCCCCGGATTGGCTCATCGAGCAGGGCCTCGACGGACGCGCCCCGGTGTACGTCCACGTCGGCGTCTGCCACATGGCGGGGAAGCGGTCGCGCGGTGTCACACGCGAGCAGGCGTGGCGTGGACTCACGGTGGACCAGATCAAGGCGTGCCCGCACTGCCGACCGGACACCGACCTCGGGGTGCTGGAGTGACCACTGCGGCGCACTCTGGAGACATGGCGAGCGCTCCGATAGTCGTGCACCCGCCGCTCGGTAGCGGCGGCCGGCGGGTGGTCGTGCGGGGGCGGATCCTCGGCCTCGCGCACTCGGACGCGGACGTGATCGAGTTCCTGCGCCGTGCCGGGCTGCCGGATGCGGAGGGGCTCCTCGACGACCCGGCGTGGGTGAAGTGGCGTGGAGGGCGCGCGCACCACTACGAGGCTGCACGACGGTCCGCGCCGACGAGTGTCGCGTCTCCCGCATCCACGCCCATCATCGCAGTATCGTGACGGCCCGCCCCTGGTGGGGAGCGGGCCGGCAGGCCTTCTTGTCTGGCTTACACGAGCCCGACGGAGGCGGCTCCCCCCACTGCCGCGACGGCATACCCGAGCGCCTGCTGCCACACCGCGAGCGTCCGCGTGTGCCCTCGTGTGGCCATCACCATGATCGAGTTTGCGGCAAATGCGGGAATGAGAATGCCGCAGAGCGCGAACGTGCCGACCGTCGGCAGGCTCCACTCCACAGGCTTCAATGCCACGCCGAGGGCCAGCGCCAACGCCGCGACGGCATAGGTCACCAGCGGCACCAGGCTCTGGTCATCCCGCTCGTCCGGGGCCGGCCCTTCCTTCTTGTGGTGCTTCCAGTGCCGCCGCTCTGTGCCGAACCGCGACCACACCATGAGGATGACCTCGGCCGCCAGAACGATGTAGGCAATGTATTCGATCGTCATTGGACCACCTTGAACACGATTAGCGGGAGCATGCGTTGCTAATGGCCGTGATGCCGATGAACGCCTTCACGGCCTCGCGCTCCCTGGAGCCGACGTGCTTGCCGTGGACAAACCGCCAGATGATGTTCGCGGTCTTCTTCGGGCCGTATCTCTTGAACAGTGCCACCGCACGCGCGACCTTGATGCTGGAGCCGGCAGGAACGAACGAGATGAACACGCCTGCGATGGCGGCGCCGCACGTGACGTAGAACTTCGTCTCGTCCCACCACCCGAAGGCCACCGCCGGGCTCTGCTCTCCCGACCGTCCGGCCAGACCGCGAAGCGCCGTGTAGCGGACCTCGTCATTGGCGAGGAGCGGCAGCATGGCCTTCTGCGCCTGGGTGTTGCCGGGGTAGACGGCCTCTACCGTCTGCGCGGCAGTCGGCGCACTGGGCAGGGCTGCCAGGCGATTGGGCAGGCCATCGGCCTGCGCGGCGCCGTTGACGACGACGTCCAGAATGTCGGCGAACTGTGCCTCGCTCACGCCGAGTTCGTCCATGGCCCCCGCCAAGGCCCTGGCCTGCTCCTGCTCCTGCTCCTGCTCCTGCTCCTGCTCCTGCTCCTGCTCCTGCTGGGTGAAGCCACCCTCGTCGAGCTGTACGGCGACGGTGACGGGGCGGTCCTGTGGTGCCGGGGTCTGGGCTTGTGCCCCAGAGGCGGCCGCGAAGATTACGCCTGCGGTTAGAGCAGAGATGAGCATGGCGCTCCGGGCGGAGCGGGTTCTGTTGATCGTGCCGATAGACATATGTCCCCGTATCTCGAGCATCTGGAAATTCGGGCGCACTGAACTGCCCTGCCCGCTTGGGCGGGGAGGGGGCTTGCGTGCCCATGTGGTCGAGATCAACCCAAACAGGGAGAGATCTTGAAAGCTGTGATGGAGGCCATGATTCCGCCTCAGATCTTGCTCAAATAAAGGTAGTTGCCCATTTCAAGCATGCGATCAAAGGTCTACTGCAGTATCAACCTTTGGGTCAAGGGGTCGGCTCACTCTGCATCCCTGAGTCTTCGGCGGTGGTGTCGTCGTCGAGGTCCACGGCCTGCCAACCGTTCGGCGGGCAACGAGGTCACGCGTGTGACCCGCCCCTGCGTGAGGTGGCGGGCCGGTTACCACAACCGAATGGAGAAGACCGTGACCACAGCTCTGGAACGTGAGGCGTTCCCCCTCACCCCGGCCGGAGCCCGCACCACGTACAGCACAGAAGCACGTGCTCGCGAAGGTGAGAGTCCGCCTGCCCGCTGGCCGCCCCCGCACCAAACCCGGCGCGGTCACCGGCGACAAAGCCTACTCATCCCACGGCAACCGCTCCTACCTGCGCAGACGCAACATCAAAGCGGTCATCCCAGAGAAGAAGGACCAGGCCGCCAACCGGAAGAAGAAGGCATCACGAGGCGGCCGGCCAGTCGGTCACGACGCCGACCTCTACAAGGAACGGAACACCGTCGAACGCCTGATCAACAAGCTGAAGGCCTGGCGAGGCATCGCCACCCGCTACGACAAAACCCAGACAGCTACCTCGCCGGCCTTCACCTCCGCGCCGCCATGATCTGGATCGACGACCTGGTGAAAACCGCCGATTGATCACGACATCACACAGGCCCTAGCCGCCCTGGCCACCGAGACGGGCCTGAACATCACGGTCTGCCACATGCCGCCGGGCACCCAGTGCCGTTGTTTGACCAGTCATCAGTTCACGGTGGGCGGGAGGTATTCGGCTCGCCAGGCGTTGACACGTCATGCATCCGTGGGATGGGGGCGATCCGATGACGTGCGGCTGGGTGCGCTCACCGCGTGGGTGACGCCGGAGTTGGTGGACGGTGTGTTGGCCAAGTGGGGCCGCGGTGGGGTGAGGCCGGGTGCTCTCTCGCCGAGGTTCATGGTCTACTTCACGCTCGCGTTGGCGCTGTTCGCGCAGGACTCCCACGACGATGTCGCGGAGAACCTGGTCCGGGGCGCTGGAGGGAATGGACGAGACGATCCCGAACCGGGCCTCGTTCACCCGCGCCCGGCAGCGCCCGGGGCCAGAGGTGTTGGAGGCGGTGTTCCGTCGGGTGTGCGGACGGGTGGCCCCTGCCCGGGTGGGCACGGCGTTCTGGCGCGGGATGCGGTTGGCCGCCGTCGACGGCTTCGTACTGGACCTGCCGGACAACAAGGACAACCGGGAGTTCTTCGGCGGGCCGAGCGACGCGCGCGGCGCGCCGGCCAGCTTCCCGCAAGTGCGGGTGGTGACGCTGACCGAGACCGGCACGCGCGCCTCGATCGATGCCGGGATCGGCGGTTTCAACGGCGGCGAGCGGGAGTTGGCAGTGCAGCTGGCCTCCTCTGCGGTCGGGATACTGGTCATCATGGACCGCAACTTCCCCGGGGTTGAGCTGTGGAAAGCGTTCACCTGCGGCGGGGCGCACCTGCTACTGCGGGCCCGGGCGACGGTCGCCTCCCGGCCGCTTGAGGTGCTGCCGGACGGGAGCTACCTGGGGCGGGTGAGCCTGGGTGGGCAGCGGGCCCCGCATCCGGGCGGGGTGACGGTCCGGGTCGTCGAGTACCGGGTCGACGGCGGCGAGCTGATCAGACTCTTGAGCGATCTGCTTGATGTCAATGCCTACCCAGCAGCGGAGTTGGCCTCGCTCTACCGTGATCGCTGGGAGGCGGAATCGGCCTACCGGCAGGTCAAGACGTTCCAGCGTGGACCCGCGCAGGTGTTGCGCTCGGCCACTCCGACGCTGGTGCACCAGGAGGTCTGGGCGCATCTGGTGGTGCACCACTGCCTGAGCGGGATCATCATGAGGGTCGCCGACGGCGAGCGGATCGACCCGCACCGGATCTCCTTCGTCAAGGTTCTCAAGCACATACGGCGCAGCGTGATCCGGCAAACCAAGGACGCCGTCTCGGCCGTCGGGGCATTCCTGGCGATGCTGGAGGTCAAGATCCGCCGCAAGCTCGACACCGGGGCCTCGCCGCGGCCGTAGTGCGCCACGGGTCCTCAAACGCCCGGACTCGAAATACTCGCCCTCGGTCAAGAAGCAGCAGCACGGCCCCACCCGGCGGGTCCCCGCCAAGGTGATCACCCTCAGCCCGGCAATGCTTCAGTAGCTCAAACAACGGCATTGGCCGGGCACCTCGAAGTGGAACAAAATCAGGCACCGGCTGTTCTCCCACATCTCTATGAACTGGCGCGGCCGTCCTCTGACCAGCCATGACGTCATCGTGAAGAGCATCGCGGCGACCACTACCCACACCGGGCTCACTGTCCACGCCGAACTCGACCCGGACACCTACGACACCGGCATCAAGGTCACCGAAAGCGACATCGGTGCCCTGTCCATGCACCGGCACCGCTTCCACGGCGACTGGAACTACATCCTTCACCCCTCACGTCGAGACACCGCCACAGCCAAGACCCCGCAATCAGTCGGCGGCCTGTCCCCGCAGTCCTGCTCCGGGTTCCTGCGCAACCCGGAGCTGACCGGGGAGCCCGAATCGGAGCTGGCCGAACTCGTCAACCAACTCGACCGGGAACTGGACGAGCTACGTGAGCAAGGGCGGCGACAGCAGCGAGGAGGCGAGCGCGTCCGGGCTCGCGGCGCAGGTGCCAAGGACAAGCTGACCACGGCCGATAGAGTCCTGGCCACCGTGCTCTACCTGCGCAAACTCGGCACCCGAAGATGTCGGTGCAGCCAACCGCCTTGAGGCGCTGCTGCTCGTCCTGCGCGCTCGCCTCGTCGTAGCCGACGGCTGACCCGTGCCGCTTGCCCTCTGGGTCGGTCCACGTCAGTGCGAATTCGTCATCGTGATCGCCATACGGGCCATCATGATCGTCGCGACTGACAATCCCCCGGCCGCACAACCGTTGCGCGCGCCCGGCCAAGAACACGCTGCGCACGAGAATGACCCCGAGCGAGCAGCAGAACTCCGGCCGCTGCCACCGGGCATTGGTCTGGTGGCGTGGCCTTCACCGACACGACACCACAGCACTGATCGCCGCGAAGGAGGCCGCCGCGCACGCCCTGCCCGCCGCAGCCCGTCCCGGAACGCCGTGACACGCAAGCGATGAAAGATGAGCGCCGGCGCATCTTCGATTGCCTGTCCGAGGGGAACATCCTGATGGGAGCGGATCTGCTGCCAGGCCAGACCCTTTGCCGGATCGCCCACGCGACATCAAGTTCAGCCCCGGTCTGTCCGCAGATTGAGAGACGGGCGGATCAGGGCTTCCAGGTGCGTAGGAAGGCGGCGATCCGCGCGGTGGTGCAGCGTGAGTTGCTCAGTTCGTGGGCGAGCGCGGTGAGCTGTTCGCGCGTGGGGTTGACGGGGATGTTGCTGGCTCCCAGGTACATGACGGCGGTCGCGCAGGCGACGGTCAGGTTGGAGCGTTCCAGCCACCGGCAGCGGCCCAGGGTGTGGACCAGGGCAGCTGCTCGGGCGTACGGGCCGTCGTAGACGGGGTGGTCCAGGAGCTCGCCGCGGTGCCGGGCGACGGCGGCGACGGGCACCCCGTAGTCGTCCACACCCGGGTCGCGGCTGCCGGCTCGCTCGGCGACTTCGAGGATCCAGGACTCGTCGATGTGCAGGATCACGCCGCGGCGCCCGGCTGCAGCCGTTCATCTGGTGCGTCGAGTTGTTGCTCGAGGTCGTCGAGGTAGGCGCCGTGGTGGTCGATGAAGGACTGTGCGGCGGCCATGCCGGCGGCGCGGGCGCCGGTGGTGTCCTCGATGATGAGGCGCTCGACGTACCTGTTGAAGTCCAGGCCGCGGGCGGCCGCGGCGTCCTTGCCGGCGGCGAGCACGTCGGGCTCCAGCCGCACCTGCGTCTGCCTCTTCGCGGAAGTCATACTCAAAAGGTAGCAGGGTGGTAGCACCCGTGGGTTGGTTCGGGTGCGCAGCAGTCGGCTACCGACCGGCAGGCGCAGCGCGCGGCGCACCCCCCGAGCAGTCCGCCGCGCGCACCCTCGCGAGCGGCCGGAGGCTTGTGCCGTGGAGTATCCCGTCGACGTCGCCCTCGCCGCGCCCGTGGCCAAGCTGCCCAGAGGAGCTGGCTGGTGGTACGAGCCCAAGTTCGACGGCCACAAAATGGTCACGTGGCGGACCGAGGGTCGCGCACGTCGCAGCCGAGATGGGAATCTCGCGCGTCACAGCCCACAAGTGGGTTCGCCGCTGGAGGGCCGAAGGCGAGCCAGGGCTGTACGACCGCTCCAGCCGTCCCCGCACCACGCCGCACCGCAGCCCGGCAGCGACCGAGGCCCGGGTGTGCCGCCTGCGCCAGGACCGCAAGCTCGGGCCCGCACGTCTCGGCCCGATCCTGGGCCTGCCCGCCTCGACCACCCACCGGATCCTGACCCGGCACGGCCTCAACCGCCTGGCCTTCCTGGACCGGCCCACCGGGCAGGTCATCCGCCGCTACGAACGCGAGAGGCCCGGCGAACTCATCCACGTTGACGTCAAGAAACTCGGCCGCATCCCCAACGGCGCCGACCACAAGGTCCTGGGCCGACAAGCCGGCCGAGCCACCCGCAGTGGCATGGGATTCGACTACATCCACTCCGCCGTCGACGACCACACCCGCCTCGCCTACAGCGAGATCCACGGCGATGAGAAGGCCGCCACCTGCGCCGGATTCCTCCGCCGGGCCAACGCCTTCTTCACCGCGCACGGCATCGACCGCGTCGAACGGGGGGCCTGATCCTAGAGTTTGGACGCCGGAGAGACTTGGATCTTGATGGTCCAAGAGAACGGAGTCCCTGTGGGGATGAAGCACTACCCCGCCGAGTTCAAGGCGGATGCGGTCGCGTTGTACCGGTCGCGTCCGGGAGCGACGATCAAGTCGGTTGCCGCCGACCTCGGAGTGAATACCGAGACGCTGCGGAACTGGATCAGGGCCGCCGACGGGCGGCGTCCGGGCGCCCACTCGGCGACCCCGGCGGCCGCGCCCCAGCCTGGCGGTGACGCGGTTCAGGCGGAGCTGGCCGCCGCACGCAAAAGGATCCGCGAGCTGGAGGAGAACGCGACATCCTCCACAAGGCGGCCCGGTATTTCGCGACGGAGACGCGCTGGTGAACCGCTGCCAGTTCGTTGAGGATCACCAGCGCCCATACGGCGTGAAGCGGCTCTGCGACATCCTGGGCATCGCCCGCTCAAGCTTCTACTACTGGCGCCGCACCGCCCCCGCCCGCCTGGCCCGCCAGGCCGCTGACGACCGGCTCGCGGCCCGGATACGCAAGGCACACAAGGAGTCTGACGGCACCTACGGCGTCCCGAGGATCACCGCCGAGCTCCGTGACGAGGACGGCCAGGCGGTCAACCACAAGCGCATCGCGAGGATCATGCGGACCATCGGCCTCGAAGGAGTCCGCCTGCGGCGCCGGCACCGCACCACCATCGCCGACCCGGCCGCCACGAAAGCCCCGGACCTGATCGGCCGCGACTTCACCGCGACCGAGCAGGGCCGTGCGCCCGTCCACTCCGGCCGTGCGGGCTCCCTTGTTGTCCCGCACCCGGTCCCACGCGACCAGAAGGAACGCGGGATCGGCGACGAGGTTGAACAGATCACCGAACCTGCGAGGGTCATCACGGGCCCAACAGTGCAGCTTGGTCTGGATCTTCAGTACCCTGCGCTCCGCTCCGAACGGAACGGAGTCAAGTTCGTCGGTGTTCACCGGCGACAGCCTCCTGACCTTCCAGTACGTCCCCTACTGACTTGCTGGTCTCCTTCGCCATGCACGCGCCTCTCGCGCGCTCGACCACCTCACCACCGCGGTCGGCCAGTTGGATGCGCGGATCACCACGCTGCTGGCCCGCCTGGAACGGAACACGGATGTGGAGAACCTCGACTCCATCCCGGGCATCGGCCCCGCAGCCGCTCAGATCATCATCGCCGAGACCGGCGGGAACATGGCCCAGTTCGCCACCGCCTGGCACCTTGCCTCCTGGATCGGGGTCTGCCCCGGCCACCACGAATCCGCCGGCCGTGACCAAGTCCGGCCACACCCGCCCCGGCAACAGCAACCTCAAACCGCTGCTGGGCATCGCCGCGGTGTCGGTGAGCCGCAGCAAGGACGGCTACCTCAGCGCCTACTACCGGCGGATCGCTGCCCGCCGCGGCAGGCAGCGGGCCCTGGTCGCGGTGATGCACAACCTCGCCGTCGCCATCTGGCACATCCTGCGCAACAAGACCCGCTACCAAGACCTCAGCACCGCCTACTTCACCCGCCGCGACCCCGAACGCGCCATGCGCCGGATGACCAAAAAAGCCAACCGACTCGGCCTCACCGTCCGCTTCGAACCCATCGCGGCCGCATGAAACCCCACCGCCAGCCACTCGCTGACCTGAGCTCATCCTTCATTTTCGAGTTAGAGTCCGGAACTCGGGTCAGAGCCGGTTCAGGTCAGGTTCGGGCACGGGAACGACGTTTCCCGCCGCGTTGCAGCGAACGGTCCACGGCGTCCCGTAGCCCTGCTCGTAGACCCGTACGTCTACGTCGGGGAGTTGTGTGCCGTGAGTTGCCTGGGCGGAGGCTGCGGTGCAGATGATCTGGCTGAGCCCGAGGCTGCCGTCGGTCATGTGTGCCACCCCCGTCGGAAGGTGCAGATCCACGGCATCGTCGGTGGTCTGCGCGACCAGCCGCCCGTGTATCGGGGGCACCTCGGTGATCAGGCCACGGGCGCGTTCGGCGGCGTCGGGGCCTTCGAGGAGCAGGTCGAGTGCCTGTTGGGGGGTTGCGGATGTATCGACCTCGCGGGTGACGGCTTGGATGCCGTGCGGGCTGACGAAGTAAAGCTGGGCATGGTGGGTCGCGGATCCCGGCTCGCGAAGGCCGGACGCCGGGACACCGGCTCGGACTGGGCCAGTGGAACCAATGCTGCAGCCTGCCGAAAGTACACCCAGCACGGCTACGAGGGTGATCTGGCGCTTCATGACTGGTCCTCCAGCCGGAGTGTGCGCGGGAGCGTGATGGTGAACACCGCGCCGCCATCGGGGGCGTTGGCAGCGGTGAGGGTGCCGTGGTGCAGTCGTACGTTCGCCATCGCGATGGCAAGTCCGAGGCCGCTGCCTGCGGAGCGGGCCCGCGCGGCGTCCGCCTTGTAGAAGCGGTCGAAGATATGCGGCAGGGCCTCGTCGGGGATGCCGGGGCCGTCGTCGGCGACATCGATCACCAGGGACTCCTGCGTGGCCCTCGCCCGGACCGTGACGGGGGCGGCGCCATGGCGCAGGGCGTTGCCGATCAGGTTGGCGAGGACGACGTCGACGCGCCGCGCGTCGACCCGGATGCGCAGGTCGTCCTCGGCAAGCTCGGTGATCACCTCGTCCGGCTCGCGCCAGCCGCGCAGGTGAAGCGTTTTGTGGATGATGGTGCGCAGACTCACGTCGTCCAGGTGCAACACCGCCGCTCCCGCGTCGAAGCGGGAGATCTCTATCAACTCCTCGACCATGCCGGTCAGCTTGCGGGTCTCGTCGCTGATGAGGAGGACCGCGTCGGCTGTGTCCGGAGGCAGCGTGCCGGAGCGGGCGTCCTCGTCGAGGGCGTCGGTGACGGCGGCCATCGCGGCGAGAGGGGTCCGCAGTTCGTGCGAGACGTCTGCGGCGAACCGGCGGGCGTTGGCCTCCATGTGCCGCAGCTCGGCGTCGTTGCGCTCCAGGGCGGCCACCATGGTGTTGAACGTGCCGGTCAGCGCGGCGAGTTCGTCCTTGCCGACGACGTCCAGGCGGGTGTCCAGGGCGCCTGAGGTGATCTTCTCGGCGGCCGTACGCAGCTGCCGTACGGGCCGCAGCACCCGGCGGGCCGCGAACAAGGCGGGCACGACGGCGAAGGCGAGCACGGGGACGGCGCCTGCCCAGGCCGCGGTGATCAGGGCGGAGATGTCGGCCCGTTCGCCGTCCAGCGACAGAACGGCGAAGGCGGCAAGACCCGACGGTTCTTCCGCTTCTTTGCGCCGGTCGGTGTAGCTGATCGGCATGCCGATCAGCAGTCGGGGGCCGGCGGTGTGCTCCGCACGCTCGTAGAAGGTGGTGTCGCCGCTCTTTGTCGCGTCGCGCAGGGACCTGCTGACGTGACGCGCGGTGCCGATGAGCGGGCCGCCATCGCGGGAGACGGCCGTGTGCCAGCCGTGCGAGCCCGAGGCACGGTCCAGCTGGCGCGCGAAGGCGCGCAGGTCCGTTTCGGTGGGGTCGGCAGGAAGGTTGGGAGCGAGCGAGTCGATCTGGAGGCGCAGATCGTGGACGGCGCCGTTCTGGGTGCGGTCCAAGATCGCGCTGCGGGCCTGCCGGAAGGTCAGCGCGGCGGTGATCAGCGCGCTGAGCGCGGCGACCAGGACGAAGGCGAAGACCAGGCGCGGGCTCAGGCCGCGGCGCGGTGCGAGCTTCATGCGGGCAGTGGGCCGAAGCGGTAGCCGAAGCCGCGTACGGTCTGGACGTACACCGGGCGGCGCGGGTCCTCTTCGATCCTGGCGCGCAGCCTCATCACGCAGGCGTCGACCAGGCGGGCGTCCCCGTAGTAGCTGTGTTCCCAGACGTCCTCGAGTAACTGCTGGCGGCTGAAGGTCCGCCCCGGTGCGGCGCTGAGAAAGAGCAGCAGCTTCAACTCGGAAGGGGCGAGAGGGAGTTCCTGGCCGCGCTTGCGGACGATGAGTGCTCCGCGGTCGATCTCCAGATCGCCCACCTGGGTCTGCCCGGCGCCTGTGGCAGCCTGGGCGGGGGCCACGCGGCGCAGCACCGCCCGCAGCCGGGCCTCGATGACCGCGGCGCCTGCGGGTTTGACGACGTAGTCGTCGGCGCCCGCCTCAAGGCCGATCACGACGTCGAGGTCGTCGCCGCGCGCGGACAGGATCACGATGGGAACCCGGCTGGTCTCGCGGATGCGGCCGCATACTTCCAGGCCGCTCATGCCGGGGAGCATCAGATCGAGGAGTACGAGGTCGGGCTTGATGGCGACCAGGGCCTCAAGACCGTCCTCGCCGGTGCCGACCGCCTCGGCCTCGTGCCCGTTGCGGGATAAGCCCAAGACGACACCGCGGCGCACGGCCGGATCGTCCTCGATCAGCAAGACACGGGGCATGTAAGGGCCCTTTCCACGGTGCGCATGTTATTCCTGCATTATGTGAGCTATGAGATGGATTGCCCACTTTACGGGCGCGCGGGGGTGTGGCGTGCACGGCGTGTTCTGGGGTCACCTCAACTGGTTGACATCGACCGTGCCTGCCCCCGGCACCGGCTCGGGCACCGCCGCCCACAGGACGGCTCCCGCCAGGGCTACCGCGATTACCGCGATCACACCGCGCCTGCCACGCGCCCACCCCGCCCGGCACCGCACCGGATCCTCGACGAACCGCTTCGTCATCGCGGCGGCGGCCAGTGAAACCCCGATCGCGAGGACGGTCCCGCCCCAGTCCCCGAGCACCGACAGTCGCGGCAACAACAGCAGGTACACCGGCCAGTGCCACAGATACAGGCTGTATGACAGTATCCCCAGGCCACGCGGCAGGCGGCTGCCCGCAACCCGTGCCGCCCAGGTGTCCGGCACCTGGGCCATCAGGACGATCAACGCGGCCGCGGTCGCAGAGTGCAGGAAGAGCCCGCCCTGGAAGAGCAGCGGCGCCTTCTCACCCTCAGTCACCGCCCACGCCACCGCCAGCCCACAGCCCAGGGCAAGGCACACCAGGTCGGCGGCGCGGCGCGGCACCCGGCGTACGAGGTTGCGCACCGGCGCGGTGGCCACGAGCGCCCCGAGCAGCAGGGCGGCACACCGGGTATCAGTGCCCTCGTAGGCGCGAGTGGTGTCCACCGCGGCACCGAGCGAGACGGTCAGGGCGAGGGAAATGAGGGCACCCACCCCGGCCAGTGAGGCCACGATCCGCTCACCGCACCGCCACCGGGCGGCCACCGCCACCACCAGTGGCCAGGCCAGGTAGAACTGCCACTCCACGCCGATGCTCCACAGGTGGGCGAAGACGCGGGTATCGGAGGCGTTCCAGTAGCCGATCTGCTCGGTGATGTAATGCCAGTTGACCGTCTGCGTCCCGACCCAGGGCATGTCGTCGAGCGCGAAACGCAGTTGCTCCGTGCTCCCCCACGCCCACGTGGCCACCACGGTCACGACCACCACACAGCTGAGAGCGGGCAGCAGGCGGCGGGCACGGCGGCTCCAGAACGCGGCCAGGGCGATCTGGCCGCGCGCAGTCGCCTCGCCGAGCAGCAGCCCGGTGATCAGGAACCCGGAGAGCGCGAAGAACAGGTCGACCCCGAGAAACCCGCCGGGCAGATGCCCGGCGTGGAAGAGCAGCACGGCCGCGACCGCGAACCCGCGCAGCCCGTCGAGGGCGGCTATATGCGCACGGCTCACGCCGCCGGGGCGCGCCTCGCGGTGCCGGGCCGGCGTCGGGCCGCGCGCAGGCGCAGCCACAGGCACAGGCACAGGCACAGGTGACGGGAGATGCGGAGGCATCAAGTCGGCCGCTTCGTCACGCGGCACAGCGGAGCTTGCTGTAGCGCTCGTTGCCGGTCCAGGACTTCTGGGCCCAGGTGTCCACCGACGCTGGTTTGAAGCGCTCCTGCGCGCCGAGTTTCCCGGCGAACCACTTGGCGAAGGCGGCGGCCCCCTGCTGGCAGTTGTGTACCCCGTCCGCGGCGCGCTGCGCCTTCCCCGCCGAGGCATCAGTGCCCCACACCTGGGAGGCATCGAAGAACGCCGCCGTGCCACCGCTCCTCCCGGCGACTTCCGAGGCCACCTTGGAAGCGGTACGCAACTGCGCCTCGTGCTGCTTGTAGAACCCGTCGATCTTGATGGGCGGGGACGAAACGAACACCACCTTGGCTCCGGCGCCCTTGGCCGTGTCGACGACCTTCCTGTAGGCAGCCCGCTGCTGGTCCTGGCTTCCCCAGTCGTATGTCGTGACTTGGTAGGCGACCACGGTGGGACGGAACGCCTCGATGTCCTTGGTCAGTTGCTTCCAGGTGTCGCCGGAGATCATCCGCGTGATCTCCTCACCGCCGTCGACGATCGTGCCCCCACCGTCCGAAGAGGAATCCTTGAACTCCACACCACTGGCCTTCAGGGCCGCGCCCAGGGCGGGAGCCTCGGCACCCGCGATGGAATCGCCCAGCCAGAGGACCTTCGTGCCGATGCTCTTCGGCGTCTGGTTCTTCCCCTCGTCCGTGGCGCCGGAGCCCTTCCCGCCGCAGCCGACCAGGGTGAGGCCGAGCGCGGCGACTGCGGCAACCGCGCTCAGGGCATAGCGGGCCGGGCGGTGAGGAGAACGGGAACGGGACTTGTGCGTGCTGTTCATGCCTCCAGCACAACAGCCCCCAAGCACCCAGCCGCCCGCCGCCATCGTTTGCGCACAATCTGGGCAAGAAGCGCTCATGAAGACCGCCGCCCCGACTTCGGATACCGGAGCGGCCCCTCAAGTGCCGAGCGGTCCAACACCGACAGCAGGAAATAGCCATGGGTCCGATCCCTCGCCGGTCGCGGACCAGGCGGCTCTTGCCCGGACAAAGACACCCACAGCACCGCCCCTGCCGGTAGCCACAGGAAACGTCTCACCGCAAGAGCCCGTGGCGGGGTGGAGCCACTGCGCCGGTCACCCCACCACCCCTCAATGCACCCGAGCGACCCACCAAATGGGGTCGCTCAGAACCGTCCCGCCGGGGCCGCTGAACAACGTCACAGAGGCTGCTATATCGCGTCAAGCTGTTGAGGGGAGATCTCTAAGCCTGTGGAGGTCTTCCGGTGCGAGTGTTCGAGGAGCTTGAAGATCTGACGGCAGATGGTCCGCTTGAGGCACCGCTGTGCGTCTCGGGAGGTCTTGCCCTCGGCCGAGCGGCGGGTGACGTAGGTCTTGGTCGCAGGGTCCAGTCGCATCCTGATCAGCGTGATGGTGTGTAGTGCGCGATTCAGCTGCCGGTCGCCGCTGCGGTTGATCCGGTGCCGGTTGGTCAGTCCGGACGACGCAGGGATCGGTGCGACACCGGCGAAGGCAGCGAATGCGGCTTCGGAGCGGAAACGTCCGGAGTGCGACCAGCTGACCAGGATCTGAGCAGCTGTGATGGGCCCGACTCCCAGCAGAGCAAGCAGTTCGGGGGCCAACTGCTGCACGATGCCGAGGATCTCGCCTTCAAGCTCTTTGGCCTCGGCCTGGAGAGCCTTGATCCGCTGGGCGGTAGAGCGCAGGGCCCGGACCGTCATGCGCCGCTCGATGCACTGCGCCGGGCGATCCCGGAGTTGAGCACAACGGCTGATCTGGGCCGGACGCTTGAGTTTGCGCAGTTCAGCACGGAGGTCATCGGGCGCGGACACGATGAGGTTCTTCAGCTGGTTGATCGCGGCGGTGGAAGCCAGGACTGCCCCCTGGCGGGTCACCAACAGCACGCGCAGGGCCTCGCGTTCGCCTCGCACTCGAGGCTGGATGAGGTGTTCGGCGGCGAGCGCGTCCTTCGCCGCGCGAATGGCGTCGATCATGTCGGTCTTGCGTCCGCCCCGGTCAGGGGCCCGTTTCGGGCGCAGGACTTCGACGACCTGTTCCCCGGCCTGGTCCAGAAATGTGGCCAGGCCGGCGCCGAAGCTGCCGACGCCTTCCAGCGCCCAGCACCGGCGGCCGGGGATGTGCTGGCGTGCAAAGTCCAGCAAGCGGCGGTAGCCGCGGGCGTTGGCAGGCGAATCCGTGGTGGCCAGGACAGCGCCGATGGGGCTGACGACCGCAGCGGCCAGGGTGTCTCGGTGAGTGTCGACGCCGATGACGCCGTCGACTCGTTCTGCAAGCATGGTCATGCGGTTGTTCTCCTTGCGGCTGGACGATCGTGGTCGGCGCCGGCCTGGGTGGAGTCACCGCGCGGCATAACTGTGATGAGTCACGTCGAAATGGCGGACAAGCTGCTGATCAAGCCAACGAGGTGGGCCAGGCCGACGCCGACGTCCGGCAGACATCTCGGGGGAACGGCA
This sequence comes from Streptomyces sp. NBC_01283, assembly GCF_041435335.1. Taxonomy (NCBI): domain Bacteria; kingdom Bacillati; phylum Actinomycetota; class Actinomycetes; order Kitasatosporales; family Streptomycetaceae; genus Streptomyces; species Streptomyces sp. NBC_01283. The sequence goes on from NZ_CP108431.1 coordinate 37,969, forward strand.
GGCTCTGACGAGCCGCCAATTACCATGCGGGTCATGCCGGAACGCCAACGCCGAGCCTGGCAGCAGCCCAACCCGGGCCGCAGTTGAACTATCACAATTACCGTTTTCGTAGTCCCGCAACGGGGCTCCCGGATTGCCGACACGGAGGAGAGTGAACTGACATACGGACGCCTGGAAACGGGGCCGCCCCGACCGTCCGCAAGGACCCGTCCAAGGATGTCTCCGTGAAGATCGACGGGGTCGTGCGGCGGTGCCGCTGGCCGTGGGCCCGCAAACGCCACCGGAGGAACAGTGCCCCTGGCCGTCCGGGGAGGAGACCTTCCGGCCTGTAGGCTTGCAGTCTGGGCGACCCTCGGCCCTGCAAGGGTTACCAGGTGATGCGAGCGGCGCCGTTGCCCCCAGGGCCTCCGCTCTGTCCACCGACAGATGTCCCTTCGCCGGGAGGGTTTCCAGCAGGTTTGGTGCCATTACCTCCGTCGTAGTGGGTGTTGTCGGGGTCTCGTAGGTAGCTCCAGCCTTGACTGCCACCACCACCACCGGCACCACCACCACCGCCGCCACCGGCGCCGTTTCCACCCCAGCCGTTGCCTCCGGCTCCACCACCTCCGCCGGTGTCGTTGGTGCTGCCTCCTGTACTACCTCCGCCGTTGCCTCCCCCTCCCCTGCCGTCGCCGTGACCGATTCCACCTCGCGCCCCGCCTCCGCCACCGGCGAACTGGCCGTCGGCGCCGCTTCCGGCTCCGGGGCCGCTGCCGCCGCCACCACCGGAGCTGGGGCTAGTGCCACTGCTCCCCCAGCCGTTGCCGCCCGGTGCGGCAGTGCTTTGGTACGCCATGCCTCCAGCCCCACCGGTGATGCCGTCGCCGCCGCCTCCGCCTGAGCCCCCAGCCCCCTGACCCGCATCGCCGGGGGCGCCACCGCGCAGGTGTGGGTCGTCAGCGTACCCAGCGCCGGCGTACCCAGCGCCGGCGCCTCCACGGCCGCCGTCAATGCTGCGGCCGCCGCCACCTCCGTGGCCGCCTCCGGCGGCGATGAGGTTGGCGGCGCTGACCGTAGCGGCGTTGCGGGTATGGTCATTTGGGGCACCAATGTGGAAGGTGAGTTGGCTTGGAATGTTCCCCGTCATGACATCCTTGAGGTAGGCGCCAGCACCCCCCTGGCCGCCCTTGCCGCCGTAGTCCCCATTCCCACCGCCGCTGCCGCCGGGCCCCCAGAGTTCGACAGTGACCTGTGTGACGCCGGAGGGGACGGTGAAGGTGGGGTCGCCGGGTTGGCTGCACTGGCTGCCGCCGGATACAGGGGCGCTGGTGAATTTGCTGGGAATGACGTTGCACCAGTTGGTGACGCTGTCGTTGTTGTTGACGAGCCATGCGCTGTCTTGGACGACACCGTCGCTGTTGAGGGTGGGTGCGGCCCAGTTGAGGCCGTTTTTGAGGTCGTCGGGGAGGTTTTGCCATTGTTGGCGGATGGGGAGGGTGATGGGGGCTCCACCGCTGCTGAAGTGGTCTTCGGGGGTGTGGGTGAGGGCGTCGATGCAGTAGCACTGGTCGCCGCCGAAGAACCAGATGTTGGTGCCGCCTGCGGTGAGGAAGGCTGCATCGACTTTGGTGAGGGGGAAGGTTGCCGTGTCCTGTGTTCCCGTGTATCCGAACTGTGTGGCGATGGGGACGGGGTCGGTGACGGCGGTGTGTGTTTCAGGCGTGGGGTCGGTGTCTTTGTAGTTGCCTGCTTGGTTGAGGGGCAGGATGATGCATTCGTTTCCTTTGAACAGGAAGACGTTGTTCACGTCCACGCAGAGGGCGGCGTCGACGGAGGTCCAGGGGTTCCAGTGGCCCAACAGGCCGTTCGTGGTCTGGTTACCGGTTACATTCCCCAGGAGCATTCCTCTGGGACTGTCGGGCGCGTCGCCGAACCAGGGACGGTTGGTGCCGGTCCAGGAGTAGCGGTCGTAGGAGTTACCGGAGATGCAGTACAGGCTGGCCGGGTAAGGGCCTCCGCTGTCCCAAGGGGACTGGACTGCCGGCGCGGAGAATGCCGCATCGTAGGTGGTCATGGCGCTGTTCCTTCCGGTCAGAAATGGTGCAAGGCATCATCGGGCCGCTCCCGCCCGGTGCATGGGCCGGCACAGACCGCCGTGAAGCCCTCACCCGGTGAGGAAGGGGGAAGAATGGTGGCTCAGCAGCGCTCTCCTTCACCGATTGGTCCCTCCAACCTCCCGTCGTGTCCTGGTATAGGTGTGGCCCCCGCCGGATGCCCTCGCCCTGCACGACAGCCACTCCGCCGTCCGCATGTGAATCGGGGCCTGGCCATAGGGCCCGCAGGATGCAGCGGGTGCGGACCGGTGTGGTGGTCGCCGGCGCGGTGGTGAGCGCGGGTATCGGTTTCGCGGGGCCGTATGTGGCCGTGCGCGAACTCGGCCTCCTGGGCCGCCGCGACGCCAAACTCCGCACCGGACGCACCCGCCGCAAGAAGCAGCGCCGCGCTGCCCCACCCTCAACAAGATCAAGAACATGACGCTCATCCACGACCGTCCGGGCGATGTCAACACCCGCACAATTGACGGGCATTGGGGGGCGAACTCATCATCGGCCGTGGACAGGGCTCGGCGATCGGCACTCTCATCGAGCGCACCACCCGCTACGTTCACCTGATCCACCTGCCCCATGGCTGGAAGGCCCCGCAGGTCCGCAACGCGCTCATCACGCAGACCGCGCACATTCCGCCCCAGCTGAAGAAGACCCTCACCTGGGGCCAAGGCCGCGAACTGATCCTGCACGAGGACATCGAGGCGCTGACAGGCTTCCGGATCTACTTCTGCGAGTCCCACCCGCCCTGGCAGCGCGGCACCAACGAGCACATGAACGGCCTGCTGCGGCAGTACCTTCCCAAGGGCACCGACCTGTCTGCCCACTCCGCACACGACCTTCGCGAAATCGCCCGTCAGCTCAACCAGCGCCCTCGCCTCGTCCTTGGCGACAGGACCCCATCCGAGGCCAAGCGAAAATGCCTCACAAGCCCATTGACCAGGTGACTCGCAATCACCGATGGAATCCGCCGGTTCAGTTATCGGACGATGAAGGTGATCGCGGTCGGGGCGGTGACGCCGATGTCGTTGATGGCCACGAACTGGAGGGTGTGCGCGCCCGGATCCCAGGGCAGGCCCCGGCGGGAGACCGGTCCGACCTGCCTCCGGCCAGATCGACGTTCAGGAGGTTCTCGCCCAGGGCCCAGGCCCAGTAGCCGGTGTCTGCGCGCACGGTCTGGGAACCCACGGGAGTGCCGTGGAGGTCCTGCACGAGGATCCCGGTGGCTCCCGGGGCATAACCGCTGAACTTCACGGTCTGCCCCGTATGCGCACCCGGCGCCGGTGTCGACAACGATGGTACCGGCGCCGCCAACGCGACACCGTCAATCCGCCACATGCAAGAGCGATGGCTCGCTGGTCACTTCGGACGACGTAGGCGTTGCCCTTCTGGTCCAACGCCACGGTCGGAAATGATGGCCGAGACCGGTGGCCGCCTGCTGCTGGGGCCCACCGTCCAACGGCACCCGGATCAACGCGCCACCGCGACCTACGACGTAGGCGTTCTGGCCGGCCCAGTCCAGCGTCACACCCAGGCCGCCTCCGGGAATCTTCGTGCCCACCTGCTCCGGCACCGCCAGTTGATCACTGTCCAGGGCGGGTAGGGGCACCCGCCACAGCACACCGGCCCGGTTCACGACGTAGGCGTTGCGACCGTCCCCGTCCAGCACCACACCGTCCGCAGTGCCGAGGCTGGTGGCCACCGGCTTCCTCTGTCCCCCGTCGTGCAGGGGCACCCGCCACAGCACACCGTCGCGGGTGATGACGTAGGCGTACTCGCCTGCCCAGTCCACCGCCACGTCTGACGGGCTGCCCTGCGCATCAAGGCCGGTGGCCATCAGCTCCGGGGGCTGCTCGTCCAGCGGCACCCGCCACAACTGCCGGGCGCCATTTACGACGTAGGCGTTGCCCTTCCCGTCCAACGCCAGACCCATGCAGGTGTGCTGACTGTCGCCATTCAGGCCGGAGGCGATCAGCTCGGGCGGCTCAGGCGGCTCGTTCTCCCGCCTGCCAAGCGCCAGGTCCAGCTTGAACAAGTTCCCGTCGAAGGTGCTGACGTAGGCATTGCCTTTCCCGTCGAACGCGATGGACCCGGCCATGGCGGGGTCGGTGATGGACTGGTAGCAGTCGTCGGACGGGCAGGTGACGGTCGGCGGGTACGTGTCAGGACCAGCTTCCTGTCCCACCACTTCGCCTGCGCTGCTGTTCTCGTTGGTACTCGTCATTGTCTAACCTCGCAATCAGCCGGGCTCGATTCCATGAGCACTGGGAGCGGTGAGCCAGGAGGAGCAGTTGTGTTCCTGCTTACCGGTCGATTTCCTCGGCCCGTTCTAAGTCACCCACGGCGCGCACCCCCTCGGGCAGGGATGTCGGAAAGTCCTCTGATAAGGGGTGGTCGTGGCTGGTCAAGCCGGATAGTGGAGCTGGGCCGGGCACGTGCAGCGCCGACGGGCAGCAGGATCTGGATGTCGAGCTGGACCGGCGCCTGGCGCACTCACCGGGCGGAGGTGCGGCCTTCTTAGATCGCGTCCGCCCTATGACGATGCCTCGCAACCTGATTCCCCGACGAGGCGGCTCCCATAGACGGCCCTGTCTCACTTTCGGTGGTGGCGGAGCGTGCTGCTATCCGAGGAGGGTGCGGTGCCGAAGGAGCATGAAGCCTGCTCGTCCGTGCATCTGGCGTGCGATCCGTTTGGTCTTGGTGTTGACGCCCTCGGTGGGGGCCGTTGCGGTACGGAAGCGTAATCCCGGTGATCGCGCCGCCGATGTCTCGGTCCACGCCCCGGGTGAAGGCATGCAGATAGGGAAGATCGGCTGCTCGAACCCGGGCGATCCAGCTCGTCAGCGCGTCAGTGTTGCGTCCGCAGCTCAGCCTCTGCGCAGGGGCTCGCGGTAGGGATCGACGAGGCTGGCGCGGTACTTGGGGACGTAGAGCATGCGCTCGGGTCGATCGGCGCAGGCGTAGCGTTTGACAACCCATCACCACGAACGGCCTGACAGCACTGGCTCAACTTTTCGCGTCAGCATCCCTGAGACAGTGCCGCTTTCGTGACTCCCGGCGGCGCCAGCGTCGGGGCGAGGGCAACCGGCAGGGGATGCACCTATACCAAGAGTAGAAGCTGAGGAACCGAAACGGGAGAAGGGGATCACAGAAAAGGCCACGCCTTGCGTATACTTGTCAGTTTTTGGTCATCTAATGCCCAGTATGGACGCTTATGCCATATCCACCTTGGGTTGCGGCTGCCTGCCACCGTTGCCTGGGATGGCAGCAATGTCGTGCCGATATGGTGCGCAATCTCCGAGGGAACCGTGCGGGCAGGCATTGAACAAAAGGAGGAGATCACGGGTAAGGCGCGGGACTACTGGGCCCCGTCCCGGAGGATGAGGCAGGACTCCTCGGCAGTGAGCAGCCCACGGGGAAGCGAGCTGGAGGAGGAAGGCCGTGCAGAGGGCCAGGCATGGAACGCTTATCGGCGACGGCCAACTCGCCCTCCCCGCCCCCATTACCGCGGCCGCGCCACCCTCGCCTGAGGGGTGTCCGAAAAGCCGCGATCTGAATACCCGGTTCGCAGGGGGGCCTCCGACAGCTCCGCCCTCGACCGCAAGACGTCGCCTGCTCGGTACAGGAATCGCCGGGATCGCCCGCAATCCCTAACAAGGATACGAAAGGCGAACAAAGGGTACGTAAAGATTAATTGAGATGTTCCACGAATAGGAATGAAGGGACTCGACCATGCACTACGACGGCTCGGCGAGGGGTACCACCACATCTGCTCTCGGCCATCTCGCACTTGGACTCACTCTGTTGGCCTTCGGCCTGGGAACCACTCGCGTAATCAACGGCGTCACGGCAGCCGATGCGATCACTATCGCCACCTACGTCGGTGGCATCGCCCTTTTTGTTTCGGGCGTTCTGGCGTTCCACGAAGGTTCCCCGTTCAACGGCACGGCCTTCGCGGGCCTGGGCGCCTTCTGGTTCGCCTGGACAAGCATAGACAGCAAGGTCGCAGCAAACGCGGCGGGCCTTTTCCTGGCCCTGTTCGCACTCCTGGCCCTGAGCCTGGTCGTAGGCACAAGAGCCGAGAGCCCGTTCCTGCGAGGCACGTACGGGCTTCTCTTCCTCGCACTACTCCTGCTTGCGAGCGCCCAGTTCGCCGACAGCTTGCCTGTCGCTAAGGCAGCTGGCTGGGTGACTGCGGTGGCAGGTGCTGCATTCTGGTACAGCGCGACGGCTTCGCTCGGCAACTGGCCAACAGGACCTGAGCCCGCTGCCGTCGGACCGGCTAGCAGCCCGTCGGATCCTCCTGTGAGGTAAACGCTGTACGCGGATTCCAAGAGTCGCCGCTGCACGGGGCAGAGTTGGTCAGCGGCGAGTATTCTTGGCAGGCGCTCGGCTGGAAATTCCCAGCCGAGCGTTTCCTTCGTGACCACCTGACGGGTCGGCAAAGCTGCAGTGCCTATCCGAATGTTCACAGGACTTCGTCGCAAACTTCTTGGAGTCCTTGAGCAGAGGGAACAATATCTTCCCCCCGATGGCCAGGCCGCAGACCGTCCCCATCAGGAGCTTCAGCTTGCCGCAGAGATAGGCGAGGGAGACTTCGGTGCCAAAGCCGACCGCTGCTGCCGCGGCTTTCAGTTCATGACCGCGCATATTGAGGTAGCCCCCCAGCCGAAGACGATCCGCAGGTCGGCGACCACAGGGAAGGCGAGGGCCCGCACACCAAGTGCGGTGCGGGCCCTCCATGCGCTTCCGGGACAGCGGCCAGTCCTTCAGGACATTCCGCGCGTCGCGCCAGCGGGTGGGGCAGTCGCGCGACCGTTCTCAACAGGCACGCACTCAGGCAACCGAACGGTCCACCGACGAGCCCACATCGGGTCCCTTCGTCCGCGCGGGCGCGTGGTGGGTCAGTGTAGGAGCGCCGACTTCACCAGGTCGTTTGCGGCGATGAGTCCGAGTCCAGGGACCGCATCGCGCAGGGCCTTCACGGCGCGCACATGCTCGTCTGGTTCCACGCCGGCTTCGGAGAGGGTCCTGCGCACCCATTGTCGGATGCGCTGGTCGTCGGTAGCAGTGGTATGGCGGTTCAGGATGTTCAGTGCTGCTTGGAGTCCGGGCCGCCGGTTGTCGCCGGCTGTCTCCAGCGCGGCATTGATCTCCGATCGGACATCTTCCAAATCATGCAGGACAACAATGGGCGGCTTGTTCTTGCTGACCACGAGGTGTACTCCCATCTAGGCGGTGTGGGGTCTGCTGGCGGGGCTGCTTGTCAGCCGAAGCAGTAACTCTGCACCCCAGCGATGCCGAGGATCTGGACAGCGCCGTTCTTGCCTGCCTTCTTGGCGTGCCGGATGAAGTCGCCCTTGGTGCGCGCTCCCCACAGGAGCCGTGCCGTTGCCTTGGCACCGCCGAGCGCCTTGATCGCCTTGTAGGCCTTGGCTGCCGGGAAGAACGCGACGACGACAGAGGCGGCACACTTGGTCCACCTCCACGCGCTGCTCCAGAAGGGGTCGGCAACAACGGGGAAAGCGGTGTTCTTGTCGAAGTCGATGCTCTGGATGAGAGATCCATCCTGCACGCGGTAGGAGGTCGGTACCGCATTGCCGTCGGCGTCCTTGGCCCACGGGGCATCGAACGAGCCGAGGATGTCAGCGTCCTCGTCAGTTCCGGTCAGGACAAGAACCCTGCCGTCCTCCAACTGCTCGGTGGCGGCGCCAGCCGGAAGGGCGAGATCGAAACGGTATTCCTTGGCGGCGTCGGCGTTGTTGACGGTGATCAGTGCACGAACGCCACCCGCAACTGTCGGTTGCACGGCAAGATCGGCATCCTTGGCCACGTTGGGGTAGACGACCGTGCCGTTCGGTGACTTGATCCCCTTGGCCTGCCCGGCATTGGACAGACCGATGCCGACTGTCGCGCCGTTGGCGGTGGCGCTGATCGTGCCGCTGGCGGTTGCCGGGGTGGTGACGGTGATGGGCTGCCCGGCTCCGGTTGCCGTCACGGACTTCAGGCTCCCATCCGACTGCAGGGCGCTGCCGGCGATGTCCTTTGTGCCGGCAATCCTCTCTACGGCTGCCGCAGTCCGTTCGGCCGTCGACTGCTCATCAGCCGCGACCGCCGTGGGCGCGATGCTAAGGATGAGCGCGCCGACGGCTACGGCGGCTATGGAACTGGCAGATGTGCGGTGAAGAACAGGCATGAACCCTCCCCTATCAATAGCGAAGTCACCCCGGTGCAGGCAGCAACGGGAAGAAGCCGCCTGCACCGGGATGACCTTGATCGAGACCCTGACATAAGGAATGAGTGAGTAGAAACTGTCAGCGGCGTGTCCACGCAGAAGCAGTACTTAAGTCCCAGACACGATCAACTTTTGTCCGCCCGTAACCATCAAGAGCAGCAGTCGGAGATCGGCGCCCTGCATGTGCAGGCCGACGCGATGACGGTGGCGGTGGCGGAACTACAGGGCGCGGCCGCCACCAATCGTCTGCTGTGGGAGGGGCCGGCCGAGCGCGGGCGGACGTTCCTGCTGACGGTGCTCGCCTTCGCGGGCGGCGCCGCCCGGGCCCGGATCGCTGGCGGCATGGATGTACAGAGCGGGCTCGTGGACTTCGGTCAGGCAGCTGAGCCGGGAGAGGGCGGCCAGCAAGCAGAGCACGGCCGCCGTGCGGGAGCCGCACGCTCGGGCCGCCACCGCGGCCGCCCCGCTCATGCGCTGCTCCGACGCCGCCGTCGCCACCGAGCAGCTGCTGCGCGGCCTGGCCGACGTGGAAGAACAGCGTGCGTTTGGAGGCCGCGATGGAGGCGTTCGGCAGGGCCGTCAACGCGGCCACCGCGCCGCGGCTGTCCTGGTGGGCGTGGCGACGCGTTGTCCGCGCCGGGGCGTAGCCGCGCGGGAGCCATCGGCTCGCACAGAGGCCCCGCAGCCAACTGCGGGTTACACAGGGCGGGTGGATGCCTGCCCCACCGCTTGATTGCGCTCCCGCTCCTGGCCGGGCATCGCCCAGGAAATCTATGCCCTGCTCAGCACGTATCAACTGATCCGGATCGCGATCTCAGACGCCGCCCACTCCACCAAGACCGACCCGGACCGATGCGCCTTCACCACAGCCCTGCACGCAGCCCGCGACCAGGTCGTCCAGGCCGCCAACGTGCTCGCCGACACCGTAATCGACCTGGTCGGCGCGATCGGTACCGCCGTACTCAGCGCGCTCCTGCCCACCCGACGACCCCGACTCAGCCCTCGCGCAGTCAAACGCCCCCTATCCCGCTACGCACACAAAAGCCTGAAAGTCGACCGCCGGACCTACCACGCCACCCTCACCATCAACATCTCGACCAACCCGATCAGCCCTTAACTTCACGGCCTTGCCCTAAAGGAGGGGGCCTCCACGAAGGAGACATGGTGAAGGCCTCGACGAGGTCTGGCGGGCCGATGGCCCCGTGGCGCGCCCTGTGGAAGCAAGGTGCCCTGAGTCAGGGCACACCTGCCGCCGTGCGCCTGTGCCGTCAGGAAACCTGTGCCTTGTCGTACAGCGCTTTCGCCTGGTCGCCGAAGTAGGGGCCGAACATCCGGTTCGGTAGGAAGGTGTAGCCGAAGCTGTTCACCGAGACCTGCAGGCCGGTGCCGGCCGTCTCGCTGAACCCGGTGAACCAGGGACCGCCACTGGAACCACCCGTCATGTTGCAGCCCAGGCTGTGGTCCTTCGAGAACAGGAAGTCCTTCGAACTGTTGCCGCTGCAGTAGATCAGCTTCGTGCCGTCGTACGGCGACGCCGCCGGGAAGCCGAAGGCATACATCTGCTTGTTGTAGCCGCCGTTGAACTGGATGCCCTGTCCGCCCGTCACCGACGTCAGCTTCTGGCCGTTCAGCGGAGCGACGACCGCCGCGCCGACGTCGTAGTTGATGTCCTCGCTCGCCTCCCACTGCGGTGTGGTGAGCGTCTTGGACGCGCTCCACCGGCCGTACGGTGCCTGGCCGTTGTCGTACGCGGGCACGAAGACCCAGTTGGTGTGCCAGCTGCCCTGGTACTTGACGCAATGCCCGGCCGTGATGACCGTGCTGGAGTTCTGGCTGGTCACGGCGTTGCCAGAACAGGACGCCGTACGGCCCTGGAAGGTGAAGAACACCCGGCCGGAGGTCTTCACGACGGCGCCGCCACTGGTCCAGGGGCCACCGGCCTGCGGGAACGCGGTGGGGGCGACGGTCGTAGCCTTCCCGCCGGACTTCGGGGCCTTGAGGCTCTTTGTCGCGTTCGGAGTGAGCAGCAGATCGAGCGGGGTGGCGCCGCGCATCCGGTCCGCGGTCCAGAAGGTGCCAGCCTTCTGCCGCTCGGCGGCCGAGGGGCTGTGAGCCGAAACGGGTGCGGGGGCGGCCCCGTTGGCCGCGGTGGCGGCCGACAGCCCGCCCGTGAGCAGGGCTCCCAGGGTCAACAGAATGCCTGCGGCAGTGCGATGGCGTCTCACGCATGTCTCCTTCAGCCGTGCCCGGCCGGGATGGTGCCGGGGCAGGTGGGGATGAGAACGGTGCGGATCGACGTGCGTGAGGCAGCCTGCCACGGAGGAACAGGCTCTGTCAGGAGCGCGTCAGGCCATCACGTGCGTGACTTCACCCCGTACATCAGGCGTGATGGACGGCAGCAGCCATGGGATGCACGTGGAACGGTAGGCGTCGAACGGGAAGCAGTGCACACTGTTGCCCGGACGCGATGGTGCATCAGGATTGGCGCCCGGATGTGGTGCTTCTCCCGGCTGGGAGATAGCGCTTTGACCGCCCTGCCAGTCTGCAGCAGACCTTTGCTGCGCAGATGGACGGACTGCCCCCGAGCCCAGGTGTCGACGTGCGGGTGGGGTAATGATCCATCGGGCAGTACAGGCCGGAGAAGCCCGCCCCGACCACGACGGCGTCCAGCTGCGGGGCGGGGATGAGGACAGCGGATGCTGGTCATTCCGTTCTCCTGACGGGTCGCTGGGGACGTGGTCCTGGGCGGGGCTGGCGAGGGGCCTGGGTGTGGAGCCGGTGGCTGCATGGCACGCCGCTGAAGGGGGCGCGTCAACTCGCCGTCGGGCGTGGGGCGGTGGGCGGGCGGCGTGGGCCGCGGGGGTCGAGGTGGGCTGCTCGCAGGTGAGGCGCATCTTGCTCGCCGAGGGTGGGCAATGGCGCCGTACCCGTTCCTGGACGCGGTCGAAGGATCCAGACTTCGTCTCAAAAGGGCCCGGCCCATCGGCCTCTACACCCACCCACCCGACGACCCGACGGTGGTCTGCGCCGACGAGCTGGGGCCGGTGATCCCGCGTACCGTCCCGCCCGGACCCGCCTGGTCACCCGATGGGCACCGGATCAATGCGGAGAATCGACTACAGCCGCGGACCGGAGAAGATCTAGGTCTACGGAGCCTAACGCGCCCGGGATGGCCAGCAGATCACCATGCCCGCATCCTCCCGCAACAGCCTCTTCTACCACCAGTTCCTGCAACAGATCGAGGACGCCAATCCGCAGGGAGAGATCTGGATCGTCACCGACAGCCTCTCCAGCCACTGCAGCCTGTCCACCCGGACCTGACTGGAGGACCACCCCCGCATCCACTACGCCTTCATCCCCGTCGGAGCCAGCCCGGCTCAACCTACAAGAAGGCTGGTGGCGCATCTTCCGCAAGGCCGCCCTCGCCGGACGGTCGTTCGCCAACCGCAACGACATCGCCCAGGCCCTCTCGCAACCGACCAGACCAACTCCCCTTTCGCGCCCTGGATCTGGGACCGGTCAGCGCCACCAATCTGCCAACTGCGGGGCGAGATACGTACACCGTTTGAGGAACCCAGAACTCCTGTAGGTGGTGGACAGAAAGAGGGGCCGGCGACCGTGAGTGCGCGCACGGGTCCCGTCGGACGTCCTGACAGCCAAGACCCGACCTGTGTATGTCGACGCCCCACGTTTCTCCCCGCCAAGTCGCGTGAGCATTCTGTCCAGTTGGCTGAATGAGACGAACGTGGCTCTCCACCGGGCCCCTGGGGGCGAGGGGCAAGGTTGTCGGAGTTCTGGTGCCGGCGTCCAACAGTTCAGCATGATCTAGCGAGGAGCCCCGGGGCGTTGACGCCCGGGAGGAATCGCTTCTCGAGATAGGTGTGACCCGCACAGGCGCATGGGGCTGCGCTGTTGGCCTCAGTCGGGACGTTTCTGGTTCTCGATGTACTCCTTGATGATCGCCAGCGGTGCTCCGCCGCAGGATGCTGCGAAGTAGGACGGGGACCAGAAGTGATCACCCCACAGGTACTTGCGAATGTGGCCGGGGAACTCCTGGCGCAGCATGCGGGCAGAGACGCCCTTGAGGGAGCCGACCAGTGGGGAGACGGCGGCCTTGGGCGGGTAGTGCACCAGCAGGTGGACGTGATCGCGTTCGCCGTTGAACTCGACCAACTCGGTTTCGAAGTCCGCGCACACGGCCCGCATGATCTCTTCGCAGCGCGTGAGGATCTCGTCGGTGAACGGTCCGCGCCGGTACTTGGGCGTGAAGACCAAATGGGCGTGGAGGGTGTAGACGACCGTACGACCCCTGCGAATATGGGGTTTGGCTCCCAGCGGGGTGACATAGATCAGCGGTAGTAACGGTGAGTGCATGAAGATCGTGACGCAGGTGAAGCTGATGCCGGAGGCCGACCAGGCCGCCGCGCTGCGCTCCACGCTGCGTACGGTCAATGAGCTGGCGTGCTGGGTGTCCGAGGTGGCGTTCGCCAACGGTGTGCCGCGTGAGTACGAGCTGCGCAAGCACACCTACCCGCGCCTGAAGGCCGCAGGGCTGGGGGCGCAGGCAGCACAGCACGTAATCAAGAAGGTGCGCGATGCGTACACAACGCTGCACGCCAGCATTCGCGCCGGTAACCTGGGCAAGCCGAAGTCGAAGCGCCGGACCAGGGCCGAGTCGAAGCCGATCACGTTTCGTCCCGCTGCCGCGCAGCCCTATGACGATCGCTGCCTGTCTTGGCAGTACGACGCACAGACCGTCAGCATTTGGACCACCGCCGGACGCATCAAGAACGTCCGCTTCGTCTGCTCCGCCGACGCGTTCAAGACACTGCGCGAGTACCGCAAGGGTGAGTCCGACCTGATCGAACGCGACGGCGACTTCTATCTGATCGCCACGTGCGACGTTCCCCAAGCGCAGACCTACGAGCCGGGCGGCTTCATCGGCGTGGACCTCGGCATCGTCAACATCGCCACCACCTCCACCGGCTACATGGCTGCCGGGCGCGGCCTGAATCGGTACCGCAAGCGTCAGCTTGCCCTGCGGGCCAAGCTCCAGAGGAAGCGCACCAAGTCCGCCAAGCGCAGGCTCAAGGAGCGTTCTCGCCGTGAACAGCGGCACGTGAAGAACACCAACCACATCATCGCGAAGACGATCGTGACCGAGGCTGAACGCACCTCGGCCGGGCTCTGCCTTGAACAACTCAAGGGAATCCGGCAGAGGGTACGGCTGCGCAAGCCCCAACGGGTCACGCTCCACTCCTGGGCCTTCGCCCAGCTCGGAGACTTCATCGTCTACAAGGCCAAGCGGGCCGGGGTGCCCTTGGTCTTCATTGATCCTGCGTATACGTCGCAGACGTGCGCCGAGTGCGGCCATGTCGACAAGCGCAACCGTGTCGACCAGGGGCTTTTCATCTGCCGGGGGTGCGGGGTCGTTGCCCACGCCGACCGGAATGCTTCCCGCAGTGCGACACGAAGTCGCTGCTGTTTCAGTGAAACCAACGAAAGAGAGGAAGGTGGTTTCCCGACCAGTGGCCAATGGTCGGTCCCCAGCCTCGGGTGCGTCGGCGGTAACGCCGGGGTGCTGAGCCGAGGTGGTCAAGTCCAAGAGTCCGGTGGGCCATCACTGGGCAACAGGCGAAGGGGAAGTCCAATCGGGCGAACGAGAGTGAACCCTTGTGATTACGGGTCGTCAGCATTGCACCGCGTCAATGGCGAGCAACCGGCGGTGGAAACTCCTAGTGCAGAGAAGCACGACACGGCGCGGCTCCCTTGTGGGGGAGCGATGGGCCTGCGGGTCCGCCGCGTAGGTCACCGTGGGAGTCGGCTCATAGAGGGCGCCCTACCTGGACGCAACTGGCAGTAGCGGAACGTGGGAACCCCGTACGGGTCCGGCGAGTGTCGGTGAGCCGGAGGCAACGAAGGCTGAACTCCCGTGCGGGAACAGGATGGTTCAAGAAGCAAAGGCCGCTAGAGCGAAAGCTCAGGGGAAAGCCGGGCAACGGGAACTCTCTCCCGCGGGTCATAACCCGGCGGATATCAGTCGCATGACTGGACTCGAAAGAGCGCTGACGTGGACCAGGTAGGCCATGCAGAACTGATGGGTAGGAACTTGCACCTCGGCGCAAGTTGGACAGAGGGGGAACGAAACATGTCCACGGACACGACGGTCCGCCCGATGAACGGAACCGAGGACGATGCCAAACTCTGGGCCAGCATCGACTGGTACGGGGAAGAGGAATCCGTAAAGCGACTGCGCCAGAGGATCTACAGGGCAGCAAGGAATGGTGACCGCAAGCAGGTGCGCAACCTGCAAAAGCTGATGCTGCAGTCGAAGGCGAATGCGGTAACAAGTATCCGCCGGGTGACGCAGCAGAGCACCGGCAAGAAGACGGCGGGCATTGATGGAGCCGTCGCCCTGACCGCAAAGGACAGAGGGCGGTTGGTGAGGCTCACACTGGCCGAACCGGAGATCCCAGCGAAGCCCGTCAAGCGTGTGTACATTCCAAAATCCAACGGAAAGACCCGCCCGCTCGGAATCCCTGTCATCAGGGACCGCGTCAACCAGGCCAGGGCAAAGAACGCCCTAGAGCCGGAATGGGAAGCGCAGTTCGAGGGGCGGAGCTACGGATTCCGGCCAGGTCGAGGATGCCACGATGCCATCTTCACCGTGACCGCAAAGAAGGGGGCAAAGAGGCTGTGGGTACTTGATGCAGACCTCTCTGCCGCCTTCGACCGAATCAGTCACGACCACCTCATGAACTCAATTGGACTGTTCCCCGGACGGGGGCAGATCAAGGGGTGGCTCAAGGCCGGAGTCATGGACAGAGGCACCTACGCGCACACAGTAGAGGGAACACCGCAAGGTGGCGTCATCAGCCCACTACTGCTCAACGTAGCCCTACATGGAATGGGGGACGCGATCGGGGCCAACTTGCCCACAGCAAGGTGGCAGGCTCCGTCCCCGGCACTTATTCGGTACGCAGACGACTTCGTGGCCATTTGCGCGACGGAGCAGGAAGCGCATGATCTGAAGGTCAAGCTAGCGGAATGGCTTGATCCGAGAGGTCTGTCCTTCAACGAGGAGAAGACGCGCGTCGTCCACCTCAGCGAAGGGTTCGATTTCCTCGGATTCAACATCAAGCGGTTCGGCGACAAGACGATCACCAAACCGAGTAAG
Organism: Streptomyces sp. NBC_01283; assembly: GCF_041435335.1. Lineage (NCBI taxonomy): Bacteria > Bacillati > Actinomycetota > Actinomycetes > Kitasatosporales > Streptomycetaceae > Streptomyces > Streptomyces sp. NBC_01283. Next base: position 53,465 of record NZ_CP108431.1, read on the forward strand.
GAAGCGGTACAACGTGTCAAGAAGAAGATCAAGGCCACCATCCGCGAGCATCGCGGGGAGCCAGCCGAGAGGCTGGTGGCTTCCCTCGGACCGTTAGTCCGAGGGTGGTCTACCTACTACCGGCACGCTGTATCCAGCCAAACCTTCGCCAAGCTCGACCACTTCACTTACTGGGCCTTGAAGAGGTGGGCACTCAGGTGCCACGCCAACAAGACCACCCGATGGATTCGGGAACGGTATTGGGGGAGGTTCGAAAAAGGTCGGAGCGACAAGTGGGTATTCGGCTCCAGCGAGAAATACCTGTCGAAGTTCGCTTGGACAAAGATCGTCCGGCACACGATGGTCAGAGGGGACGTGTCCCCAGATGACCCGGAGTTGGAGAGCTACTGGAGAAGCAGGTCCCGGAAACGGATGCCGGAGGTGGAATCGAAGAAGATCCTCCTCCTGGCCCATCGGCAGAAGGGGCTATGCGCCAGGTGCGGACAGGATCTGATCGAGGGCGCGGGGTTCGACCCCGATGACGTCAACGATTGGGCGAAGTGGTTCACGGCCCACTATCGGGGAGTACATGTGCATCACCTCACCTACCGCAGCAGGGGTGGTAGTGATCACCTCAGTAACCTGGAGGTCATCCACACGCATTGCCACCGGCAGATCCATGCCGGGGATAAAGAAGGTCACCAGCGCTGAGCGGCCAGAGGCCCGCTTGAGCCGGATGCGGTGGGAGTCGCACGTCCGGTTCTGAGGGGGGCCCGGCGCAGTAATGCGCCGGGCCTACCCGACACATCGCCACCCGTGGCGAGACCGTGTGGAATGCGGGGCGTGAGTCACGCGTCCCTGCCACCCCATAGGGGTGTCTGAACGGAGGAGCCAACCCAGCAGCCAGTTGGGCGCTACCTCCAAGCCCGGTCCTTAAGGGCCGCGTCAAGTTGACCGGTGTTCCAGGGTGAGGGCCATCAGCGGTTCACGCCATTCATTTGGGCTGCAGCAGCCGTGACGGAGGAGCCGCCCTCACCCCACCTAGACGATCCTCAGGCGGCCCTGGGCCAGACGCGTGCCCCGGTGTGCAGCTTCACCGGGGGTGTGCGCGGAACACCGGGGGTGGGAACCGAGGTCCCGTATACGCCCGTCGCACACGCTTACCTCCGCCCGTTGCGCTTCGCTTGACTGCCCTACCTCGTCCAACACATACAGCCCACGGATAAGGCGTGAGAGCGGAGAGGGAGCCTGACGTGCAAGATCCTTTGTTAACTGCCGAAATCGTCACCTCCGGAGGGGTTCTCTGTAGTCGCCTGCTCCCCAAACGCGGCGATCTGCTCGGTCAAGGCGACGACCAGAGCGGCGTGGCGGTGGCCGCGCAGGCGGTACTGACGTGTTCGGGGAGACCGAGCTGCGGCTCACGCAGAGTCAAGTGCACTTTCGGGGAGTCGGTCCCTCGACCTGCGGGTTCGCAGGCCGATGGACCTTGGGCCCTGCCAGCATCACCACCTGATGCGGACGGCGCCGTTTGCCACCGCCGCTACCGTTCATGTCGCTGGTGACGCCCATGGCTACTCTGCTAGGCGTGCTGCCTTCGGACGTGGCGCCAGAGTCCCAGCCACTCCGGGGGCGGCTCCTGCATGCGTGGCCTACCCGTGGCGGCGCCACCACCGCTGCCGCTGTGTGCTTGCCGTCCACTCCCTTGTACAGGCCGAGAGACCCGGACCAAGCGTGTGAACTCCCGGCCCCCACGGGAGATGCGCAGGTTCGGAAAAGACTGCGGCACAGTCGGCGACGGGGCCCCGCCCGGGTCCTGCGACCTGGAGCACACGGGTCAGATTCCACCACCTCCCCTTGGCTCCTCCGCGGCACCCGCCGAGCACGGAGGCACCACGCGGGAGGAGACGATGCCCGGCTGCTCCAGGCGCAAAAGACGAGGTCATCCATCTGCGGTCCGTGGGAGTGGACTTGGGCAAGCGGTTCCTGCTGGCCTGTGTCCGCGTTCCCGCCACGCAACAGGCCGGCCGCTGGCCGTTGAAGACAGAGCGGCACCACCACGCCGACGTGCGGCACCTGCTGGCCGGGCTGCTCTAGCATCGAGTCGAAAAGGTCGTCATAGAGGCGGCCTCGGACTACTGGCGCAGCATGTACTACTTGCTGCAGCCGCACCTGAACCTCACGCGGGTCAACCCGCCCACCTCAAGGGCGTCCGGGGCCGCCAGAGCGATCCGAGCGACGCGGCCTTCCTGGCCCGCGCCGGCGCTTCCGGCATGGTGATGGCCTCCCTCGTCCCGGTCGCGGCATCCGCGAACTTCGTGATCTCACCCACCGCCGAACCGAGTTGGTGCGGGCAGTGGGCTGGGAAGCCCAGCGGCTGGAGAAGGAGCTCAAGGACACGGGGATGAAACTCTCCGCCGTCCTCAGCGACATCACCGGCGCCAGCGGCCGAGCTCCTGGAGGCTCTCATCCGCGGCGAACGCGATCGGGCCTTCTGAGCGCCGATCTCCAACCGTTTACCACCGAAGACGCCGCTGGTGCGGTGCCGCGGCTCGGCAATCGTCAATCCCCGGTCGGCCAGCTCCCGAAACCGGGCGCCTTCCTCCCGGAGAATCCCCATGCTCAAGGCTCTCTCTCCGCGCCAGCGGCTGGCTGCCATACGAATCGAAAGTCGAGGTCCGGCGCCAATTGAGGACAGCAGCGAGGCCATGAGTTTCCTAGACGCAAGGCGACGTTGAATCGGTGAACGCGTTGAAAGTTTGTGCCTTAGCGAAGCGGCATCAGGCCCCAACCACGCCCCCCGGCCCAACCGGGCCCGCAAGATGATGGCCCGGGCGAGGTCGTTCTTGGTCGCGAAGCCTCGATGCTCGGCAATGTGGGCGCCCGGCTGTCGGTGTGCGACGGAAGATCATCGATTACACCTGGGCCAGAAAGGGGCCCGCCTGCGTCCCACCCGCATCAACAACCCTGCTGGCCCAGGGCTTTACGGGCGATCCGTCCCCGGCTCGCCACCGCCGTCACCCTCAAGAAGTGGTGGCGAGCCTGGACGGACCAGGACCCGCCCTCCGAGCTCCGGGCCCTGATCGACGCGGTCATTTGCCGGGGGTGACGTTGGGCTGGCCACGCGGTAAGCCAGTGCTGAGCCATCTCGCCCGCCACCACCCCCGCGGAGGGTGTCCACCCCTGGGAGGCACCGCGTTGACTTCCACCACGGGCCCCGGCCTGCTGCTCGCGCAACGGCATGTCGCCCGTCTGCTGCTGGGCACGCTGATCGGACGCCTGCCCAACGGCATGGCACCCGTTGCGATCCTCCTCCTCGTCGCCCATCAGGGCGGATCACTCACGACCAGCGGCCTGCTGTGCGCGCTGTACGGGCTGGCCTCCGCGATCGGACAGCCCGCCCTGGGCCGGATGGTCGACCGGCGCGGACAGACTCGGGTCATCTCGGCCGCGGTTGCGATCACCACCGCCTGCCTGGTTGCCCTGTCGGGGATCGACGTCACCGCCCAGCCCGGCGTCGCGGCAGGGCTTGTCGCACTCGCCGGACTGAGTACCCCACCGCTGGAGGCAGCACTACGCGCACTGTGGCCCGCCGTGCTGCCCGACGAGGAACGCCGCCGGGCCGCCCTCGCACTCGACACTGGTGCCCAAGGCCTGATCTTCGTCACCGGACCGCCGCTGGTGGCTGCCCTGTCCACAGCGCAAGGACCGCGCACCGCGATGGTCGCCACCGCCGCGCTCGGCCTGCTCGGTGCCGCCGTGGTGCTGACCGCGGGCCCCTCCCGCCGCTGGCGGCCCAGCGCTGTCGCCCACCCCTCCCGTGCCTTCGGGCCGCTGCACCACGTCGGGCTCCGGTGGTTGCTGCTGGCCATGAGCGGCGTCGGCTTTGCCCTGGGCGCGATGAACGTGTGGGCCCTCGCCCTCGCCGAACGCCACGGGATAGAGCTGTTGTCCGGAGTGATCCCCGCTGCGCTGGCCACCGGCAGCCTCGTGGGCGGGCTGTTGTACGGACGATGCACCTGGCCCGGCACCCTCACCCATCAACTCATCACCGCCAGCGCCCTCTTCACGGCCGGATGGCTGCCCCTCCTGGCCGTCACCGGCTCGGCAGGGGTGATCGTGCTGACCGTGGTTCCGGGCCTTTTCCTCCCCGTCGTGATCACCAATGCCTTCCTGACCGCAGACGCACTCACCCCGCCCGGCACCACCACCGAGGCCTACGCCTGGCTGATTTCCGCCGCCGGCACCGGCCAGGCTGCCGGCACCGCCCTGGCCGGCGCACTGGCCACACACCCCGCCCTTGGGGCAGCCCTGCCCGCCACCGGAGCCGCCCTCACCTTCGCGGTGATAGTCGGTACCCGCCGCCGAATCGCCGTCCCGGGCGCCGGGCCCCGCCGCGAAGGCTGACCGGCACACCACGGCCCAGACCTCCCGCCCTTGCCCCACCCGCAAGACGATGCGCCATGACCATTCGCAGAACCTGGGATTTGTGCCACATGTTCTTCGGCGCCAACCACTGCTGCCTCATCGACGCCCTCACGCACAGGCCCGCCCCATGAGGAAAGGCCCAGTCGGGCGGGCGCCAGGGCCGGTCAGGCGGACGTCCACCGTCCTTGGCCGGAGGTGCCCAGCAAGCCAGGTGTGCGCCGGTGGTGCCGCCAAGAGGAGAGATCTTCACAAGCGCACTAAGTTGCTGCACGTGCAACGCGTTGCCGGACTCAGCCGTCTTCCTGAAGCCATCCCCGGGCACTCCAATGGAACAGCAAGCGCACAGGATATCGATCTTCGAATCCATGGGTACGGCCTGGGGAGGCAGACGATGCGACCGTCTCAGATCGTGGTGCCGGACACTGAGGGCCTGAGCCAGGCAGTCACGCTCTTGAAGGGCGACAAGGTGTGTGCGTTTCCCACCGAGACAGTTTATGGCCTGGGGGCAAACGCCCTGTCAGCAGCGGCGATCTCGGCGGTGTACCAGTTGAAAGGGCGCCCGTCCTGGAACCCACTGATCGTCCATGCAAGGAATGCCGACATGGCACGATCGCTCGCCGCCACATGGCCTGATGAGGCGGCTGAACTGGCCCAGCGGTTCTGGCCTGGCCCGTTGACACTGGTCGTGGAGCGTGCTGCTCACGTGCCCGCACACGTCAGTGCCGGATCGCCTACGGTCGCGATCCGAGTGCCGGCGCACCCGGTGGCACAGGCCCTGCTAGAGGCGTGTGAGCTGCCGCTGGCAGCCCCGAGTGCGAACCGTTCCGAAGGGCTGTCCCCCACGAGCGCCGAGCACGTGGTGCGGAGCCTGCCGGAGGTGCCGCTGGTCCTGGACGGAGGCCGTTGCCGGCTGGGGCTCGAGTCAACTGTGGTGGATGTCAGCTGTGGCACACCTCGCCTGCTTCGTCCAGGCGCTCTGGCCGTGGCGGACATCCGTGCCGCAGTGGGTGTCCTCGACGTCCCCGGGCACGGAAGCGCGCATCCGGAGGCGGTCCGTTCACCGGGCATGAGCAAACGGCACTATGCGCCGCGCGCCCGCATTGTGCTCGTGGCCGACTTCGATAAGCCAACGCTGCAACAGTTGAGGTCACCCCTGGGAATCCTCACCTACCATCCGTCCGATGCCGCCGTGGCAGACCCAGACACTCGGGTGGAGATCCTGCCGGCTGATCCGCAGGGATTCGGTGCGGAACTGTATGCCGCCTTGCACCGACTCGATGAGTGCGGTGTCAGCACCATCGCAGTCCTGGCCCCGCCCGCGGGCGAAGGCTGGCTGGCTGTCCGTGACCGCTTCGACAGGGCTGCAGCATGACGGCGCCCGGGCGGGGACTGGTTCTTGGGGTGGAAGTCACCTTCAACAACTGCTGCGTGAGCCTGCTGACGCCCGACCGACAGGTGATCGACGAAGCGAATATGGTGTTCCGGCCGCCCCCAGGCATTGTCCAGGACACTCCTGAGTGGTCACAGGAGTTAGCTGCCTTCCATACACGGACCCTGCCGCAGATCGTGACCGCGGCCGTGGCAGCCGCACCCGCCGACATCCCCTTCGAACTCTGCTGTCTGTCGGTGGTCTCCGGGAAGCACAACCGCAACGTGGAACTCGCCCGTCCCATCCTGAGACAGACGGCCCGGCACCGCGAAGCGAAGCTGCTTGAGGTCGACCATCACGAGGCTCACCTGCTGATCGCCCTGCTGTACCAACCCGGCCTTCAGTTCCCCTACATCGGCCTCACGGTCGCCGGGGGGCATTGCCGCCTGTCGCTGGTGCGTGGCGTAGGCGACTATCAGCTACTGGGCAGTCACGAGGCTGCTCCCCGCAATCGTTTTGGCCACGGCAGGGCACCGGGCTCCGTCCTGGACCGGTGTGCAGAGCTTCTGGGACTGGTGCCGGCCGGGCAGCCTGACGGTGCCATCACGATCGATGTCCTGTCCCAGCAGGCAACCGTCCCGCCCTTGACCGATCGATTCGCGATCACCGCACGTGCGAACTCAGCCAACGGATACGACTTCGACTTCCACGCGCTGTACGAAGAGGTGGCGCACGCACATCAGGCCTCTGGTGCCGACCCCCGTGAACTCGCTGCCGCCGCCCAGGAACAGGTGATGGCCATTCTGGTCGAGAAGGCCTTCTCCGCCGCCGCCGCATGGGATGCCCATGGGGTGTGCCTGGGCGGCGGAGTCGCCGCGAACAGCCGGCTGCGGACGCTTGCCCGCAACCGTGCTGCTCATGACCGCCGGTGGGTGTGCATCCCGCCACCCGAGGTCTGCGTGGACAACGCCCGGATGATCGCCTTCGCGGGGATGTTGCGGGCGGATCAGGAAGCCGCGGGAGGCGCGCAATGCGGATACTCATGACCACTTGCCCGCAGTACGGCCACTTCTACCCGCTGGTCCCGCTGGGATGGGCCCTGCGCGGCGCCGGGCACGAGGTGCGGGTCGCTGTCCCAGAGAACTTTGTTGACATCGTCGCGCAGGCGGGCCTGCCAGCGGCTCCCGTGGGCGGCGTGGTCCGCACCCGGGACATCATGGAGGGCGGAAAGGGCGAGCTCCTTGATGCCTGGGCAGCAGACCCGGCCGCCATGCATGTGCGGGCCCTGCGGCTGGTCAGCCGATTCGCCTTGCACCTGGCCGAGCCGATCGTCAGCTTCTGCCAACAGTGGAGCCCTGACCTAGTGCTTCATCCGACTTTGGACTTCTCCGGACCGCTCGTCGCGTCCGTCCTGGGAGTACCAGCGGTCAGCCTGTCCCCTGGCCTCCCGATCGCGCAGAGAGCAATGGCCGCCGCGCACGACGAACTAGCCGATCTCTACGGCGCGTGGGGATACCAGCCTGCAGAGACCCCTGCGGCGGTCCGACTGGAGACCTGGCCGACGAGTCTACTCGCGCACCCCGGCCAGCCCATGCGGTATGTCCCCTACAACGGGCCCGAGACGATGCCGACTTGGCTGCTTGGCCGCCCCGTAGGCACGTCACGCGCATGCGTGACGCTCGGCTCTATCCTGCCCAAGACAGGGGGCCTTGAGGTCCTTCCCGCGCTGATCACCGCATTGCACGACCTCCTCGAGCAAGTCGTGATCGTACTCCCGCACGAGGCAGCGAAGGCCCTCACCGACCTCATCACACTCCCGGCCGGAGTCCATCTCGCCGATACAGTCGCAGGCCCCTGGTTGGCTCTTAACCTGGCCGCCGAAGGGTCCGCCCTGTTGGTGCACCACGGCGGTGCCGGCACGACCCAGACCGCTTTCAGCATGGGGATCCCCCAGTTGGTGATCCCCAGAATGGCTGACCAGTTCGACGTCGCCAACGCCGTCGTACGTTCCGGTGCCGGCCGCGCCTTACAGCCGTCCCAGCTCACCCCCGAGACCGTACGCGAGGCGGCCGCCGACCTCATCACCGACGCCAGATACCGTCAGGGCGCCGCAAGGGTTCAAGGTGAAATGGCCGCACAACCGCACCCCGGCCAGGTAGCGGCCATGCTGGAAGAGCTGATCGCCCGCCCCGGGACGTCCTGGAGCCGACCATGCGGATAGGCGTGTTTTGCGGAGGGACGGTCGGACACAACCCACAGTTCACCGCGGCCACACACGACCTGGCCGTCGAGCTCGCGAACCGCCGGATAGGCATCGTGTTCGGTGGCGCACGAATTGGCCTTATGGGAGTGCTCGCAGACAGTGCCCTCGCCGTCGGCGGAGACATCATCGGCGTCATCCCTCACTGGCTACGTGACCGTGAGATCGTCCACGAGCGGGTACCCCAGATGCACGTCGTGGGCGGCCTGGCCGAACGGAAACAAGTGATGGCACGATTCAGCGACGCCTTCCTGGCGTTGCCCGGCGGCGTCGGCACCATGGACGAACTCTTTGAGATGTGCACCTGGAACAAGCTAGGCCTCCAGCACAAACCCTGTGGCCTGCTCAATGTCGACGGCTTCTACGATGAACTGGCAGCCTTCCTCACCCGCGTACGCACGGCCGGCTTCCTACCGGAGAACACATCGGATCTGGTGACCGTGTCGCCTGACATCCACCACCTGGTCGGAGCACTTGTCGCAACCGCACCGCCGACTTATAGCCCCGGGCCCATCCCGCCCGTGACGGCCGGTCCCGGCGGATGACCTGCCAGGAGGACCGATGGAGCAGATCACCGCTGTCCTCGTAGGCACCACCAACCCCGACAAAGCGCGACGCTGGCGCCGCCTCCTGCCCGCCAGCATCGACGTGCAGTTTCCCGACGACCTTGGCCTACACCTCGCCATCTCCGAAACGTCCACCTCACCCCTTGCCAATGCCCGTGTCAAGGCCAAGACCTGGTCCGGCTCCACTGGCCGGGCCTGCTTCGCCGACGATCTCGGCCTGTACATCGACGCGTTGGACGGCGCCCCCGGCGCTGCGATGAAAACCTGGGGCGGGCTGATCACAGAGCAGGCCACTGAGGCCGAGCGCCGTGCCGTACTCGCCGCTGCCATCGCCCCGCTACCGGACACCTCCTGCCGCCTGGATACAGCAATCGCATTCGCTCTGCCCAACGGCGTCTGCTGGTCGGCCCTGCACCACACACACGGGCACCTCGACAAGGAACGCGCCCACAGGGCACACAACGCGGGAGCGCTCCTCGAAGACATCCTGGTCATCGCGCCCTTCGGCAAGACCTTCGCCGACATGACACCCATCGAGCGGCATCAGGAGGAGACCGGACTTCGCCGCATCGTCACACACGCTCTCGCCCGATCGATGGCAATGAAAGGCAGCCCCGAGGGCGAATGAGCTGTGTGCTGCTCCCCCAGGAACAGTGCAGACCCCAAGAACGCGATCGAGTCCGGCAACGCCCGGATCCGACGGGTCGTCAAGGCCGCGGCCACTTCCCCAACAGGGAGTGTCCAAAAGACGGCGGATCCGATGATCAAAGAGACGCCTGATGGGCGAGATCACCGACCACGTCGGCTATGACAAGCACGACGTGATTGGCAGGAACAGTGGCAACAGCCGTAACGGCAGCCGCTCGAAGACCGTGCTGACCGACGTCGGCCCGGTCGAGGTGAAGGTGCCCCGCGACACCGCCGGCCCCTTCGAGCCGCAGCTCGTGAAGACGCGGCAGAAGCGTCTGCGGTCGTCGAAGCCGACGATCATCTCCGGCTCGGCGATCGTCTCGTCCTCCGGCTCGATGGACCGCAGGGTGTGGGGGATCGAGCTGGTGGCATCCGCGATGATGAACGCGGTGTGGGCGTCGGTTGGCCATGTAGACGTATGCAAGGCGAGCTGTTCGTTGGGGGAATGCCCCCGGCCCTTGACTGGCCGCCGGATCCGCGCATTTGCGGATAGGGCAGCCGAGACGGCGAGATCTAACGCACGCTCGCTGGGCGGTGCCACGTGGCGGCTCGTTGCTGAGTTCTCACAGCCTCGTCAGCGTCGTAGAGCCCTGTGCAGCGGCGCTGTCCATGCTCCCCCTCGGCGGTAGGCAGATGCCGACACCGGCTACATAAACGTTGCCCATGCATAGCTCCTCAATCGATTCTGCTACGGCACCGGTCGGGTTGGAGGGCTTGAGGACTTAAAAGTCAGGGTCCGATTCGTGTCGCGGTCACCATCGCCACCGTGTACCGCATGGTGAACCGTCCTCCCAAACTGTCAATCACTCCCCCGATGCCTGCTAACAGTTCATCGAGCTTGCCTGCCGGAAACTGGCTATGGCCGGCGAAGGTGGGCAGTTGATCCAGCCACTCATCTCGATAATACGTCTGGTTCCAGTCGAGCTCCCGTTGCTCCGGTGCATCGAAGGCGCCTGTTCTACGTATCCCGTCGGCCGCCTTGTCACACAGAGTCAAATACCCAGCTGGGCCAGGCATCAGTCCGCTGAGGTACATCGGCATGTCTGGTAGAACCCGGCGGTAGACCGCGGTAAAGGCTTCCGTTATAGCCGGTGGAGGTTTGAGCACGTTCCAGAACACAGCTATGCGCCCGCCTGGACGCAATATCTGGGCTGCCTTGGCCGCGCCGACGACGGGGTCCACCCAGTGCCATGCCTGTCCGGACACGACTGCGTCGAACTTCCGGCTGCCTGTGTTCCAGGTTTCGAACGCTGCAACTTCGACCTCGGCTCCGCAGCGTCGCGCCACTTCGGCCATCCGCGCATCGACGTCGACCCCAAGCACCGTGCATCCGGCTGCCTGGAATTGGCGGGCAGTGATGCCAGTCCCACACCCTACGTCGAGCACATCAACCCCAGGGAGGGCGGCAACGACCGATTCCACCATGGCGGCTGGGTAGCGAGGGCGGACTCGGTCGTAGCGCTCGGGGTCTGAACCGAACGACTCTGCTGCGTTCCGGTTTTGGTGCGTCTCGCCCTCAGGGAGACCAGTGTCCTCGCTCACGACTACATCCCTTCATTATGTCTGAAATGTCAACAGAACCCGTCAGCAGTACGAGGCCCAGTGAGCCGCCGACCCGCTGTGTCAAGTGGTTGCGAGCCTCAAGGTGCACTGAATGCGGGGCAGGGCGATGTTGACGATCGTCGAGTCGAGCACAACTAGAAGTTGGGCAGCCGCGATGACAGCCAGGAGAATACCCTTGCGCAGACCGCGAGTTTTCTCCCATTCCAGCTACGGCTGAGCATGTCGTTGAATTCCGTCACGTGCCCCGTTGCCCTTTCCGTGGCCCCGCAATGGGGCGCCTGACCCCCGAGCTATGGCGCGAACTACTAGTGAACTATCCAAAGTCGACGTAGCACAGAGGGGCGATACTTACATTGCTGGTCACATCGGGCAGCCTTGTGCGCTTGTGAAGGCAACGAGCTACCCGCCGATTCGCATACGGCTACCGGGCTTTCCCGGGTCGGGAGTGCTCCCATAGCCGGCGGATCCGATGATCAAGGAGACGCCTGATGGGCAAGACCGTTACCGAGCATGAGGTCGTGGAGGAGCCGGTCGTCGAGTCGGTCGCGGAAGTGGTGTCGGATGAGCAGTTGATCGGGATGGTGGTCGAGCGCGCCCATTCCGGCGGGCTGCAGTTGACAGGAGAGGGCGGGCTGCTGCAGCAGCTGACAAAGCGAGTGCTGGAGTCCGCCCTGGAGGGCGAGGTCACCGACCACGTCGGCTATGACAAGCACGACGTGATTGGCAGGAACAGCGGCAACAGCCGTAACGGCAGCCGCTCGAAGACCGTGCTGCCCGACGTCGGCCCGGTCGAGGTGGAGGTGCCCCGCGGCACCGCCGGCCCCTTCGAGCCGCAGCTCGTGAAGGCGCGACAGCACCGTCTGGCTGGGGCCGAGGAGATGGTTCTGTCTCTGTCCGCGAAGGCACTGACCCATGGGGAGATGTCGGCTCATCTGGCCGAGGTGTAGGGGGGTCAAGGCCCCTGGCGTGGTACAGCGCGACAGCATCGGCCCGGAAGTCAGGCGAGTACTTCGAGGTCCCCAACGGGAACTCCTGTCCTATGGATCTTCACGATCCAATGATCAGGATGTCCACGACCAAGGGGAAACGCCCCAACGCCATACAAGTAGTTCCTTCGCGACCACGTCCAACTGCGCACACCCGGCGAACCCGCCTTCGCCCGACTGCAGTCCTGGCGCGTCCTGCCTGGGCCGACTGGTCGACCGAGCGCATCAGCCGCACCGTCCAAGCCGCCCCCATGCTCTTGATGCTTCACAAGCACACAAGGTTGCGCGATGAGCCCTGAGTACAGCGCCCGTGAACACTTTACTGGTACGGACGAAGGTGTTGCACTTATTGGGACGAGCTATTTAGCCGCAACAGCGTAGGGGTGCTTCCGGCTAAGTGCTATGGCGTCCAGCGTCCGGCGCCCCCCCCCAGACGACATAAGGGGTGCGACCTCCAGGCCGGGAGGAGGACTGCGGATAAGAAAGAAGCACCGAAAGCAGCTTCTCCGAGTTTAAGGAAATAGTGAGTCATGCCCAAGACATCTTCAGCTGAGCGTGCCATCACAGTCTCATTGCCCTTTTATGGCTGCCGGCCGCTCCTGCGGCGAGCTGTCGAATCCATTCTCGGGCAGACTCACGGAGACCTCACCCTGATAGTCTTGAACGATGGAGAGCAGCCCGGCCCCTGGGACCTGCTGGCGGACATTAGGGATCGCCGCCTCGTTCGATTCGATCTTGACGCAAACCGAGGCCGGTATTTCGCCGACGCCGTCGCGCTATCGGCAACATCAGACCGTTATTTCATGGTCCAGGATGCCGACGACTGGAGTTCGCCACACCGCGCCGAAGTTTTGTTTGAGGTGCTTCGCGAGAATCATGCCGGCGCGGCATTCTCTGCCCTTGCCCGGTACGTGCATGACCGACCGCCGAAAAAACACAGCCACGCCGAGTGCCTATCGCAGCCGCCACCACAACTGGTGCCGATTGCCTATCACTTCGGCTTGTACGAAACTCAGACGTTGCGAGCGATCGGTGGCTACTACGGCGGCTTTCGTATCGCCTACGACACGATCATACCTGCATTTTTGTCCCTGATTTCCAAACTCGCGTATGTTGACGCGTCTTTGTACCATCACGATCTGCGACCTGGTTCGCTCTCAACCTCACCGGACACGGGCATGGCTTCCGAGACCCGCAGGGAAGTACGCGCCCGTCTCGACGCCCTGTACGAGCAGGCCTATCGAGGCTTCTGTGAATACGTCGCGGGACGCTGCAGCATTGATTCAGTGCGTCGACTAACCGCCAGTGTGGCCAGCACCTACGTGACGAAGGAGGATGCGCGCGCGCTCGCCATCCAATCGGATAGATTGCAGGCCGAATTGGCAAATCGGGTCGCGAGTAGACGTCCGCGACTTAATCCTATTTGATGACTCAGGGAGGTAGAGAACTATGGTCCAGGTTACTGTACCTAGCGAATTCCTGAGGGTCTTCTGAGCTGCGGCTGCGGCTCTAGTAGCACACCTGTCAGCCGATTGGCCGCCGGCGTACTTCGCTCCGCACCGCGCCGGTTATCTCGCACCCCGTCACCCTTTAAGTCACGGTTGTTGGAGCAGACTCGCGGTGTGTCAGGCGGATGTGTTCGCCTCCCCCGCTTCATGCGCTTCTCGACTTCACAGCGGAATTACCCTAAGCAGGTGGGGCGTGACGCACCGGGCTGGGTTTTAGCTCCTCAGCCAGATTTAGATCCAGGGGCTCATCTTGGACCCGCCTATTGCTGCTGAAGCGACTCACCTCCCCGCCCTGCAGGCAATAATGATCAAGATCAAAGTTTCGCCCTACCGCCCTAACTTCCAGGAGAGCACCCCATGGCCCCGCCGAACAAAAATAGGGTAGAAGTCGTTATCATTAATTGGAAGCGCCCTTCCAATGTGGTCGAGATCGTGTCTGCCCTGCGTCGGCAGACCGTCCCCTGCACTGTCACAATTTGCGACTGCCACAATTCGCCAGAGTTTCAACTACCATTTAGCACCTTGTCTTCCAGTGACCGCGTCTACCGCTGGGAGCATAACCTGGGATCATTTAGCCGTTACATCCCGGTTGGGGGTTACGATCATGAATATACTTTTTTCATCGACGATGACATGTTGCCCGGCATGCGCTGCGTTGAGCACTTCCTGACTTGGGCAGAGCGGTTAAGTGGTTTCGGTGCCCTAGGTCAATTGGGTCGAATTCTAGAAAGTGACGGCTCTTATCGGCCGCAGGACATCGCGCGGCGTGACGATTTCACCGAGGTTGATATTCTGGTTAGGGCCTTCTTTGTCCGGACAGAGAGTCTCGTACATGTTCCGCAGATGAGGAATCTGCTCAGGGAATTTGAGGATCCTGAGGATGATATCCTCCTTGCGGTGGGTTTGGGAATGTACGCTGGCCTTGCCAGCTATCTCACACCGAGCGATGCCGACCCGGAAACGCTTGTCAACATGAACGAGCTGGACCGCCCGTATTCACGGCAAGCCAGGCCGCACCACCTACAGGCCCGGTCGCTGCTTTTGCGCCGGGCAATGCGCCTGGGCTGGCAACCAGTCCGCCGTCGCCGAAACATCCAACCTGCGACCAATCAACCCCATGGAAGTGCCGAGAAAAATTCTGGCGTTCTCTATGTTGCCACGAGGCACGAGGAGCGAGGCCCTACTATCGCCAGCATTTCCTCGCTCCGGAATTACGGCTACCTCGGGCCTATCCGTGTTGTCACCGATGACGCCGATTGGCTTCCATCAAGTCTTGAGTGCGAGAGCGCCGTGGTCCCTGAAGTCGGAGGTGGCTATCCCCCGCAATATCACAAAACTCGCCTACTTGAATTCAGCTTTGAAACTACTCTCTATCTGGGATCAGATGCAATTCCGGCAGGCAGTATCGATGACATGTGGAGGTATGTCGATGACTGCGATATTGCCATAACTATCGATTCATTCACAAATGTTGGCGGCCTGATCGACCAGCCGCAGCACCACTGGTCTGCGGAAGAATGTGAGCTGATGATTCGACTCGGCTTGACAGGCCGGACGCTGTTCGACAGCAGGATTATCCTGTTGAAAAAATCTGCGGCCACCACGAAATTGTTCGCGCTGTGGCATCAAGAATGGCAGCGTTTCGGCAAGTTGGATCAACTGGCTTTGGTGCGTGCCGCTGCCTTCACCGGAGCGAGTGTACGCACTGTGCCTGTTACAAGGAGCCAGTCTTCTCGTCGATCCGATTCAAGCGGGGAAGCACAGGCTTCCGCAGTCAGGGCATTGCGCTTCCAGTTTCCTGAACAAACGCTCATAGTGGATGAATTCGCTTCAACACGCAGCAATGGCGACAGGAACCAGCATATCAACAGTTAGGGGATACTGAATTCAGATGAGTGAGAAATTCCCCGCGTACTGATCGCCAGCTGCCATCTCGCAGCATGCGACTTGCCTGGTTTTCAACACGGCAAGGCATGTCAAGCAACGCGAATTTTCATTTACCAGATCCTGCGAATGGGGCGCAATGACTTCCTGTAATCGTCACCATGGACCTGGTGCCCCCAGAACGCACGCGGAGTCTGAAGATGCGCAGCCAGAACAGGAATCATCTGCTCTGGCTGCACTCGACACCGTGGTCTTCGGCGATCCTGCGTCGGAGGATCGCCATGCAATCAGTGCGGTCAACTCGGCTGTCATCACCGGTTATCTCGGCCAGTCGGCACGAGTGCTGAAGCCCGAGACTCCGGCCGGCTTCTGGGGAGGCGCGATGTCGTTTACCCTCAGGGTCGACCCGAGGAAAATGAACTACCTCACGGTGAAATTCTGGGGAGGCGACTGTAGCTCCGACGCCTCGTGCAACGATCTCTGGCGGCTGCAGGTCTTCATCGAGGGCAAGATGATGGGCTGGATCGACCAAGGGCCTGTAGACGCCATCGACATGATGCACACGGCCCCGCGACTGCCCGGTGCGTTCTTCAGCCACACCCTGCCACTGTCCTGCGCTCGGGGGGAATCCTCAGTGCGGCTCCGCATCGCGTCGACAGGCAGGGTCTACCCATATGGAAGCAATGCGACAGGCGATTACTACTTCGCCATGACGACACCGTCCCGGGGAATCTACCGGGCCTACACGCACACCGACCCATGTTTTCTGCCCGGGCCCGATGACGACTTCGGACAGCCGGCGCCCCCGGGAATACGCATACCCACCGACGACCCAGCCATCGCCGCAGTCCGCGCTCGGGCACTGCGCGATCAGGATGCGCTCCTGTACGGCAGGCAGCCCACCTCGATGGACCCGTGGCACTACGAAATGCTCTGCCGCGGCTACTACTGGCCGGAATCCCCGGCCTACCGTAATGCCGACGCGCTCGAACTTGTCTGCCAAGCCATCGACGCCCAGTACAACGCCTGGCAGAAAGACCCTACCGCGCTCACCAACTCCCCACAGCAGTGGGAAGGATTCGGCCGAGTCGGCGTAGTGCTATTCACGGCTTGGGGTGATCTTCAACCCTCGCTGGACAAGTGTGTGACACAGGGGCCGTTAGCGCTGCTCAATCTCGGCTTCGAGGGAGGCGGGCCAACGCCGCAGGGATGGACAGCGGCAGCCTGGGCCGATCACGGAACCTTAAGCCGGGACACCACGATCACCCACTCCGGGCTTGCATCCGCCAAGCTCGTCTCCGGCGGCGGTGCGCTGACGGTGACTTCGAACAGCCGAGCACTTACGGGTCAAGGCACCATGACCTACTCAGTATGGGTGAAAACCGACGCAACTGCGAAGACCCCCCACGTACTAACACAGTTCTACGACGCGCAGGGCGCCTACGTAGCCAGTTGCGGCGAACAGCGCACCACCACTGGGGTTTCCGGCTGGCAGCAGCTGAAAAACACATTCACCGTGCCGGCGAATTCCACTCAGTACGAATTCTGTATATGCGTGACCAACAATGAATCTGCCTGGTTCGACGACATCTCGATCACCGCGCCGCTCCCCGAGCATGACACACCCGTACCGCGGCGCACCGCCTACCGCGACATGCTGTACAACAGCCGGGAGTACTGGCGTCGGCACACCCGGCATTACACAAACCAGAACCAGTACGCAGCACTCGGTGTCTACGAATGCAACCGGGGACTCTCCCTGGTTTCTCCCGCTGACGCCTGGCCGCAGGCGCGAGCGATGCACTGGCTGTACATCTCGGTCGGCCTGGCACCCTTCCAGGGAAATGAGGACGAAGCAGGCAACCCTTCATGGGTACTAGGACACAATTACTACCTGGTCACCCCCAAGGGACTGAGCCGGGAGCTCGGCTTTGTTGGCAACTACGGCGAGACCAACGGCACACTGGCACGAATGTGGTGGTCGGTTGCGGGCGGCGCAGGCTGGAAACTCGGCGCCGACGCGGGAAACGGTGCGGTGGTCGATGAACGACTCCGGGACCGCATGGTGCAGATGTGCAAGGCACGAAGCTGGTTCCGATACCCAGCCACCGATGCCAGTGGGAAGACGTGCATGCGCATGGAGTCAATGATCGGGTGGCGGAACGAGACCTACCCCGGAGACATCGTCTACGGCGAGCGCGCAGACTGGGACTCTTCCACCATCACCGCCGCTGCGACATTCAGCGATCCCGACCTGCTCGGTTATGCCCAGGAGATGATCGCTGACGGTCAATTCGGGCCGACACTGGCCTTGCAGACCACCAACCACTGGAGCAGAGTCGGACTCAATGCCCTCAAGTTCCTCGGCTACCAGCTCCCCTCGTTCCAAGCTGCCCCCGCCTCACCAGCACGTCTTCCCGGTCGGTGGGAGAGAGCAGATTTCGTCTTCACCGACGAAGTCAATGCCTGCTTGGCTGTCAAACGAGGCCAGGAGCTGTTTTATTGCTCGCTGTACTTCCGTGCACGGCAAGCAGTGAACAACCTGGCGCGGGTGCACCTGCTTACCCCAACATCCGAAAGGTCAGCCACCATATGGGTGCAACCTGCATTCGATCCGGCGAACCCGCCCACCGACACCTTCAATGTCCAGGACTGGGTAAGCACCGATTACGCGATCAACAGCCCAGAGCTTGTACCCAACACCACTGCGGGTGGCAACACGCCACCCGGCCCAGCGCTGCACCAAGCCTGGGCTGGCCTGCAGCTCCCGATTGCGCCGGTGCCCCCCGACTGCAATCCGACCGCAGGCACGACAAACGTCACCGGTCTGGAGAAGTTGATGGTGGGAAAGGCCCCGTTCTACTTCCTCGACTACGCCGGGTACCTCGTCGCCATGAACACCACCGACGACCACACATTCACCTTCGACCCACCCAGATCAACCCACAGTGTGTGTTTACCTTCCGGGCTATCTGCACCTATCGGAACGATCACGGTACCGCCCGGATCCACTCTGATTCTGTTCGATCCAAGCCGTCGACCGAGCGGTGACGAGGGTGTGTCACCTTAACGCTGTCCGTCCCCAAATTTGGGGCGTTGAGACCGCCGCAGTGCCGCGGACACACCGGATCACGCTTCGACAATGCGGCCACGGGGAGTCTCTGAGCCCTGCTCAGGAGGAAATCAGCACCCGCACCTGGCCCGACCGGGCCACGCGGCGCCGGCGTCCTCAACTCCACCGAGACCTTCTACTACCGCCGCCGCCAACGCCACCCCTCGATCTGCGTGAACGCCTACTCGGCGCGGACGTCAGCCTGGTGATCGACACGACGCCGGTACGCGAACCGACGTGGCTTGAGTCCATACCCAGCTCACCAGCAAGCGTGCCCAGGCCGTGCAGCGCCTGGAGAATCTGCTGGAGGATCCCAACACCAAGCCCGCGGTCGTCTCCGGCCCCACGAGGGTCTCCGGTCGTGCCCTGCTCCAGGCCCTGATCGAGGGCGAGCGAGGCGCGCAGGTCCTGGCCAAGCCCCGACTGCGCAGCATGATCCCCGAGCTGACCGACCGGCTGACGGCACGCGTCGAGGAGCGCTGGCGCCTTTCTACCCGGTGTAGGGCCTGCTGGACTCGATCCCTGGAGTGAACCGGGGGTGGTTGAGGGAGTCGAGGCCGAGACCGGCGGTGACATGCCGCCGCCCCACGTTCGGTGCGGCCCAGGCCAAGAACGCACGCTTGCAAGCGCGTTACAGCCGTTGGCCCCGCCACGGCCCGATCAAGGCGCCGGTCGCCGTCGAGCACGCTTGCGGGGGATTCGTCAGATGTCCTGTGCAGACGACGCCCAAGATCTCCACGTCGAACTGCACGACTCGCCCCGGGCGCTGTCCCCACAGCACGCGGCGGCCGGGAACTTGTCCCCCAAGTCCAGACGAACTCAACGAATCAAGCGGCGGCTGCCTCTTCGGGCAGCGCTCACAGACGCTCAGACTGGGCAGCAGACCGGTCCACCGCATTCGAGACAGATTTCCATAGTGCTTGGGCTGTTCGCCCCGATGGTGCAGGTGCCACAGTGATGTACTGCGGCCGGTGAGCCGATGAATCTGCTCGACGCCGCGAGCTTGACCGTCGGGCTGAACCTTCAACTGTGGCCGGTTTCCGGCTGGTCCGTCCGACGCACGTCTAGGCAGCAAACGCCCCAGAGGGTACACCTGGTCGGGCACCACTCCCTAGGCAACGCCATGCCCATGACGGTCTCGACTCGACAGCTGTGCGCGCACAGCCTCGTGGTGGCGCGTAGTGGAGGGGAACCGTATGCCCCGCACGCCCAACACCGCCTTGCAGATGCTCATGCAGACGGCCGGCCTGAGCCCCACACAGCTGGCCCGCGCGCTGCGCGCGGTTGCCGCCGAACACGGCTCGTCGGTGGTGTGCGATCACAGCACGGTGCGGCGCTGGCTGGCTGGCGCCCGGCCCAGACCGCCCGCTCCAGCCCTCCTGCTCGAATGTCTCTCCCGTAGTCTGGGCAGACCGGTCACCGTGCAGGAGGCGGGTCTCACCCGCGCCCCAGCCACCACGGTGGACCCGTCCTGGGAAGCCGACCCCGTACACAAGCTCGTCCAGCTCACCGCCGCCGAACTCGCCCCCACCCGCCGCACGCTGGCCAGTGCCAGCGTCTTCAGTCTCGCTGTTCTGCTCGTTCCTGACCTGACCCTCCCTGGCGGATCGCTCACACGCCGGGGGCCGACCGGGCCCGACATGCGCCCCGGAACGGCTGAAGCCGAGCATCTGCGCTCCCTGACAACCTTCTTCTTCAACGCGGCCGAGCAGTACGGCGGACAGCACATACGGCCGACACTGGCCACCTACCTCGCCCACCACGCAACCCCCCTCCTGCACGCCCCCGCCCGCGAAAGGGTCCACCGCGACCTGCTCAATGCCACCGCCCAGCTGACCCTGCTGCTCGGCAACCTGTGCGCCGACAGCGGCCACGACCGCACCGCTCAGCACTACCATCAGGTGGCCGCCCGGCTCGCCGCCGACGCCAACGATGCCGCCACTCTGGCCATCGCTCTGCGCACCATGGCCACTCACGCGCACGACCTGGGCCACCACCACCCCGCAGTCCTGAACCTCGCTGAACGCGCAGCCCATCACGCCCGCCACGCTCCACCCGCCATCCAGACCTACACTCTCGCCCATCTGGGCGTTATACAGGCCCGGCACGACCGCCATACCGCGCTGGCCACAGTGGCCCGCGCCGAATCCATGTACCGGCAGACCGACGCTGCCTCCGGGCCCTTCACCGCTTACCCTGCCGGCGCGCTGCACTACCAGCGTGCACAGGCCCTCACCGCACTCGGCGACCACACTGCTGCCCTGCACGCCCTCACCA
>NZ_CP108432.1 GCF_041435335.1 Streptomyces sp. NBC_01283
CACGACCGGATGAGACGGCTCGCCCCAACCGCCGCCCACCGCGGTCACATAGGCCGTTGGATACGGGGGCAGCCGGCCACTGCCGGGTCTGACCGACCTGACACAGCAGGTGGCCACCAGGTGGGAGCCGCGCTGGCTCTGCCACGGCGGGCGATGGACCAGTACGCCGGCTACGACGGCCTGCTGCCGCGGGATACGGCGGCGGGCACACGGTTCAGGCACAAGGCGCGGCTCCTGGCCGAGTTCGCGAAGCTGGGGCTGCCCGAACGCCGGTGGGGCTGAGGCAGGCGGTAGCCTCGCCGGCCTGAGTCCGGCCCCCCCCTCGCCGGCAGACCACCCCTTCCTGCCAGCGAAGACAGGTGGCACTTGGGCAGCGGCCTGATGGGCCGGGCTGATGTAGGGCGAGGGAAAACAACGCGGGACACACCTATACCAGAACAAGAAATTCAGGAGGGAGCAGCGCAGGCGGATCGCTTCGCCGGTTGTCTGTGCTGCCGCCCCGGTGCGCCAGCGGCTGGGACGGCCCCATCTCCCCTCGTCCCCACGGGCAGGACACCGTGTACCCGCCTACGATGATCCTCGTCTCCAATTACCCGCACGCACGGCATTCTCCGCGCCGGAAGTCCGAGTCCCCTTGGGACAGCGGAGGCCCTTACCCGGCCAGGCCTGTACCGCATCTCCGGCAACTCTACGACCGCTACTCCTGGACCGGCACCAGCGCGCCCCTGGTTCTGGCGACGCGCCCGACGGGCCCAGAGGAATGCTCCTGCGGAAGCATAATCCGGCAACCAGACCACGAACGGCCTGCGCTGGGCCACTGGAACCCCTGGACCTCCGTCGACGCCGCCCTCTGCGTGGACGTGAAATCGTCGTCTTCCTGTTCGAAGGAACGAATGCATCATCCACTGCCCTCAGCCAGGCGAGGCAGCTACAAGAGACACCGACCCCAACGCCTCGAAACACACACGCGCCGTCACCGACCCCGTCCCCATCGCCACCCAGTTCGGATACACGGGAACGCAGAAGGCGGCAGCCTTCCCCTCACCAAAGTCGACGCAGCCTTCCTCACCGCAGGCGGCACCAACATCTGGTTCTTCGGCAACAACCAGTGCTACCTCATCGACGCCCTCACCCACACGCCCCACCGCGCCTTCCAGGACAGCAACGGAAAACCCGTAGCCCTCAACATCAACGCCACAACCGACGCACAAGGAAAAAACTGGAAAGGCTGGAACCTCCCCACCGACTTCACCAACGGCCTCACCTGGGCCGCCCCCACCCTCAACAGCGACGGTGTCGTCCAAGACAGCGCACACCTCGTCACTGGCACCACCTGGTGCCCCGTCATCCCCAGCACCCAGAAGTCCTTCCCCTACATCACCACCCCCGGCGACGACCAGCCCGTCACCATCCCCTCTTGGGTAGACAACGTCTTCGTCGAACTCTGGGGACCCGGAGGACAAGGAGGCGACGGCAACGCCGGCAGCGGCGACGGCCACGCCGGCGGCGGCGGCGGCGCCGGCGGCGCCGGCGTATACCTCCGCGACGTCCTCACCGTCACCGCTACTGACGCGCTCACCGTCCACATCGGCAGCCAAGGCGACTACACAAGCGCCGACCTCAACCACAAAACCATCCTTATCGCCCCTGGCGGCGGCGGTGGTGGCGGCAGCGGCTACGACAGCGGCGACTACGGCGGCAACGGCGGCGGCGAGGCCGGCGGCGACGGCGGCGGCGAGGCCGGCGGTGGCGGCGGCAGACTTCGAAACGGCGGCAGCGGCGGCAGCAGCACGGCTCACGGCGGCGCCGGCAGCACCGACGTCGGCGGCAAGGGCGACGGCGACGGCGACAGCAACGGCGGCGGCGTCGGCGGAAGCGGCGGAAACGGCGGCGGCGGCGGCGGCGCCGGCATCGGCGGCGTCGGCGGAAGCAACGGCAGCGGCGGAAACGGCGGCGGTGTCGGCGGCGGCGGCAAATGCTTCGGCTGGGCCGGCGGGGGTGGCGGCGGCGGCGCCGGCGACGGCAGCCACGGTGGCGGCGGCGGTGGCGGCGGCGCCTGGGTATCCGGCGGAAGTGGTGGTGGCGGCGGAGCTGCGGGCAATCCACGCACGCTGGACGCCACCCATATCGGCTGGGGCTCAGGCGCCATGCCCGAGGGCGACCCGCCCGGCGGAGCAGCCACGGGCGGCAAGGGCGGCACCCAGCATGCGTTCGGCAGCAGCGGCGGCACCGGGGCCGCCCGCATCACGTGGTGATCCGGCCAGGCAAACCGGTCTCCCCGATCCGACTGGCGGACCTTCAGGCTGAGAGGAGCGCTTGAGGAACCGTACCTGCCTGCGCAGCTGCACCCGCGTTGATGATCACGGCGACGTCCTTGGGCAGGGACGCGGGGGTGCGGGCGTCGTCGTCACCGCCAGGGGCAGAGCCCGCCGCGATGTCAATCTCTGCGCGACGGCTTCGCGGTGCCCAACTGACGGAGCAGGTTGTCGATCTGGCGTTAGAACATCTGGTGCGCCTCGCGGTTAGCACCTCGCGGTCGGCACGCTCGACGGCGTGGCCACCGTCCCAGGGCAGCGCACCCCTGGGGCGGTGACAGCCCGCGTACGACACGCTCAGGATCAACCCGATAGAACGTGAGGTCTCTGCCCATGCTGGACACGTCGGTCGAACAGGTTGAACCATGCCACTGCCTGTGCGCGGTGATGCACCGGGGACGGTCCATCTGCACGGGTGAGGCCTACCCCCAACTGGAACTTGCTGTCCACGTTCCGATCTTGGGGGCGCTGGCGTTCCCTGCGTGCCACCCCTGCTTCGCCGCCAGGCGGCCGCACCCGAGAAATCGAAGCGGCCAACGCCACGCGCCCTAGCTGCACGGAGCGATGAGCAGCAAGGGCGCCCCCTGAGCCATGTGAACGGCAGAGCCCGCACTCGTCGTCCAGACACCCCTCCCGGAGCCAGCACGCCGCCGCCCTCGATCCCGCTGCACCGGACTCCCCAGACCCGACTGCCGTCGCTCACCCTGGTCTTCTGTCTGGGGCAGGTCGAGTTCATGTCGCCTTAGGGAGGTAATGGCGGGGGAAGGCGATCCATTCCGTCGCCCGTGAGCCCCTCAGCTCGCAGCGAAGGTTCACGGCCTGGAGGATGCGGCCGATCAGGAGTCCGACTACCACCGTGCGAAGGCCCTGATCGAAGGGATCGAGGCCGACCGCGACCTTCCGACCGGGATGAGCGTCGAGCCGACGGATCGGCCAAGCCGCCCTCTGCGACGGCAGCGAAAAGATCACCAAGACCATCCTCAGCGCGATCCGCCTCGACCAGCGATGCCGACGCTGGCGATCATGGCAGCGAGGAGGGTGCGTGTTCGCGAGTACGCGCCGTCCCGTTCCTACAAGCGGGTAAGTCCGGAGAGCAGCTGCTCTGCGGCACCCCGCGGAGTTCAAGCGGGGTGCGATCGCACCTGTGCCTGGGGCGGCGCGTGAACCGCAAACGCGTCTCGTGCCCGGATGCATCACACACTCGGATCGCGGCAGCGAATACACATCCGCCAAAGTCCTGTACGGCGTAGGCGGGTTGGGACTGCAGCAGAGCTGGGGAATGCACCGGACCTGCTTCAATAGCGCCGCCGCGGAGAGTTTCTCAGCTCTGCTCAATCGGGCGGCGCTGACGCCCGGCCGCGGATGCTGAGTGAGCGGTTGGGCGAGCAGAGCGGGATCGGCAGGGTGCGCGGGTGATCGAAGCTGGGTTGATACGTAGCTGATCGCCTATGTGCCTACGGCGGATGCACACGGTGCGCAGGCTGACCTCATGTTGATCAAGCGCGGTACTCTGTTCGCTCTTCTGGCATCAGCGGCAATAGCCTTCCCAGCGGCCCCGGCGGCGCATGCCATCGTCAACGGTGACAAGGCCTCGGAGGCGTATCCCGTCATGGGGTCATTGCAGCGGCCCGATTCCCCACGCCCGGACGGGCATGTATGCGGTGCCGCTCTCATCGCCAAGCAGTGGATGGTCACGGCCGGACACTGCGTGCGCGGTGGCAAGGTCGATGCGTGGAAGGTGAGGATCGGTTCTGCCCAGGTGGACAAGGGCGGTGAACTGATCGGGGTGAAACGTGCCGTGGCGCACCCCGACGGGGCCTACGGCGGCGACATCGCTCTGTTGCAGCTGAAGAAACCCGCTCGCGCCACGCCCGTCCAGATCGCCTCCCATGCTCCCAAGCCGGGAACCGGCATGCGCGTCCTTGGGTGGGGGCTGACCTGCAGCAAGAATGCGGCCTCTTGCTGGCCGAAGGATCTGAGAGAACTCGACACCAAGCGATTGGCGGACAGGTCCTGTGCGGATTCCGGGCTCGTGCCGGGCAAGGAGCTTTGTATCGCCTCTGTCAACGGCCGCGGGCCAGCCAACATGGACTCCGGCGGCCCCGCTCTGGTGAAGGCCAAGGGCAGGTGGACGCTGGTCGGTGCTACCTCCGGCAGCGGAGGCACAACGGGCGTGGACCCCACCGTGTACACCAACGTGTCTGCCAAGAAGCCCTGGATCAAATCCGTCGTAAACCCCTGACCGTTGGGCCATGCGGTACAGGGTTGGCGGGTCCGAGCACCCCAGTCAACGTGGACCGCAGTGGAACTGTGCGGGGAGTGCGTGGGGCGAAGATCTGTACCGGGCACGCACCGGAGAGCAGAGCCGCTCTCCGCAATGTCGTGATCAGCACCCTGGCTCTGCCAGACGTCCCAGCATCGCCAGCGGTCTTCGTGAAGCCCCCTGCCCGCCCTCCGCCGACCCGCTGAAACCAGAGCGGCCCCTGACCTGACCTGTGACGCCGCATGAGTACCAAGACTTTGAATCGTCCCCCTGCCCCGAGGGCAGATCGCCGAGCAAGAACATATAGAGAGGCATCAGTACTTGCGGGCGATGAGTCGCTCTTCACCGCAGGGCAGCCTACCGACACCCCACAGGTAATCAGTGGGGCGCCGCCTCAGCCTCAGGAGGGGCCATGGCTAAAGGGACCGTCAAATGGTTTAACGCCCAGAAAGGATTCGGGTTCATCCGGCCGGACGCCGGAGAACCCGATGTGTTCGTTCACTACTCGGCCATCCAGGGAAACGGATACCGCTCCCTGGAGGAAGGAGAGAAGGTGGAGTTCGAGATGGTCTCTGGCCCGAAGGGTCCACAGGCCGCCACCGTCACAAGGAGCTCTAAGACTCTGTGACGGGTTGAATGCGCGCGGACCTGCGTTTCGCGTCTTTGATGCCGGGTCCGGGGGCAATGCCAGTGCGAAGAAGAGGAGAGACATGATGACCGATCGGCACCACACCCTGAGCGTGCTGGACTGGCATGATGACGGTTCCTCCACATCGTCTGTCTGGGTCGTCAGCGCAGACGAGCTCAAACAGATACGCGTCCTCCTGGGGCGTCTTCCGGACGTGGAAGGTCTTATCACACCGGAACAGGCGGACGAAGCGCGGGCAGCCACCCGGCGGTGGCTGACCTGTGCCAACGAGAGCCCTCCCGCCTGACCACTGCGACTGAGAGCGGCCGCAGAACGACAAACTCCGCCCCTACTGCGATGCCCTCCAGGAGGGGCCCCTCGGGCGGCGCCAGAGGCGTCACTTGACCCGGCCCAGAAGGAACAGGCTAGGAGGTAGACACCCGCCCAACTGGCTCCTGAGCAGTCTCCTCCGTCCAAGCACTGCCGTGTGAGGAAACGGCAGGGCAGCCGACTCACGCCGCCCAGGTCACCAGGTCTCGCGGCGGGTGGCGAGGCCGCGGGAAGCGTCTTCGTCCTTTGGCTTGCTCTCCGGGCTGTCCCGAGGAAGGTCTGACGCCATGGGCATTGTCAAGATCACCGACCTGGTCAGTGGCTTCGGAGACCTGGCCATGGCGGGCTGGACAGCGATGGTGCCAGGACAGGGAGTGCGCGCGTACGCCCTTCTGGCTCACTGCGGCCCGCAGGAGAGCGACAGCATCATGCCTCGCGTGGCCACCGCGCTCGGACTGGACCCCGCCCCCGGCTCCCTGACGCGTCGGCTCTGGAGGGAAACCCACTTTTGCCTGTCCGATGATGGCTGGGCCGTCCTCGCCATGCCGGGAGGCGAGTGTATGGAGTATCCGGCCTCCGAACAGTGGCAAGCCGCCTGCCGACGTGAGGGACACGCGTGTCTGTACGTCTCTTACTTGGACTTCCGTGCCGGCGTCAGCGTGGAGAGACACCTGCAGGACATGGTCCAGTCCGGCCGGTTCGCGTTGGGATTAACGTGCCTGAGAAGTCCTATTCAAGGTAGGTGAGTTGGTGGCCCTTGCCGGAGGTGGAAGCCGCGCTAGCCGTGTGGTGCCTCGATTATCGCCAGATCCGCCCGCCACTGAATGGGCGGTGTTGGCGACGCTCGTACCTCGTCGTCGGCTCCCCCGGTCTGCCAGATCGCGGCCGACACCTGCAGCAGCTCCCCCTGCATGCCGGCGCCGATGTGATTTCCCAGCTCCCCCCACCAATCACACACAACCAGGTGTCGCCAGCCCCTGTCCTCCCCACTTCGACAACCACGCGCAACTTGATGATCCAGTACGCCGCCAGTCGGCACACGGTAGACCGTCCCTGACATGCCATCAGCCAACTGCACTCCAAACAATGCCTCTGACCAGGCCAGATAGCGGATTGCTGCTGGATTGCCAACGCTGATACCCAATCGACGGAGTGCCGTGATCGGCTTGATGTGAGACCGCCGTGGGCCAGACAGTTGGCTGGGCAAAGATCTTCGCGGAAGGGACAGTCAGGTTCTGTCCTCACACAAGCCCGCCGGGGCAGTGCCCTGCGGCAGACGGAATTGGGTCCCGTATGTTGATGTCGGCGAGCGGGAGGACGGTCGCCCCCCCCCTCGCGGATGTCTGTGCTTTCGGAACTGTGCTGGCCGTGGCGCCCTCAGCGTCGGCCATCGTTGGCGGGACGCCGGTCGGCGACGGCAGACGACCCTTCGTCGTACAGATCGAGCAGCAGGATGCGGACGGGAAATGGTCGCACCTCTGCGGCGGGGCGCTGGTCGACAAGCGCGTCGTCGCCACGGCGGCACACTGCTCCAATGCAGCCGAGCAGGGCAAAGCGAAGATACGGCTGGTCCTGGGGCGGGCCGACGCGAGCAAGCCCGGTGCAACAGTGGTGAAGAGTGACAAGTTCTCCATATACAGCCACCCAAGTTCAGCACCCTGACCAACACGGACTTGGGGCTCATCGTCCTCAACCGTCCGGTCAACAAGGCACGCACGGCTGCCCTGCCTCCGCCGGGGATCATCTTGAAAGCCCGGCCGTTTCCTACAGGCCGCAGGGTGGGGGCGTACCAAATTCGACGATCCGGACAGCAAGCCGTCGCGCATGCGCGAAGCGAAGCTGCCGTCAAGAAGTTCGATACCAAAGAAGGCACCTGGGACACGCGGTTCATCTGCGCGGGTACCACCAAGACGCGGGTCGGGGCCGGGGACAGCGGGGAGCCACTGTTCGACCCGAAGGCATCAGGTGCCTCCGGCAAGACGGTTGTGTACGGGCTCGTGACCGGAGAGACGAACACGTGCTCCGGACTCTTCACGAACCTGGCTGACCCCGCCATCTGGAAGCCGTTCCGCGCCCCGCTCGCCTCCTACGGGCTCGGGCACCTCATCCCGACGTGAACCGCGTGGCCCTGACGACGTGGAGTGAAGCTTCCCCTTGATCAAGGACACCTGGAGACTGAGCCGCTACTGATCTTGCTGGCGTGATGTCGTTGGGGCCGACATGCTGCGATTGTCGCCGTAGGCCTCGTATGAGGATCTGACACGAAAATGACGTGTTGAGTCGGTCAGGCCTGGATGGGTTCGAAGCGGATGGTCAGGCCGAGGGTATTGGCTTCCTTGAGCATGCGGCGCATGGCGCGTTCGGGGTCGCGGCGGGTGAAGTGGTCGGCGCCGAGGTCGCGGTAGGGCTGGTGGTTGTGCAGGACGTGCCAGATGGCGATGGCGAGTTTGTGTGTCACGGCGACGAGGGCGCGTTTGCCGCCGCGTCTGGCTGACAAGCGGCGGAAGAAGACACCGAGGTAGGAGTCCTTGTTCCTGATCGCGACCATGGCGGCGATCCCGAGGAGGCGTTTGAGGTTGGCGTTGCCGGGACGGATGCGGCCGCTCTTGCTCACACCGGCGGACTCGTTCTGGCCCGGGCAGACGCCGATCCAGGAGGCCAAGTGGTGGGCGGAGGCGAACTGGGTCATGTCGCCACCGGTCTCGGCGATGACGATTTCGGCGCCGAGTCGGCCGATGCCCGGGACAGTCTGCAGTACTTCCATATCCCGCTCATGGTCGGCAAGGAGTTGGACGATGCGGGTATCGAAGGTGGCGATGACGTCCTTCCAGCGGTCGATCTCGTCGAGGTAGTGGCGGACCATGAAGGCGTGGTGGCCGGTGAACTCGCCGTCCAGGGCGTCGATAAGGGCGGGAATCCTATTTGGGGGCTCTGCCGTGGGTGAGGTCGGCAAGGCGGTCCGGATCGCGTTCACCACGGATGAGAGCTTCCAGGATGGCCCGGCCGCTGG
Source organism: Streptomyces sp. NBC_01283 (assembly GCF_041435335.1). Lineage (NCBI taxonomy): Bacteria > Bacillati > Actinomycetota > Actinomycetes > Kitasatosporales > Streptomycetaceae > Streptomyces > Streptomyces sp. NBC_01283. Next base: position 8,547 of record NZ_CP108432.1, read on the forward strand.
CGCCGGTGATGTCGCTGAGGACGGCGGAGAGTTTCATGCCCGTGTCCTCGAGTTCCTTCTCCAGCCGCTGGGCTTCCCATCCCGCTGCCCGCACCAGTTCGGTGCGGCGGCGGGTGAGATCACGCAGTTCGCGGATGTCCCGGCCGGGGATGAAGGAGGCCATCACCATGCCAGAAGGGCCGGCGCGGGCAAGGAAGGCCGCGTCGCTCGGGTCGGTCTTGCGGCCGCGGATGCCCTTGAGGTGGCCGGGGTTCACCAGCATCAGGTTCAGATGCGGCTGCAGCAGGTAGTAGACGCCGCGCCAGTAGTCCGAGGTCGCCTCCATGACGACCGCCTCGACTCGATGCCCGAGCAGCCAGCCCATCAGGCGCCGCAGCTCGGCGGTAGTGGTGCCGAATCGCTCTGTCTCCAGCGACCAGCTGCCGGCCCGTTTCGTGCAGGGAACGCGGACACAGGCCAGCAGGAAACGCTTGCCCAAGTCCACTCCCGCGGACCGCAGATGGATCACCTCGTCCTGCACATCCTGGAGCCGGGCATCGTGGTCTCCTCCCGCATGGTGCGTGCGTGCTCGGAGGGTGCCCCGGAGGAGCCAAGGGAAATGGTGGAATCTGACACGCGTGCTCCGGCACCGGGCAACCGATGCCCTGGCAACAATCCGTGGTCGCCTGGCCGGCCCCCATCGCCATCCTGTAAAACGAGCTCGCTCGCATCGCAGGCCCATCGGCTGACCGGGACACCCACCCCGATTTTCCCGTACTCGAGGTGATCAGCGCAGCGATCTCGCCCACCTGTAAAGGGGCGGGCTGACCGCTGAGCATCGAGCGTTTCACGGGCCCATTCGGTTGCAGGCGGCGAGTTGTTCGCCCTTGAACACGACAAAGCCGCCCGCCGTTGCCCAGCAGTTACGTATCAGTGTCCGGTTGGTGCACCGGTGGCGCCAGGGATGGGAGCACACGGGCCACCTGCCTCATCCGGTGAGTACCGGGCGCAGGGTGCGTGTGTAGGCACCGCTGACCCAGCCTCGTTGCCCCTCCAGCCTGTACCAGGTACGGGTGTTGCCGATTCTCTGGCCCGCTCGGCTGCGGTCGACGGCGATGACGGTGCAGGGCGGCAGGGAGCCCAGTACGCGGCTGCGGGTCGTGGGGTGCTCCCGGATCAGCAGGGACACGTCCGCGGTCTGTACCCATCCAGTATTGGCATCGGCGTCCACCTCAACTCGTGGACAACCGGTCGGTGGTCGGCCTACTGCCTCTTCGGCACCGGCGGGGTCGGCAGCGACACCGCCCAGGGCCACGAGTGAGACAACCAGCAGGGAGAACAACAGGCTTGACCTTGGCATGTCGTGGTTCCTTCGCAAGCGGCGACGCAGCGCCTCACCCTTGCTGAACCGCTTCTGCAGATCCAGCTGGGTCACCCTTCAGAGTGGGCTCATCCCTCGATCCGCTGAACAGTGCGCCCGCCGGCTGACAGCACATCTGAGGGACTGGAGGGCAGCGGGCGCCTTCGCATCCAACTCCGCGCGAACCTGTATGAGTCTTCAAAGGCTCCAGGGCACCGTGAGCTCTCGCAGAGACCGCAGGTCAGCTCCGGAAGGTCGGTGCCCAAGGGTATGCACCATGATCGAGCTCGGCGGTCGGGATGACGACGTGCTCCTGGTGGGGCAGTTCGAGGGTGGCGGTGGCTCCGTGAGGGGTGGCGTTCGTCAGGGTGAGGCGGGCGCCGATGACCCGAGCCTGGCCGAGGACAATGGTGAGGCCCAAACCGTGTCCGTGGCCGCGTTCGGCGGCGCCGGTGCGAAAGCGCTGTGGGCCGTGGGCGAGGAGACCTGGGGGGAATCCGGGGCCGTGGTCGCGCACGACGATGGACGTCGTGTCTACGGTGATCTCCACCGGGGGCCCGCCGTGGCGGTGAGCGTTGAGGACCAGGTTGGTGACGATGCGGTCGAGTCGGCGCGGGTCGGTCTCGGCGAGCGGGTGCCCGATGACGGTGATTCGTGTCTCAAGGCCGGTGCGCCGTACGCACTCCGTCACCAGCTCGCCCAGGGGCACCTGTTGGGCGTTGGCCTGTTCGGCTCCCGCATCGAGGCGGGAGATCTCCAGGAGGTCCTCGACCAGGGTGCGCAGCACCTGCACGCGGTCGCGGACGAGGTCGGTGGCCTCGCTCTCGGGCAGGAGGGAGGCCGAAGTGACGAGGCCGGCCAGGGGGGTGCGCAGTTCATGGGCGACGTCGGCGGTGAAGCGCTGCTCATCGTGCAGGCGTTCCTGGAGAGCGTCGGCCATGAGGTCGACGGCCGAGGAGATCTCGCCGATCTCGTCGTGGCGGCGGCTCGCGGTACGCGCGTCGAGCTCGCCGTGGCGAATGCGACGGGCGGTGCCCGCCACGCGGCGCAGGCGGCGCAGCACCAGCTCGGCAGCCAGGACAGTGAGGGGGATGACGAGTGTGAGCATGGCGATCGCGGCGTACGTCATGTGCCGGTCCAGTGCCTTGAGGCTGAGCACATCCATGATCATTGGGACGGATACGGCAACCTCGGTCCCATTGACGCGCGTTGCCGCCCACATGTCGGGGTCTTTCTCCGGTTCACGGTCGTCGTACCAGGTCACGGGGGCGGGCTCGGAGGCAAGCCGCTCTCGCAGCGGGTCCGGCAGCTCATCATCGATGAAGATGCCGATCTCTGACGGATTATCGCGCACGGACGGGTCATCGCGAAAGTCGCCTTCGGCCGACTGTAGTTGGGTCAGTGCCTTGTCGCGGCCGATGCTCATGGCGCCGGCTTCGGAACTCCGGTGCACCAGGATTCCGATGCCCAGCGCCATCGCGCAGGCCGCGGCGGCGACCGTAGCGGTGATCCTCCAGTGCAGGGATCTCGGGTCGGCCAGGCGCCGCAGCGCGCGGCCGATCCGGGTGCCGGGTACCCAGGCGGGCGTAGCAGCCGGGGACCTGGTCGTGGGGGCGGGGCCAGTCGGGTAGGCCATCTCAGCGCCGGAATTTGTAGCCGAAACCGCGGACGGTCTCGATGTGATCGGCGCCGATCTTCCTGCGCAGCCGCTGCACGGCCAGGTCGACGACCCGGCTGTCCCCCTCCCAGCCGTAGTCCCACACCCTGCGCAGCAGCGTCTGCCGTTCCAGGACGATGCCGGGGGCGGACACGAACTCAAGGAGCAGCCGCAGTTCGGTGGGGGTGAGCGCGAGGGGCTGTCCGTCCGCGCACACTTCCAGCCCACGGGTGTCGATCCGGAGATTTCGGAAGGTCAGCACGTTGTCGTCGGCGGCCGGTTGCTCAGTGGCTGGGTCGGTGGGCGCGGTATAGGCGGCCCTGCGCATCAGGGTACGGATGCGCGCCACTAGAACGGGGGTGTCGACGGGTTTGACGACGTAGTCGTCGGCGCCCGCCTCGAGACCGGCCACCACGTCCAGTGCGTCCCCCCGCGCGGACATCATCAGGATGGGGGCCTGGCTCGTTTCACGGACCTTGTAGCACACCCCGATGCCGTCGAGGTGCGGCAGCATGACATCGAGCAGCAGCAGGTCGGGGCCGCTCTCCCGGAACATCTCCAGGCCGGTCAGTCCGTCGGGCGCCGCCGACACCCGGTATCCGTAGCGTTCCAGGGCCATGCCGACGGATCTGCGGATCGCTGCGTCGTCCTCGACCAGTAGTAAGTGCAGGGGGGCGTCGGGGCCCCCGCTGTGACTTCCTGTCGGATTGCTGTCGTGCTGTGGCATGGTGTCGTCACCTGAAGGTTGTCGTCGGGTTATGCAAGACGGTAACGGGTTAACCGCACTCACCATCGCAAGGAGGCCGCGACGGGCAGGTGGTCGCTCCCGGTGCGCGGCAGGGTCCAGGACGCCATCGGTGTGACGCCCCGGGAAAGGATCTGGTCGATCCGGGCCACCGGGAACGCGGCGGGCCAGCTGAACCCGAAGCCGTCGCCTGCCGTCTCCTGAGCGGACTTCAGCTGTGCGGTGAGGGGGCGCAGCGCCCTGTCGTCGGTCGTGCCGTTGAAGTCGCCCACCACCAGGACGCGGGGCAGTGGCTCGGCCCGTACAGCAGTTGCAAGCCGGTCGGCGGTCTTATTGCGCCAGGTGGTGGCGAAGCCTGTGCTCGGATGTGCCCGTACCGAGGCGAGGTGGGCGGCGTACACGGCGAGGGGCCCCTTGGGGGTGTCGACGGTGGCCCGCAGGGCGCGAGTCCATGGCATGATCGCAAGCGGTTTCACGTCGTGGAGCGGGTACTTGCTCCACAGTCCGATCGAGCCCTGCGCCACGTGAAAGGGGTAGGCAGCGGCCAGTACGCGCTCATACACCGAGGTGGAGCTCTGGGTCAGTTCCTCAAGGGCGATCAGCCCGGCGCCCGAGGAGCTGAGGGCGCGGGCGGTGCCCTGCGGGTCGGGGTTCTCGTCGTGGACGTTGTGGCTGACCACGGTCACATCCCCGCCGCCGGAGCGTTTGTCGGTGAGCGTGCCACCGAACAAGGAGCACCACACGACGGCCGGGACCAGTACCGCAACCGTGGCGATCGCGGACCGCCGCGCCAGCGCAGGGATCAGCAGCGCGGGCACACTCACCCACAGCCAGGGCAGGAAGGTCTCCACCAGGCTCCCCGCGTTACCGAATGCGTTGGGGATCCAGGGATGCGCGAGCATGAGCAGTGCGGACAGGCCGGCGGCCACGGCGATCAGCCGCCCGCGCCGCCACCGGCCCGGGCCACCGTTCGGGAACCTGGAGTGCCACCGGCTGCGCCACCGGCCTCTGTTCCGGACGGTGCCGACGCCTTCGTCGGCCAGGGGAGCGCACCGAGCCGCGACATGGTCACCCTCGCGGGCGCGCAGCGCGGTCAGGACGGCCCCTTGGTGGCGCCAAGGGCGGCGGGAAGGTCCTTCTGTATCGCCTCGATCAGCGCACCGCTCTGGTCCACGGCGGCCGCCAGGCCCTCAGCGGGCGTGGTGTCGGCCCGCTGGCCCAGGACGACACCGAGTACGAGGTGCCGCTTGGCACCGTTCGTCGCTTCGGCCGCCCACATGAGATTGCCGCCGGCGGGGGTGCTCGAACCGGTCTTGAGCCCGATCACTCCGGGCTTGTCCAGCAGCCGGTTGGTGTTGGTGACCTCACCCCTCAGACCCGACACCTTTGCGCTGCGCATGGCCACCACCGTGCGCAGCACCGGCTGCTTCATCGCCTGGCGGGCGAGCTTGAGCTGGTCGCCGGCCGTGCTCCGGGTGGTGGATTCGATGCCGCTGGCCCCGGTGTACGTCGTGTCGGTCATCGCGAGTTCCGCTGCGGCGCGGTTCATCTTCTCGACGAACGCCTTTTCGCTTCCCGCGTCCCAGCGGGCCAGCAGCCGGGCGACGTTGTTGGCGGACGGAAGCAGGGTCAATTCCAGGAGCTCGTGCTGGCTCAGGCGCTGCCCCGCAGTGAGCCGGACGGTCGACTCGCTGAGCGAATCGGACTCCTGAGCGGCGGTCTCGTCCACGGTGATCTGCGGCCCGCTCTCCCCGTCCTTGAGCGGATGATCCTTGAGGATCACGTACGCCGTCATCACCTTGGTGACGCTGGCGATCGGCACCGGCTTGTGCCCGCCTCGGCTGCCCAGGCTGCCGAGGCCCGCCACCTCGACACTCGTCTGCCCCTCCTGCGGCCACGGCAGGTTGAGGCGGTCGGCGACGGCGGCCCTTGCAGTTGCCCGGCCATTTCCGCTGTCGCCGTCGGGCAGCCCCAGCCAGCCGCCCAGCCCGGCCACGGCCAGCACCGCAGCCGAAGCGCACGCCCCCCTGCCCCGGATCCAACCGCCCCGCGACCGCCCACCCGTCACGGCAGCACGTGCCCGATCAGTATTCACCGAAAACCGCCTCTCCACAGCCCGGCGTACGCGAAGCCGCGTACGCCCCCCAGCATTGGAGGGGACCTCATCCAGCGGATCTTGACCGCGCGTCCAGCAGCGCGCGGATGTGTGTCACTCAGGTAAAGGAGCTGTCCTGCCCCGACGACGGGTCGCCACCGGCGGCCGTGCTGCGCGAAGCGCGAGAAACAGCAGCCTTCCAGACCGCAACCGACGTGTTCCGCCGCCACATGAACGACGACACTCTCCAGGCCTTCGACGCTGAGTTCGGCGGTCTGCCGGCGGTCGCTTACAAGCCCTCGCAGGCCACCTGATCGAACTGCACATCGACTACCCGGACGTATCCAGACGCACGAACAGGCAGACCGCCACCGTCTGGCCGATGCCGTGTCGATGTCCCGGCCGCGCCACGAGTGGCTACGTCAAGGCTGCCAAGTCCGTAGTGGGCGTAGAGCTGATGCTCCGGTCTGAACTCGTGAGGTTGGCTGGTGCCCGCCACTCACGTCTCCTTCACGGCGTTTTTGGTGGCCATCACGTGCAGAGCGTCCTGTTGTGAGACATCGAGTGGCACGGGGCTCGTTCGTCCGATCAGCCCGGTCTTGACCGTCACCCCTCCGGGACGACCACTCCGGGCGTTGAGATGGACCCGCTCGACGCTGCCGATCTCGATGAGCCTTCACGAGAACCGCCGCTCCTAGCCCGGTGTACGCGAGGGATACGAGAGGTCACCTTGAGCAAAGGCGAATCCCAGGTCAGGACCGGCAGCGCACCTGCCGCGCTTGCGTTGCCGGTGATCTGGCCTGTGGCGACCCCGAGGGCGTCGACACCGACGCCGGATGGCCAGCCCGCACCCGCCCGCGCCACGGACCGCTCTCTGAGACATCGCGCGGCTGACCGGACGTCCAAGGCAAGCAGTGGAGTCATGGGGCGCGGGGAGTCGGCGAAGAGAGCATACGGAAGCAGATGCAGACGAGCGTAGATCCTGATCCGTCTCCTGCCGCGATGATCGTTCCCGGTGTGGCTCTTGAGTGCACGTCGGAACACGCCGTGATCGTTTCGCCGAGCCGCTAGAGAAGTTCATTGGCTCGTGAGCCTGCCCGCCGGTTCGATCTGCCGCTGAACCGTTTCCCTTCTGTCTATAGGGAAAAGCCGGGGAGAAAAGTGACCCGTTGCTTCAGAGGCTATCCGCGGGGACCCGGCGGCCAGCTCGTTCCGGTTCAACGGACGCGCCGCGGCCGGCACATGGTGAGCTCCGTCCGTATCCGGCCACCGCGTCACTGGACCGGCCCGGCGACAACTGCAGCCGGACGAGCACGGTCCGACGGCATGGTCTTCGCCCCCAGGTCGGGCTCACGACAGCGCGTTGGAGGCGTCGTCGAGGAACCGGGGGTGGCCAGGTAGTGGACGAGTTCCTCGTCCACGCTGAGCTGGATGGCGAAGTCGTGATCCGCGAAGGGCCACGGCCTGGGCAGGCGGACCGATACACGGTCGAGTGACCGCTGAAACAGTTTCGCGGCGAAGCGGATATCTCCGGCGTCCAACGTGAGGCGCATGCGAAAACGTTCAAAATGTTCCCTCTTGTTTGGTGCTGTGCTTGCGCTAACCGCGCCCCTGATGGCGGTCTCTCCGGCGCAGGCCATCGTTGGTGGCAGCGAGTCGCCCCAGGCCTACTCGTTCATGGGCTCGTTCCAGCCGTCGTTTCCCGCGCCGCCGCGCCGGGACAAACACGGTTGCGGGGTGGTGGTCCTTGCGCCGCAATGGGTGCTGACCGCCAGCCACTGCGCCGGCAAGAACCCGACCGGGGCGAAGGTGGGTGTCCCGCGTGGCTGGAAGGTCCGGGTCGGGTCGCTGGACACCACGTCCGGAGGCGAGGTCGCGGAGGTCGACCACTACTACCGGCTGTCGAACTATCAGGAGGAGGGGAGCATCTGGGGCAAGGACCTCGCATTGATGCACCTGCGGACCCCGGTTCGGGCCAAGCCAGTGCGGATCGCATCGACCACACCACAGGCCAAGACCCCCGTCCGCATCATGGGCTGGGGTATGACCTGCGACAACAGCGATGATCCGGGGTGTTTCCCGACAAAGCTTCGGGAGGCTGACACCGTGGTCCAGCCGATCTCGAAGTGTCCGGAGTCCGCGGACAGCGGGGAGCTGTGCGTCGGTAGCCGCGACGGCACTGTCGCCGCGAGCAACATGGACTCCGGCGGGCCTGCGCTGGTCCGCGACGGCGACCAGTGGGCGGTGGCCGGTGTGGTCACTGGCCCCGGCGGCGACAAGGCGCCGACGTTGTACACCGATGCCACCAAGCACGCCGACTGGATCAACGACATCATCACCGGCGCCAAGGTGCCCCCCGACGACCGGATCCCGAACGTGGAAGGCTCAGTGGCCCTGGAGGGCTGTATGGGCTCTGTGGTCCGCACTGCCTCTTCCCGGCCAAACGACCCGGCGCTGATGCTGACCAACGGTCACTGCGTGCAAGGGAAGCTGCCCGCACCTGGAACCGCGCTGGTGGACCGGCCCGCCGACCGCGAGGTGCCCATCGCCGACCGTCAGGGCTACCCCCAGGCCACCGCCCGCGCGAAGCGGCTGATGTACGCGACGATGACCGGTACCGACATCGCGCTCTACCGCCTGGACAAGACCTACGCGCAGTTGAAGGCCAAGGGCGCGAAGGTCTTCCAACTCACCTCCACCCCCGTGCGCGCAGGCGACCCGCTGACCGCGCTCACCACCGGCGAGCGCCTGAAATGCTCCGCCGAGGCCGTGGTCAAACACCTGCGGGAGGGCGGCTACCAGCAAAACGACTCGATCCGCTACGCCACCAGCGATGGCTGCGACCCCTACCACGGCACCTCCGGTTCGGCGCTGTTGGCCCCCGACGACACCACGATCGTGGGGATCCACAACACCCACAACGAAGCCGGCGGCAAGTGCACCGACGACAACCCCTGCGAGGTGGGCGCGGACGGGGCCGTGACCTCGGTAAAGGGTCGTGGCTACGGCCAGCAGGTCCACATGATCGCGGCCTGTCTGACCAAGGGGTCAAAGCTGGACCTGTCCCGCAAGAGCTGCAACCTGACACGCAAGAAGTAGGGGGTTAATGCTGGTGGGCTCGCCAGTCCACGTGGGGGGCCCACCAGCATTCAAAAGGTTGGTCACCGCCGAGAGGCTGCATTGCCTGTCGCATGCTGGAAGCCTGTCTCACGCCATGGCCCGCCCGTCCCGGCGGCCGCTCCCCCTGTACCGGGCGCGAAACCGGAAGGCGAGAGGTGGCCGTGTGCATCGCACGTCATCGCCGCCTCTCCGACACGACGGTTGCGATCGCCCGGCAGAGCGCGCCCAGCACGAGGCCAGGGGATAGCTGCAGGACCGCACCTGCCCTGCACACCCGAGCGCTGCGCCCGCCTCGCCCGCCCTCGCCCGCCCCCGCCCGCCCGCCCGCCCGCCCGGAATAGCTGATGCGGCTCGTCCTGGAGTCGGTTCAAGAGTGCTTCGTAGACCTTGGCGATGCCCAGCGCGCAAACCCCTCCAGGCAGGCTGAGCTGTCGCGCCAAAGGAAGGGAGCGTTGCAGCAGGGCACGGATGTAATCGAGATTGTGCCTGACAAGTGCGGCCATATGTTCAGGCTTGGCCTCAGACAGCCGATGAGGATTGACGCTGAACCGCATGAGTTCGTCCTGTGGCAGGTAGACGTTGCCCTCTCGTGCGTCTTCTGTGATGTCGCTCAGGACGTCCATGAGGTGTATCGCCATGCTGAGGGCGATCCCGGCGTCTCGCGCTGCTGCGGACTCACCCCCACCCAGAACGGCGAGCGTGACGTCAGTGACCGGCGCAGCCCACGCACGGCAAAAACACTCCAGGTCCTCTCGGCAACTGATGACACGGGGCCCAAGGTCGCTCAGGGCCACGTCAATCATGTCGCCCAGCGCAGCAAGGGGAACGGGATAGGAAGATGCGGCGTCAGCCAGAGCAACCCATATCGGGGCTGCGCATCTCATCGGCTGCGCGTGCCGGGCCCGTTAGCTGTTGCAGCTGGCCTCGCAGAACCGACAACCGTGCTGACTTCTCGTCAGGACGCGCCTGCGCATCACCGAGATCGTCGATGCGCCTGACGATTGTGAACAGCGCATAGACGGCACGGCGGCGCTCGGACGGGAGCAGCAGTGCCGCACAGGCCATCGGTGCCCCTGTCCTCCAGGTGACCGCCCTGCAGTGACGTCGCGCAGCGCGGGAACTCCAGTTGCCATGCAACGATCTGGAGGCGAAGTCCGCCCGGAGCCTGGCAACTGTCGATAATGATGTGTTGTCTTCACCCTCACTCATAGACATCGAGAAGCTACGAGGCCAGCGAGGTACCGCTGCTCGCGGATAGAAGGTTTTCACTCCGTACCTGTGGTTTCTAGCGATGCCACAACTGTGGCAGTACGCCGTTGAACCCGCAATCGAACTGAGTATCGACACCCTCCCGCACGGTCGAGGCTTGTCAAGTCGCTTATGGAGCAGGCGAGTTCCCGGAGCGCCCCGACGACTCGACCGCCAGTTGGGAGACGTGACTCGATCGCTGCTGCAGCGGTACAAGGCCAGGCTTCAGTGGTGCAGGTTTTGGGAGAGGTCCCGCATGGCGTCGATGGTTTCCTGCTCGTCTTGCTGTGTGCCGTGGTCGCTGAGTTTCACGATCACGGTGCGCTTGGCCGGATCGACGTAGATGTACTGGCCGTGGATCCCCACCGCGCTGAAGTCGCCTGTTGCACCGCTGGGATGCCACCACTGGGCGGAGTAGCCCCACCCGTCGGCCATGGTCGCCACGGGGGCGCTCAGACGGTCGATCCAGGCCTTGGAGACGACCTGGCGGTCACCGGCCCGGCCGTTGTCGAGGACGAGCTGTCCTATCTTGGCGAAGTCACGAGCGGTGGCGTTCAGGCAGCAGAAGGACTTCTCCACGCCGCCCTCGCTGTCCAGGTTCCAGGTGGCATCGGCTTCGGCGCCCATCGGCTGCCAGATGCGCTCCTGGAGCAGCGCCGCCACGGATTTGCCCTCCACCCGGTGCAGGATCTGGCCCAGGAGCTGGGTGTCCACGCTGCGGTAGTCGCTCCTGCTGCCCGGGGGGAAGCGCAGGGTGCGGTTGTCCTTGATGAAGTTCGGCAGGTCGGTGGTGAGGTACATCCGCGGTGTGCCGGACAGAGGTATGCCGCTGTATTCCTCGCTCACGTCGATGCCGCTGCTCATGTCCAGCAGGTGCCGCACGCTGATGCGGTCATAGGCGTCGCCCTTTTTGAGTTCGGGCAGCAAGTCCACCAGGAGGTCGTCCTCGTGCAGGCGTCCTTCAGCGATGGACTGTCCGATCAGCAGGGAGATCACAGACTTCGCGGTGGACCAGGAGGCGTGGCGGGTCTGCGCGTCGACACCGTCGCGGTACCACTCGTGGGTCAGCTGGCCGTCGCGAAGGACTAAGAAGGCGTTGGTGTGGGTGTCCGCCAGGAATTGCCGGGTGTCCTTGCGCCCGTCCTTCCACGCCACGGTGGCAGGCAGGGCTTGCAGTGCCTTCTGCGCGGGTGCCGGTTTGGTGGACGCGTCTACGTTGCGGGCCGGGAAGAGAGTGCCCTGTTGCGAGGGCGCGGTGTCCGCCAGGCGGATGAGGGAGAAGGGGGAGGGGAGGCTGAGGACTGCCGTCGCTGCCCAGGAGCCAGCGATGAGAACCGTCAGAGCGGTCGGTACGGCGATGACGGCCCGGCGGTGTCGGCCGAGGAATACGCGCAGGGACGAAGAAGGTGTCATGGAATCTCCCGAGACATGAATGACGGTCGTTATGAATAACGACCGTAATCTATGCTGGTGCCCCAAGCAAACGAAGAGAGAAGGCCCCTGATGCCCCCGGCCCCCGACCACCGCCGTACGGAACTCCTGGATGCCGCCGTCACCCACCTGACCGAGCACGGCATCGCCAGCCTCTCCCTGCGCCCGCTGGCCAAGGCACTGGGACAGAGCACCTACGTGCTCACCTACCACTTCAAAGACAAGAGCGGCCTGCTCGCCGCCGTCCTCGACCACCTTGACCAACAGGAACGCAGGGCGCTGCAGACATGGACGTCCCAGGCGCCACCGAGCTCGCCGGGCGCGGCCATCCTCGCCTTCTGGCACTGGCAGACCAGGCCGGACGCACTGCCGCTCCTCCGCCTCAACTACGAGATCTTCGGGCTGCTGTCGAGCCGACGCATCAGCGGCCATCACCCGCGCATGATCGAGGACTGGATCGGCTTCATCACTCACCAACTCACGGCATACGGCCAGGAAGCCCAGGCAGCACGCATCGATGCCACCCTCATCTCCGCGGCCCTCTCCGGGCTCACTCAGGACTACCTCATCACCGGCGACAGCCCCAGGATCGAGGAGGCTCTGGCCCGCCTGGCCGAATTCACCGATGCATCGACGAAGGCGGCTAGCCGCGGGTAGGGGTCAACGTCAAAGAGGATTGACCGCCGCGGAGGCGAGAACGTGGCCTCGAACTTGCTGATGGGTTGGGCTAAGTTCCGGACGTAAGAGCGGCCTTCGCCTGACCCTGTGCTCCGTCACAGAGGCATGGGATCAACACGAAGGCCGTAACTATGAGTCCGCTGCAACACGGCGTCCCGCGGGATGCGTTTGCCGAACTGTCATGCTCCCGGACGGAGCTCTATGCCTGTCTGACCGGCCGGCGCGATGCGCTGTTGGAGCTGAGTGATGCCCCTGCTGAGCGCGGATGGTCCGGTGAGGACGCTGGTCGAGCTGTCGTTGGAGCCCGAGCATCGGCGCGGTCACGGCGCCTTGTACGGCGGGCTGAACGGCGGGGATCTGGATGTGGCACGGCTGCGCAGAACGCTGGCAGGACTGCCGCTTCCCCGCACGGCGTCGGGCCGGCTGGTCTTGGCGGTCGACGTGAGCAACTGGCTGAGGCCGGCCGCGAATACCAACCCGGATCGGCTGTTCTGCCACACGTACGGTCGTGGCAGGGGCTCGGCCCAGATGATCCCCGGGTGGCCCTATTCCTTCGTGGCCGCTCTGGAACCGGGGCGAACCTCGTGGCCTGCCCTGCTGGACGTGGTCCGGTTGTGTCCGTGGGACGACGCGATCGCCGTCACCGACGCCCAGGTCCGGGACGTTTTTCAGCGGCTGTATGTGACAGGCCAGTGGCAGATCGGTGACCCGCCCGTCCTGGTCGTCGTCGATGCCGGCTATGACGTGACCCATCTGGCTTTCCTGCTCGCGGACCTGCCCGTGGAACTGCTGGGCCGGATGCGTTCCTGTACTTCCCGCCCCCGCCGCAGCCGGCGGGCAAACGTGGGCGCAAGCCCAAGCGCGGGGCGGAGTTCGCGTTCGAGGTTGTGGCCACTCAACCGGTCCCGTCGGTCACCACGGTGACCGCCACCACTCACTACGGGAAGGCCGTCGCCACTGCCTGGGACCGCCTGCACCCGCTACTGGTCCGGCGCTCGGCCTGGGGCGACCACCCCGAAGGAGACCTGCCGGTCATCGAAGGCACCGTCATCCGTCTTCAGGTCGACCACCTCCGCGGAGACCGCAGCCCCAGGCCGGTCTGGCTGTGGTGGTCGGCCACCGCCGCCACTGCTGGGATGTGGGCCGGCTCTGGCAGGCATTCCTACGCAGATTCGACCTTGAGCACACCTTCAGGATGGCTCAAGCAGACGTTGGGGTGGACCGCTCCCAGACTCCGCGAGCCAACCGCTGGACATGGCTCGTCATCGCAGCCCACACCCAGCTCCGCCTTGCCGGCCCCTCGCAGAAGACCTCCGCAATCCCTGGGAACGGCCCGCCCGCCGAGGGCGCCTCACACCCGCGCACGTCCGTCGAGGATTTCGCCGCCTCCACAGGAAAACGCCTCAGCCGGCCAGCGCACCGAAACCCACCACCGCGGGCCCCGGCGGGCCAATCGGGACGAAGAACAAGCACCGCGCGCGCGAGCACCCCGTCGGGAAACAGAACAAACCGAACCTCGCGGGAGCCATCGCAAGCAGCAGAGCTGCATAAACGCCAAGGGCTCGCACCCGGATGCCGACGAGGCGGTAGGAGCTTATCTGGCACAGTCCTCGTTACCCATAACTGCGCCGCGATGCGCAATTACGCCGACACCCACGGCTGGCTCACCATCGTCCAACTCCCCCCCTATGCAACAAACTTGAATCCAGGGAAGGAAGCGTGCCCCCTGCTCCGCAGAAGGCCACTGGCCAACGTTGCTTCACCGACGACGAACATCTCGACCGCACCCTGCAACGGCGCCTTCCCTGCATCCAGTACTCGTAGTCGCTGTCCATGGCGAGACACTGATTGCAGCTGATCGTGGCTGTCAGGTCGTCCCGGGCGAGGGCGGCCGGGGCCGTGTTGATGCCGGTGGCGCACAAGTTGACGTGCACCAGAAGGCGGGCAGCCGGGTCGAGTTCGCCGTTGACCCGCTCAAGTCGGCGTGAGAAGGCGCGCACGCTCAGCGGCTGCTCGTGGGCGTAGCGCCGACAGCTGCGCCCCTCTCCGAGCCCCTACCATCCGTCGGCAGGCCGCTCGCCGACCTCGAGCCGGCGCAGCCTGGCGAGGACGGCCGGGTCCTGGACGTCGAGCCAGTCGACGAACTGCCGGAAGGAGACCAGGCGTACGTCCTTCTTCCCGGCCATTCTTTTGAGAGCTTCCTCGACGGCGTCCATATAGATGCCGCCGTTCCACTCCTCGAAGTGGTTGCCGATGAAGAAGGGGGCACGGTTGGTCTCGTACGCGCGCCGGAAACCGGCGAGATATGCCTGGGTCGCCTGGGTGCGCCAGCCGGGGTAGTTGTACGAGGGCGCCTGGGTCGAGTTCTTCGACTGGTTGGCCAGGACGTTGTAGTCCATGGACAGGATCTCGTAGCGGTGTCCGGGGAACGGGATCTGCTGGAGCGGCAGATCCCACACCCCGAGGCGCTTCTCCGGCCACCGCTGTGTTCCGCCGGGTGACGAGGAGTCGTAGCGCCAGCCCCGCTCGCGGGCGACGGGCAGCAGATTGTTCTGGCCGAGGAGACAGGGCGTGCGCCCGCCGACGAGTTCCTTGTCGTAGTCGAAAGGCAGCGACGCCAGATCGGTCCAGCCGGTGTTCGTACGCCATTCCTTGACGAACGAGGTGGCCTGGTCGATTTCACTGTGCCATTGCGCGGGCGTCCAATGGGCGACGCTTCCGCTGCCGGTGCAGAAGTGCCCGTTGAAGTGCGTGCCGATCTCATGGCCCTCAAGCCATGCCCGGCGCACGTACTTCAGCGTCTCCTTGATGTGACCGTCGCTGAGATAGCCGATATCGGAGGCGCCGACAGCGTTGTTCGGCGGTTCGTAGAGCCGCTTCTTGTATTCGGGAAGGAGATAGAGACCGGAGAGGAAGAACGTCATCTTCGCGTCGTGGTCCTCGGCCAGCTTCAGGAAACGCGGGAAGAGACCGTTGCCGACCTCGCCCGCACCGTCCCAGGAAAAGATCACGAACTGCGGGGGCGTCTCACCCGGCTGTAAGGGGACGGGCTCCCCCGGCTGATGCGGCTGCCTCCCCGTGTACGAGGTCGAACCGTCGCCGATCGGCCTCGCCGAGTGTTTGTCGCCGGCCTGTCCGTCCTCCTCCCGCCCCGCGGGAGGGGGTAATTCCCTGCCGCCGCCTGTGCCGCAGCCCGCGACTCCCAAAGCGGCGGCAGTCCCGACTCCGAGGCCGAGCATTCCCCTACGACTGATGTCTCGCATTCCATCCCCATCCGTTGCGCCCATGGGCCCTTCCTGTTGTATTTGTCATGCAAGACGGGTAGCCCCGGGGAGGACGCGACGGACACGCGGGTTCCAACAGGTCGTACATATTTATGATGTTTGCCGAAGAGGAACCCCTCACGACGTGATCACCTGGCATCGGAGTTCAAGGTTCCGAACGCCTTATCTGGATTTCACTGGCTTGGCATCCGCGGAAGCTGCCCGAGAGGCAGGCCGCAGATGCCTCCATGAACCCGCCGCTGGCTCACCCCAGGCCGACTGTCCGCAAAGACGACAGACAGAGCGTCCTGCTCCAGCGGCGACGGGGCCGAATCGCCGTTGGCCAGTCGAGCAGGCGAATGGCGATCTCGAGACCCCGTTCCTGCCGGGACGGGCGTTCAGTAGTCCGACGGACTACTGAACATCCAGCGGTCCGACTGACCCAGCCAGACCACCCGCGTCTCCACCGGCCCTTGCAGGCCCGAGTCGCCGTCGTCGCCTGCCACCGAGCTGAGCTCCTGGGATCCCCTGTCTACGACGCCCCCCACGCGCGGGCGACCGCACCGGTGTCGAGCCACGCGCAACGATGTGCGGCTCGAGTCGCCGGATTCCTGGACAACATCTGAAATGTAGCCATATATGCTTTTGGGATCCTCCCGAGCCGGTGCCATGGCCAGGTACGGGTGCGGAGCAAGGCGCCGGGATGGGGCAGAGCCGCACTGCACACCGAACGGGTGATAAGGGGGCCGTTGGTGCGTGTGTGGTCCGCTCGCCGTGTCTTCATCAAGTCTCCTTCGTAGATGCCCCGCCCTTGAGGGCGGCGAGGGTGTCAAGTGCGATACGAGTATCGCGAGGGATCTGGGTGACGGGTGACGGCTGGGGCAATCCGCCTGACCCGCCGCTGCAAGAGCGGAGGCCTTCGGATGGGTTCCTGTTTCACCGCGCTGTGCCGGGACTGCTCCCGGTCTTATCTGCGCTCCGCAGGCAGTTACCGCCAGCCCGGCGGCCTTCTGGATGTTGATTGCCGCGTTTACGCCGTCGATCGTCGCCAGGTCCAGCTGGCCGCTCTCACGCCGACGGAAGCCGTTCTTCGCCAAGCGGATGGACTGCCAACTCGCCCGCTTGGACCGAAAGCGTGGCAGCCCGATGCTGGCGCCCTTCCGCTTCCCCGTCGCCGAGGCGCAGAAGCTCGCGCATGCGGTGTCGAGAACGCCCAGGGCGGACTGCAAGACGTCCACGGACACCTCAGCCCGCCCAGAAGACGAACCGGCTCCACCCGGCCCCGCACCCACGGGACCTTCGGGGAGTGTCTGATTAACGGTGGATCGCCCATCTATGTCAGGTTGGCTTGATCGCTGGCCTGGAGAAGTGGAACCACCAAGTGACTGACGCAACAACAGAGGCCCCTGAGATGCCTGCGGTCGAGGCCGTGGACACGGTCGACGATCAGCTGATCGGGATGCTGGTGGACCGGGCCCGGTTCGAGGGTCTGCAGTTGACCGGCGAGGGCGGGCTGCTGCAGCAACTCACCAAGCGGGTGCTGGAGTCCGCCCTGGAGGGCGAGATCACCGGCCACCTCGGCTATGAGAAGCACGATCCGGCCGGCCGTGACAGCGGCAACTCCCGCAACGGAACTCGCTCCAAGACTGTGCTCACCGACGTCGGCCCGGTCGAGATATCCGTGCCGCGTGACGTCGAGGGCAGCTTCGAGCCGCAGATCGTCAAGAAGCGGCAGCGACGGCTCACCGGCGTCGACGAGATGGTCTTGTCGCTCTCCGCAAAAGGGCTGACGCACGGCGAGATTTCGGCTCACCTGGCCGAGGTGTACGGCGCGAATGTGTCGAAGCAGACCATCACCACCATCACCGACAAGGTGATGGACGGCATGGCCGAATGGCAGTCTCGTCCGCTCGACCCCGTCTATCCCGTGGTGTTCGTGGACGCTATCAACGTGAAAATCCGCGATGGCCATGTGGCCAACAGGCCCATTTATGTGGCCTTGGCGGTGACCGCCGAAGGGACCCGCGACATTCTCGGGATCTGGGCCGGCGACGGAGGAGAGGGTGCCAAGCACTGGCTTTCCGTCTTCACGGAACTCAAGAACCGCGGAGTGCAGGATGTGCTGATGCTCGTCTGCGACGGGCTCAAGGGCCTGCCGGACGCCGTCGAGACGGTCTGGCCCCGCACGGTAGTTCAGACCTGCATCGTTCACCTTTTGCGCAACAGTTTCCGATACGTGGCCAGGCAGGACTGGGACAAGGTCGCCAAGGCCCTCAAGCCCGTATATACGGCGCCGAACGAAGCCGCAGCCACCGAGAGGTTCCTCGAGTTCAGCGACGCCTGGGGCACCAAGTGCCCGGCAGTCGTGAAGCTGTGGTCCGACGCCTGGGCCGAGTTCGTTCCCTTCCTCTCCTTCGACGTCGAAATCAGGAAGGTGATCTGCAGCACGAATGCCATCGAGAGCGTGAACGCTCGGATCCGCAAGGCCGTTCGCGCCCGCGGGCACTTCCCGAACGAGTCCGCGGCCCTCAAGTGCGTTTACATGGCGTTGATGTCACTCGACCCGACCGGCAAGGGCCGCAAACGCTGGACCATGCGCTGGAAGGCACCCTTGAATGCCTTCCAGATCGCCTTCGAAGGCCGACTCACCCCGGCCGTGAAGTAACCATCCGAACGGGCAAGATCAACCGTTAAATTGACACACCCGACCTTCGACCCCTCCCCCGCCGGAAGTAGGGGGCATCCACAAAGGAAGAAGCGATGATTCAAGCTGACGTAGTGATCTGCTACGGGTTAGGGAGCGTGTTCGCTTTATCGCATGCGCGGCACGTCCCTCCGGTATCCGTGGCTGCCCGGCGCGATCCTCGGCTGGCGGGCGTGGTGCTGTGCACCTCTTTCGTCGTGTCGCCTGTGGTGCTCCTGATGATGTGGCGGTACCCCGGCTGGGAAACCATGTGGGTGGTGTCCGCGCCGCCGGTCTGGCTGTTGGTCGCGATGGTGCCGGGTCTCAATCTGTTCGCTACGGCGGGATATCTGAGCACACGCGCGTTGCTCGGGCGGGGCAGCTACGGGGCGGCTTGCGCGCAGTGGCACGCCTCCGTATTCGGGACGGTGTTCGTGCTGTTCCACGGCTGGGACGGCACCGGGTATCAGCGCTTCCTGTCGCCGACCGCGCAGGACTTCGCACAGTGGGGCCAAGGGCCTGTTCCGGAGCGGGTACTGGCGTGGCTGGTGTCGCCAGTGCCTTGGCTGATGGCCACCCTCACGGCCCTCACCGTGGCTGGGTGCTTCTTCCTGGTGTGCCGCTGTGACGAGAGCGCGGAGGTGCGGTGTGCGGCACGGGAGCACGGGTGGCTGGCAGTGCGTCCGGTGGTGAGTGCGGCCTTCGTCGGGTGCGTGGTCGCCGCTGTGGGGTTCAGCGGGGTGGTGCGGTGGGCCGGCTGGCCGGAGGCGGTGCTCGTGCTGATGAGTGGGGTGGTGGCGCTGGGCATGTGCGGGTTCTCCGCGCCCTGGTATGCCCCGTTGGACCCGCGCCTGCGTCCGGTGGAGCGGACGCGGGCGGCTCTTTAAGGGGTCTTAGCTTCGGTGGTTGGCGCGTCCGGAGCCCGCCAGTGGGCAGCGACCGGTGTGGGCTTGGCGACGCCGAACTTGTCCATGGTGCAGCCGGGCCCGCCCAGGGTGTAGGTGCGGACCGTGGGCAGTACGTCGAAGCGTGAGACTCGTCGAGGGGACGCGAGTCGTAGGAGGCGTGCACGGGCCCGTAGAGCGCCGTGCGTCAGGGAGGTGAGGGCCGTGGGGGGCGAGGGGTAGCCCAGCGCGGTGCGCAGCGGCTCGTCCAGCATGCTCAGGACGACGGGCCTGACGAAGGGGCGCAGCGGCAGGGGGAACCAGCCGCACATCGCCGTGAGGGCGTGGTCGGCGACGCGCCGGCCCGCGTCGGTGGGGCCGAATGCCGTGCGTTCGTAGTGCGTATTGAGTTCCTGTAACTGTGCGTAGCTCGATGGGATGTCCTTGATGCCCAGACGCAGTCCGATGTTCCGGTAGAACCAGAAGGCGGCGTGCTTCTCTTCTTGGAGCAGTGGGCGCCAGCCGTGGGCGGCGATCCATTTGATGGGTTCGAAGATGAAGGAGGAGAGGGTGTAGAGCATGTCGTCGTTGCTGATGCGATACCAGCTGTGTGCGCGGTTCACCGTCCGCAGGGCAGTTCGTCCTTCTGGGGAGTCGTAGCCGTAGCGGGCGAGCGCGCCCATGAGGATGAAGGTGTCGTCGTATCGGCGCTGGGCGGCACATTCGAACTGACCCGTGGCGTCCAACAGTTCCCCGATGCTGGGAACGGCGAAGGTCCGCAGCAGGGCCAGTTCGGTGGCGCGCAGGTAGTCCCAGGGAAATTCGTACCCGGAGCTGATGCGGTAGATCTCCAGGTGGTCGCGTGCGGGATCCAGGGTCTTGATGTGCCGCATCCTGGCGTAGCGATCCCGGCGGGGCAAGGAGGTGCTCTTGGTCATGACGGTCGCTCCTCGTATCGTCGTCGTGCGGCGCGTGGTTTGGCACGCGCCCAGAAGAAGAGCAGGCCCGCGGTGGCAAGACCGCCGGCCCAGGCGAGTTCCACCAGCAGGTCGGTGACGGGGATTCGGGGAGTGAAGGAGCCGCTGACAGCGGTTTGCATTCCTCCGTAAGCCGGCAAGAAGGTCACCAGGAGTCGGCCGGCCGCGGGGCTGAACATCGGGTTTTGCAGGCCTACGTCCACCAGGCTGACCATGATGATGGCGAACATGCCCTCGAGTTCGCCCGGCAGCAGCGATGCCAGGGTCATCCCGAGACCGCCGTAGGCGAGGCCAGCGCCCAGCAGGCCGAGCGCCACGGTCCAGGGGCTGCGCAGGTCCAGATACATGGCCATCACTGCCGTGGTGTAGCCCGCCGTGCAGGCGGCGATGACGATGAGCGCCGCCATCTTCCCGGCGAACAGCCGCCCGTGGGGGAATCCGGACCGCACCAGCCGCCCGTCGAAGTGACGGCCGCGGTAGGTGACGGTGAACATCATGAACCCGATGATGAGCGTCACCGTATTGACGGCGGCGACGACGAGGGTGAGGTCGTTGCCCGGGATCCGGAGCGGGGGTTGGTGATGGCGGGAGACGAAGGTGACGGCGTCGGCCGGGATGACGACTTGCTCCAGCGTCAGCCACAGCGGGATGAACCCGACGATCATGCAGAGGCCCAGCCGGTTGCGGGCGTGCTCCAGGAGCGCGAAGTGCGCGGCCACCGAGAACCTGGAGGGCATGGATGCCGGGGCCCTCATCGGAGACCGCCATCACCTGCGGGTGCAGGGGGCGCCGGTGCGGCGCCCAGGGGGCGCAGACGGCCGTCGACCAGTTCGTACCGGGAGTCGAACCGGCTGTTGTCGGGGGCGAAATGAGAGACGATCAGTACGGTTCGGCCGCGCTCTCGCAGCCTCTCGGCCAGAGCCCAGAACCGCAGGTAGGTCTCCCAGTCGAACCCTTGGTAGGGCTCGTCGAGCACCAGCAGGTCCGGCTCGTGCATCAGGGCCAGGGTGAGGTTCAGTTTCTGCTGAGTGCCGCCGCTGAGCGTGCCCACGAGGGAGGTCCGGTAGGCGCCGAAGCCCAGCTGCGCCAGCAGGCTCTCGGCTCCTTCGACGCCTTCCAAACCGTAGGCCGCCTGGAAGAACCGCAGGTGCTGCTCCACTGTCAGGCAGGGGTTCAGCACCGGAGCCTGGGGGCAGTACCCCATCGTTCCCCGGCGACGGACCTCGCCGCCGTCCGGGGACAGTTCCCCGCACAGCAGCCGCAGGAGTGTGGTCTTCCCCGCCCCGTTCTCGCCGAAGATGCCGACGATTGCGCCGCCGGGCAGGATCACGTCGATTCCGGTGAGGACGCGACGGCGCGCGAAGCTCTTGCGCAGGCCCGTGACCCGCAGCGACCACAGTGGCTCATGCGCTGCCACCACCCGGAACGGCTGTTGGCCGGCCACGGCTAAGGGCGTGCCCCTGAAGGGGTGCACCTGCTTGCGCCTGGGAAGCATCCGTTCACCTCGCTCGCAAGGGGGCTTCGGCGTCTCAGGGACGCAGGGGCATGTCGCCAAGACGCAGTTCGCCTTCGGGCATGACCGTTTCCCGGGCGAAGTCCACAAGCAGACCGGCCGGTTGCCCGAGGTGGCCGAGCCTCTCGACCGCATGGGCGGCGTCCTGCAGGTGCTGTTCGGCCACGGCCAGTGTCTCCTCCACGGCCCCAGAAGCGATCACCATCTCGCGGACGCCGTCGACCGCTTCGTTACCGAGCGGGGCCGCCAGGCGTTGGCGCAGTGCCGGGTCACGCTGCAGCGCGCGGATCACGGGAAGCGTGAAGATGCCCTCCACGAGATCCTTGCCCACGGGCTTGCCCAACTGGGCGGAGCTCGCCGTCAGATCGAGGACGTCGTCGACCAGCTGGTACGCCATGCCGAAGTGCCACCCGAAGCTCGCCAGCCCCGCGCGTGTTTCCGGGTCCGCGTTGGCCTGCATCGCTCCGAGCTCACAGCACAGCGAGAGCAGTCCGGCGGTCTTCTCGCCGATCACCTCGAAGTAGGACTCCTCGGAACGGTCCAGGCGGTGGCGCCCGGCGGTCTCGGTCACCATGCCCCGACACATGTCACGCCCCGTGCGGGCGGCCAGGCAGGCCTCCTCCTGCCCTAAGCGGGCAACCAGTTCGATGGCGTGCAGAATGATGTAGTCCCCGGCCAGGATGGCCATCTCATTGCCCCACAGCTGGTTGACACTCCCCCTGCCGTGGCGGCTCGGCGCCTGGTCGACCACATCGTCGTGGTACAGCGTCCCCACGTGAATCATCTCCATCGCGGTGGCGGCCTGGATCGCCTGCTCCCGCCCGGTTAACGCGCCAGTGGCTGCGAACCTGTGGCACAGCAGGGTCAGCCGGGGCCGCACCCGGCGCCTGCGCCCGCCAACCTGGTAGCCGATGACGTCAGTGAGTTCGTCGCGACCCGACCGGCTGATGTCATGGAGCTGGTTCTCGACCTCTGTGAGACCGGCATCGGCGTGCGGTAAGCCGTCGATGCCCTCTGCTTGAGACTCCACAGCACTCCTCCAGGCGACCAGACACAGGACAGGGAACTCTACAAACCAGAACCATATGAGTTACTTCTGGTGCAATACCGACATCTGGCGGCAGCTGGCGCGCCGTCCACAACTCGACACCAGCGCCATTCCGTCCATCACACACCCCGAAAAGAGAGACCCCATGCCGACACTCACCGGACGCACCGCCCTCGTGACGGGAGGCGCGCGCGGCATCGGATACGCAATCGCCGCCGAGTTCGCCCGCCACGGCTGCCGTGTGGCGATCGCCGACCGCGACGAGGAAGCGGCACGCGCCGCCGTCACCGCCCTACCGGGAGAGGGCTGCGCCTTCCCGCTCGACGTGACCGACCACGGCGCCTTCACACAGACCCTGCGGCATGTCGAGGACCACTTCGGCCCTGCCGACATCCTGGTGAACAGCGCGGGCATCATGCCCAGCGGGCGCTTCACCGAGCAGAACGCGTCCCTGGCTGCGGCGGCCGTGAACGTCAATCTGTTAGGGGTCATGAACGGATGCCGTGCCGCTCTCCCTCTCATGCTGCGCCGCGGATCGGGCCGCATCGTGAACGTGGCGAGCGCGACCGCTCTCCAGCCGCTGGCCGGGCTCGCCGCCTACAGCGCCACGAAGTCGGCCGTACTGAGCTTTTCCGGGGCGCTGCGCAAAGAGGTGCGGCGCTCGGGCGTGCACGTGCAGGTGGTACTCCCGTATATGACAAACACTCCCGCGAGCGCGGGCCTGGCCCCCGCCCGCGGGTTCCGGCCGGTTGAACCCGAGCGCGTGGCCGTGGCTGTCACCGGCCTGCTGGGCGGCCACCGGTTTTCCATGTGCGTCCCGCGTGCCATGGGCCCGGCACTCACCGGGCTCTCCCTGCTGCCGCTTTGGCTGCAAGATTTCATCGACGACGTGATGCGGTGCGACGCAATCGGACTGGACGCCAACCGGCGCCACAGGGCGGCATACGAGGAAGAACTCGCAGCACAGGAATGCCGCCCCGCCGTGGCCAAGAATCTCGGCCGGACGGGCATTTCGGGGTGAGGGCAGATCACCGATCCAGGCATGCCCGCGGGCACCCACGTGTGCGGCGCGGCCCTAGCGGATCGGGCTGATGTGCGAGGGTCACGGCATGGCGGCCGCCATCAGCAACGCGGGGCCGAGGTGCACAGGTTCGGGCCATCACCCCGCGTTTGGACACGGCTATGCGGTTCAGGGCAGGGCAGGGCAGGGCAATTGATGTCGAGCGGTGGACGTCTTCGTAGACGATCGGAGATCGCTGGCTGAGGCGGGTATGCCTCGGCGGGAGTTATGTCCGCACTGGACCCCGAACGCGCTCGTGGGCTCCGGTGAATTCCCGGCTCGTGTAATGCGAGCCGGGATCGGTGTGCATCACTCCCCCTGCCAGGCTCCTACGGGCAGTACAGCGAGTTCAGGCAGTGGCACAACGGCTCGTGGCTGTCTTGAGTTCGTCGGGGGGCAGGCACATATTCGGTGAGGTCGATCACCCTGTCTCATCTGTCGCCTGGCCTGACAGGAATTCGCGGGCCCCGCGCAGCCTGGTGCGGAGACTGTGCTGGGTGCGGCTGCTGTCCAAGCGCACGTCCAGCGGCCCAGGGACGCCGGTGTCTGCCCGTCGCCCCGCAGGCAGTGTGGCTGGGTCGAGGCCATCGCGGCGGGCGATCAGGAGGCCGAGTTCGTGGCGGCTGACCGCATCTGGCCCTGCGAGGTGACGGATTCCGGCGTGATCGGAGGACGCGAGTTCCACAATCGCCGCGGCGAGGTCCGACACATGTACAGGGCAACGGACATCGTCGGTGAACAGGGTCCCGTCACGGCGCCCATCGGACAGCTCATGCACCAGACTCTCGTGCTCGGAATCCCCATCCCCGATGATCAGCGACGTTCGGGCGATGACGGCTGCGGGGGTCAACAGGCGGATTGCGGCCTCGGCAGCCGCCTTTGCGGCGCCGTAAGGAGTGATCGGATCCGGTGTAGCGGCTTCGCCGTAACAGACCTGGGCCCCGGAGAAGACCGCGTCGCTGGACACGTGAACCAGCCGCGTCCCCCGGTCGGCTGCGGCCATCGCCACCCGGATGGCGCCGTCCGCTGTCGTCGCCCAGTCGGCCTTCCGGTAAGCCGCGTTGATCACAACACATGGATCCACTTCGTCGAGAACCGAGACGACTTCCTCGCCCTTGCGGAGATCAAGTGGCAGCCACTTGACCCCGGAGAGGCGACCAGGGTTCCGCAGGAAGGTCGCGGCAACGGCGTGCCCGGAAACTGTCGCGTGGCGTACCAGGTGCCCGCCGAGGAAGCCGCTGGCGCCAATGATGAGCAGGGTCATGGCCCGACACACTATGCCGAGAAGGGCCGCTAAGCAGGGCGACCGGTGGAGCGCTGGGAGGGAGACCTACTGGCGCAGCAGAGGGAACTGGGCACCGCCGAACATCTGACGCTTGACCACTCTTCAATGTGGTCACCCGGTCTTCGAGGAGGCCGGGGTTCCAGCGGGTGCTCAGACCCTGGATGACGGCGTCCCGGTCCTGCTCCGGGCCGTGCGTCGGAGTGGAGTCGGCAAGGCCACCCTGGCAGGCCAGCCATTCGCCGGACCAGCCGAGATCGAACATCCGCCCGCCCCGCCACACTTCAGATCAACCCCCCTGGCCGGCCCTGGGCATGGCGGAACAGCACCCTCAACGTGCTTTCTGCGGCGCCGATATGTCTACATCGCTTGACGATTCCAGCACTGGCCGTTTTCGACAACGCCACCTGCCCTCCCTCTATTTGTTGCGTGCTCACCAAATCGCAGGTGAGGGGATTTCATCACCCAAACCTTGGCCAGAATCCAATCTGTCGTTGACATGCAATGCGCTGGCAAAGTAGGCGCCGCGAGGAGGTACCTCACGGCGTCCTGGATTTCCCCTGACCCGAGTTTCCACAGTGCTCTTCACCGACCCGACCACACCGCGCCGCGTTGCGTCGACGCCCGACGCTGCTCCGGCGCAGGAGGCAGGCCATCATGAGGTGACCGCTCGTCTCCACACGGCGACAGACACGACCCGGGCCGTACTTGGCCTTGCCGTCCCACACGGTGGGAGACCGCAGGACCGCCCCCGTTCTCGCGGGCACCCCGGCACCAGCCAGCCGACCTCTGCGTCCGGCACTCCATGCGGGGTACCAAGGCCCTCACCATGCGAGTCCATGCTGCATGGCTCCACCACCCGATCCACGCATGTCATCCGGGCGTACCGAAGCTGACTGAGCGCCCCGTTTCAGTACCCCTGCGAGCCCCGCGACCTGCCCTCAACCGGGCAGGCATACCCCAGCCACGCCTCGAGGCGCTTCCGGCCCACAGGTGGACCTGCCCCGTACTACCCCCGTTCCTTCGCGCTGACAAAGGAACCCCCTTCCATGGTTTCGACTGACTCCTACCTGCGCACCGCCTTCGGTGAGTTACGCAGACCGCGCGTCCTGCGCCAGGACGCGCTCGCCTCGCTCGTCGTCTTCCTCGTGGCCCTGCCCCTGTGCATCGGGGTGGCCGTGGCGTCTGGTGTCCCGACCGTTACCGGTCGCTTTGCGACGCCGCCGCCCTGGACGGATACCGCGGTTTCACCCTGACCTCACTGGCGAACGTCTGATGATGTCGTCCCAGGACCGGCCGCCGGGAATTAGCAGCAGCGCCTCCGGAGCAAACCGCTCGTCCACCGGATCGAACGACTCCGGGAGCACACCCTCCTTCGAAGCTCAAACGAGCTTCTTCCTCTCCACGTTCGCCATCCTGGCTGACACCACCTCCCGCGACGACTGCGACCCTCCACCGGTCAGCCTCGAGGCGTCGGCCTGCTGCCCGACTGGGCTGACCGTTCCCCCGGCCCGGTGATGGGTGGTCCCCCGGATGGCTCTGCCGACGAGTGTCGCCGTGAGGCTCGTGCTCGCGGTCGGGTAATCAGAGTGATCATGACCTGCAAATCCGACCTGGAGGCGTTCGTGCCCCCCTTACGCATTTTCCTCGCCCAAGCCGTCGGAATCGCGATCCTGATCATCGGCGGCGTGGGGACCGCGGTCTTCGACGACGACCGCGCCAGCCTGCTGGGCGTCGCGCTCGCGTTAGGGCTCAGTCTGCTGGCGGCGGCATACCTGATCGGTCCGATCTCCGCCTGCCACATCAACCCCGCCATCACCGCGGCCATGGTCGCCACCCGCAAGACCGACGTCCGCCTACTGCCCGCCTACCGGGGCGGCCAGGGCATCGAGGGACTGTTCGGGGCGGGCGCTGCTGATCTGGTCGATCGGTCACGGCAGAGCCGGCTTCACCACCGTGGACCAGAACGGCACATCCGCCATCGTCTCCGTCAGCCAGGCCGACGTCGCGTCCAACGGCTACGGCGCCCACTCCCCCGACCACTACAACCTCACCAGCGTCATCCTTGCGGAAGTCGTGGCCAGCGCCGTGTTCGCGCTCGCCGTGTTCGCGCTCGCCGTGCTCGTCACCATCGCCCACGACTTCCCGGTGGCAACGGGCTGCCTAGAAGTCTGCCGAGGATGCTGTCTGGTCGGCGGAGGCTCAGGATGGGTGAGTCGCTGTCGTCACGGGGGTGCAGGCGGGATCGTCCAGCTGGTGCTGGTGAGTCCAAGGTTGATCAGTCGGCGGAGGTTACCGACGGACTGAGGTACGGGGCGCCGGCCGGTGCCGGCCGGCGCGGGCCGGTCTCATTCGATCTTCCTTCGCGGATACCCGTCTTGGGACGGGGGAGGGAATGACGCTGCCGTGTGTGCGGGGCAGGTGTCACCACATCACAGGTGGGCCGGGACAAGGGGGCCTGCCGGCCCGCGGTGAGGCGCCGATCTCCGCACGCCGAAGGGCCCGTTGCCAACCAGGAAGCGCGGTCTGGGACTCAACGAGTCGATCGACTACGGGTGAAGCGGCGCACGAAAAACGCGAAAGCGTTTCACGATAAATGCGAAAACAAGGTTACACAAACCCCGGACAAGGAGCTAAACACCCAGCCCTCCGAAGAAATCAGCCGCGGCGGCGCTGCCCACTGGCGGGCTCCGGACGCGCCAACCACCGAAGCCAAGACCCCTTAAAGAGCCGCCCGCGTCCGCTCCACCGGACGCAGGCGCGGGTCCAACGGGGCATACCAGGGCGCGGAGAACCCGCACATGCCCAGCGCCACCACCCCACTCATCAGCACGAGCACCGCCTCCGGCCAGCCGCTACCACACCGCACCACCCCGCTGAACCCCACAGCGGCGACCACGCACCCGACGAAGGCCGCACTCACCACCGGACGCACTGCCAGCCAC
>NZ_CP108433.1 GCF_041435335.1 Streptomyces sp. NBC_01283
CTCGGGCTGCCGGACATCGTCAACCTCAGCCCGGCCGCCGATTCGGGTTCGCTGTTCGCGGACCTCATCAACGACGACGGGCTGCTGAGGAGCCTGCTGGAGTACGTCGGCCCCGGGCGACGGTTCCGGCTCATCCCGCACACCACCACACCCGACCTGTGGGCCTTCGCCGATCTCCTGCGGCGGAAGTACGGCGTCATCGCCGAACTGCCAGAGAGCTGTCGCGATCAGGCCCTGCGCGATCTGCTGGACACCAAGAGCGGATTGCGGACACTGGTCGCCGAGGCCGGTCTGACCCGCACCGCGTGCACCGTGCCACGCGGCCGGCACTGCGCCGATCGCGACGAGGCACTGGCCGCCGTCGATGAGTTGCTGAGCGACGGAACACCGTGCATCGTCAAGGCCGACAAGGGTGAGGCCGGCGTCGGACTGCTGATCTTCCGGCCCGGGGATGACACGAGCAGCATCGTCCAGACCCTCAAGGAGAGCACCTTCTACGGCGAGGACCCCATCGTCGTCGAGGAGTACATCGACCGCGCCGACAGCAGCGACCGCCGGCCCATCGCCTTCCCCTCGGTGGAATACGTGGTCCCCGACGACCCGTCCCACGAGCCCGTGCTCACCCACGTCTGTGACATGCTCTTCGACGGCGCGACCGTGCTCCGCGGCAACGTCACCACCGCGTCCCTGAGCGAGACCGCATGGTACGAGCCCTTCGTCGCGGGAAGCAGAAAAGTCGCCCAGGAACTCCAACGCCGCGGCTACCGGGGGCACTTCGGGATCGACGCCGTCGCCAGGGGCGGGGAGGTGTTCATGCTGGACCTCAACGCCCGGCGCACCGGCTCCACCCATGTGCACGACTTCGGCGTACGGTTCCTTGGCCCCGACTATCTCAAGCGCCGCACCGTGGGCAACTACGACTTCTACGGCCTGCCCAAGGACAGCACCCTCACCGACGTGCTGGAGCGGCTGGGCCCCTTGGTCCGCTCACCGGGACAGTCCGACAGCGGCGTCGTGCCCTGCGAGCTGACCGGGCTGGCCACCGGGCGGCTCAGCTGCCTGATTCACGCGCCGTCACTGGCGGCATTCCACGACCTGGTCCAACGGGTCCATGCCACCCTCCCCCGAGATTGAGAACCCCGTGACCACAGGCACGACGAGGGCACAAGGCAACCGCTGGCTGATCCTGGCGGTGGTGGCGGGCTGCTTCCTGCCGGTGGCGGCCGACGCGACCATCCTGAACGTGGCCGTACCCTCCCTGACGGAGACGCTGGGGGCATCGGCACACAACGTGCTGTGGATCGCCGACATCTACCCGTTGATGATGGTGGGTCTGGTGCTGGTCACCGGGCCGCTCGGCGATCGCATCGGACACAAACGGCTCATGCTGACCGGCCTTGTCGTCTTCGGGGCCGCCTCCGCCGCCTGCGCACTGTCCCTCTCCCCGACCGCCCTGATCGGCGCGCGGGCGGCGCTGGCCACCGGCGCCTCCCTGATCATCCCAGCTACTCTGGCCATCATCCGGCAGGTCTTCGATGACGCCCGCGAACGTGCCATCGCCATCGGCGTGTGGAGCGCGGTCGCCGCGGGCGGCGCCGCGATCGGCCCCGTGGCAGGCGGCCTGATCCTTGAACACTTCTGGTGGGGAGCAGTCTTCCTCATCAACCTCCCGCTCGCCGCCGCGGCGATCATCCTGGTCTCCGTCCTGCTCACCAACCACCCAGCCCAGCACAAGGAGCCCTGGGAGCCCCTTTCCCCCCTCCTCGGCATCACCGGCGTCATCGGCGTGGTCTACGCAGTCAAGTCCCTGGCCCACCGCGGAACCCCCCTGTGGGAGGCATGGCTTCCCGGCCTGGCCGGTCTCGCGGCGCTCACCTGGTTCACCCGGCGCCAACTCACCTCCACCCACCCCATGCTGGACCTGTCCCTCTTCCGTGCACGGTCCTTCCGCGTGGGGACGGTGGCGGCCACCGTCCCCGTCCTGGTGCTGGTCGGCTTCGAACTGCAGCTCGCCCAGGACCTCCAGTTCGTGCACGGCATGTCCCCCAAGGAAGCGGGCCTCTTTCTCCTGCCGATGCCCCTGGCCACCTTCGCCGCCGGACCGCTCGCCGGCCTGCTCGTCTCCCGCCACGGCCTGCGCGTCGTGATCCCCGTCGGTCTGACCGTGGCCGCCCTCGGTTACGCCGGCATCGCCGCCTCCGCCGACCGGCCCGCCTCGCTGATCCTCACCACGTCACTGATACTGATCGGCGCGGGCCACGGAGCCGTCCAGACCGTCGCCTCCGACGCCATCATGACCGGCGCCCCGCCCCACCAGGCAGGCGCCGCGGCCTCCGTCGAATCCGTCTCCTACGAAGTCGGCGCCGGTCTCGGCATCGCCCTGCTCGGCAGCCTCATGGCAGGCCTCTACACCAGCAACTTCACCCCCTCCACAACCGTCGCCGCCCAGATCCCGCCCACCGCGTCGGACTCCATCGGCGAGGCCCTGGCCGCGACCGAGAAACTGCCCGGCCCCGCCGCCCAGGCTGTGACCTCCGCCGCGCGTGACGCCTTCACAGCGGGATATCGCATTACGGCCATCGTGGCGGCCGCAGTCGTCACAGCCGTCGCCGTGGGCACCGCCGTAGCCATGCACCGAGGCCGGCCCCGGCCCCCCGAGCCGGCCTCAGAACAACCGGACCAACAACCGGCGGTTGACGTGCCCCGAGCCTGATGGACGCCGGTGGTTCGTTGACGGCGGGCAGATCGGGAGTACGCCGGGGTGGGGGATTTCGCCTGCTGTAAGAGAGCCGCAGTCCCCAAACGTGCACCCCGCCCGCGCCCTCCTCAGCGGCGCCACCTCCTGAACAACCACCCGCCGACTGCGTCCGGGGCAGACCACCCTCCCCCCAACAGGGCGCCTCCGAAGGGCCATACCTTCATCTCCCGCACAGCATCACTTCTAGGAGTTGCCCTACGACCAACTCCCTTTCATGTTCGGGACACAACACAGCTTCATGCGGCGCCACAGCTTGAACGTCGGCACGGGCGACAGGAGCCAGCGCGTGAGGCGTACGCCCTCGATGTGCTTGTCGGCGGTGATGTCCGCGAGCCGGCCCACCGCGTGCCACGCCGCCTCCACGGCGACCACGAACAGAGCCGGGATGACGGCGTGCACGCCTACGCCCAGCGGGTCCGGCCAGGCAGCCGCGCCGTTGAAGGCGATCGTCGCCGCCGTCAGGAGCCACGCCGTATGGCGCAGCAGCGGAAAGGGAATGCGGATCCACGTCAGGAGGAGGTCGAGCGCCAGCAGGACGCAGATGCCCGCGTCGATGCCGATCGGGAAGACCGCCGAGAAGCCGCCGAAGCCCTTCTTCCCGGCAAGCTCGCGCACGGCCGCGTACGACCCCACGAAACCGATACCGGCGATGACCACCGCGCCCGCGACCACCACACCAATCAGGACCTGCGGCGTCCGGCCCACAACCAACGGCTCCCCCAGCCCAGCCGCACTGCGCCTACGGTGATCACAACAGTTTCCGCGCCGAACTCTCGGACGCTCACCTGCCGTTCGCGATGGCCCTCAAGCGTGGCCATGGCACCTGGCAGTACAAAGACGCCTTCCGGCCCGTGGACGCCGCCCGCGAACTGGCCTGGCACGCCCCGACCGGCCGGGCGACTGGCAGCCCCTCACCCGCGCCTTCCGCGACGGACACACCTCCATCTGGTGGGCCGCCGACGCCCAGCTGGGCTGGTGGGCCCCCGACGGCGTGGTCCGGCTGGTGGTGGCCACCACCGACCCGGCCACCCTGCCCGAAACCTCCACCTGGTACCTGGCCACCAACCTGCCCCGGCCCGGCTCACCCCGCCAGGCGCACAGCCCGCATCCGGCCGCCGACCTCACCGAAGTGGTACGCCTCTACGGACTGCGGCACTGGGCCGAGCAGAGCTACAAGCAGGCCAAGGACGAACTCGGCTGGGCCGACTTCCAGGTCCGCTCAGACACCGCCATCCGCCGCCACCAGAGCCTGGTCAACTGCGCGTTCAGCTTCTGCTGGAACACCTGGTTCACCCCCGACCCGCCCACCGACGAACACGAGTCGGCCCCCGCCCAAGAGAGGGGGCACACCCTCGCCCCACTGGCCCCAGACCGCCTGCTGGCCCCAGGCCATCCGCGCCGTCCGTGGCTGGCTGACGCCCTGGGCCACGCTGCAACGCTACTGGCGAGCCTGGACGACCAGGCCCCCGCCCGCCGAACTCCAGGCCCTGCTCGACACCGTCGGCACCGGCAGACCTCTTGATCTCTACCGCCCGGTCTAACAAACCACCGCGTTCATGAGTCCTCGTCGGTTCGCTGACGGGGGCTCTGTCTTTGTGGGGTGACGGTTTTCCGGTGGTGGGGCAGGGTGAGGGTCCGGTTGTCGCATCGGGTGGGCGCCGGGTTCCACTCTCCGGAGGTGGTGCGGTTGTTGGGACGGTCGAAGTAGCTGGTCAGCCGGGGTTCGGCAGGGCCTGAAGCCGGTCGATTGCCTGGGTGATGGTATCGGTCCAGGGCCATCGGGCGGTGAAGCGGAGCCAGCGACGGCGGCCGGTGTTCACGAGCCGGGCGGCGGCGGAGAACAGGTGGAGCCGGAGTCGTTTGGGTTCCCAGCGGCGGGTGTCACCGGTGAGCGCGAGCATCGGCATCCAGGCAAGCAGGTCGAGCGCGATGGAGACGATCTCGAGCCAGATCCGGTTCTGGGCGGTGTCGTGGAGGGGCAGGTGGCGCAGGCCGGTGTCGCGGGCGTTTCGGATCCGGTCCTCGCAGCGGGCCCGCCTTCGGTGACGCGACGGGCCATGGGGATCGTGGATCGCGGTCAGCAGCCGTACGCCGTCCTCGCCCGTCTGCTCCATGTACTGCATGCGCGGGCCTTCGCCGCGCCGCAGCCGGTAGTCCTCGATGCGCCGCTGGTAGCGGTCGAACCAGTCGGCCGGCACCGTCGCAAGCAGCCAGTCCGGCGCCGCCACAGCCAGCACGTTCAGGGCGGCGCGCAGGTGTTCCGCGGTGTTCTCCAGCCGGTTCAGCCGTCGCACCGCGGCCAGGACATGGGTGGAATCGGTGCGCTGGCCGCCCGGCCGCACCAGCAGGCCACACCTCCTACCGCGTGCAAGACGGATCCCTCATCCAGAGCATCGACTTCGACAAGAACACCACTGTCCCCGTTGTTGCCGACCCGTTGTGGAGCAGCGCGTGGACCAAGTGTCAGGCCTCTGTCGTCGTCGCGTTGTTCCCGGCAGCCAAGGCCTACAAAGCGATCAAGGCCCTCGGCGGCGCCAAGGCAACGGCACGGCTCCTGGGGGGAGCGCGCACCAAGGGCGACTTCATTCGCTACGCCAAGAAGGCAGGCAAGAACGGCGCGGTCCAGATCCTCGGCATCGCCGGGGTGCAGAGTTACTGCTTCGGCTGAAGAGCAGCCCAGCAGACCCCACGTTCGCCTAGATCGGAGTACGCCCCGTGGTCAGCAAGAACAAGCCGCCCATTGTTGTCCTGCATGATCTCGAGAATGTCCGATCGGAGATCAACGCCGCGCTGGAGACAGCCGGCGACAACCAGCGGCCCGGACTCCAAGCAGCCCTGGACATCCTGAACCGCCATGCCCCGACACCGGCGACCAGCGCATCCGACGATGGGTCCGCAGGACCCTCTCCGAAGCCGGCATGGAACCAGACGAGCACGTGCGCGCCGTGAAGGCCCTGCGCGATCCGGTCCCTGGGCACGGGCTCATCGCCGCAAACGACCTGGTGAAGTCGGCGCTCCCACACTGACCCACCCCGGGCCCGCGCGGACGAAGGGACCCGATGACGGGCTCGTCGGTGGACCGTTCGGTTTCCTGAGTGCCTGCCTGTTGGAAACGATCGCACGACTGGACGACCCGCTGGCGCGACGCGCAGAACATATCTGAAGGGCTGGCCGCTGCCCCAGAAGCGCATTGAGGGCCCGCACCGCACTCGGTGTGCGGACCCTTAGCTGATCTGTGACGCACCGTGAGGCTTGCCTAGAGCGCCCGGCGCCGACGCCAGGGTCCGGTGCACCCCGCAGGATGCCCCCTGTTGCCGCTGATCCTTCGGCCACAGAGCCCGGTCGACCAGCGCCCGCACCGGCCCGTCTGCCGTGTCCAGCCCCCGCGCGTCGCCATGCCCCTTGGACTGCGCGGTTCCACGTGTCAACGCCCGGTTACTGACAGACTCGTCGCCATAGAAGGGAGACCCATGGGCTTCGGATTTCGCGTCGGTGTGCCCGGCATGAGCGTGCGTGTCTCGGCCCGAGGGGTCCGAGCATCCATCGGGCCGAGGATGGCCAGGGTGAATGTGGGTGGTGGGCGGACCACCCTCTCGTCCGGGATGGGCCCGTTCTACGCCTCCAGCGCTCTTGGCAGCGGGCGCCGCACCAGTACGAGTCGCACGACGCGCTCCGGCTCACGTCCGCGATCCGCCGCGCCTTCGGGTGAGCAGCTGGAACGGGCTCGCCAGCAGGCCGAGCGGGCCAAGCAGGAGGCGGAACGCGACGCGGCCATCGCGCATTTACGGGAGGTACGTCGGCAGATGACCAGCCTGCATCTGCAGTCCTTCTCCCCCGTGCTCCCACCGGTCGTGCCTGGGCCCCCACAACTCGGGTTGCCATGGGCCCTGGCCGAAGCGAAGACATTCCACCTAGCAGGTCTCGGCGTGTTCGCGCGCGCTGAGCGCACCGAGGCGAAACAACAGGCAGAGCAGGATGCGCCGGGCTACCTGGCCGCTGAGCTCTCCAGGTTGCAGGGCGTCCACGGCGAGTTGACGACCGAAGCACATCAGTGGTGGCAGTCCCTCCTCGCGAACGACGAGGTGACCGTGTGCGAGACGGTCAACTATGCCTTCTCCGACAACCCCGCGGCAGGCTGTGCGGTCGGGGTCAACGGCTCCGTCATGTCGGTGGTGATGCGGCAGCACGACATCGACTCGCTGCCCGATCAGACCCCGGACCTCACCTCCGGCGGGCGACCCACGCTGAAGACGCTGACCAAGCGGGACCGAACCCTATGGTGGCTCACGTCCATGGGGTCCAACGTCATCGCCACTCTCAAGGAGGGCTTTGCAGTCGCCCCTGGGATCACCGCGATCGACCTTGCGGTGATCACCCGCATGCCGGACACACAGCGGCTGGCGTTCGTCGCGTACGGCCGGTGGACCCGCCCGGCCATCGAGTCAGGTCCCTGGCGGCAACCGGAGGACGCACTGCGCTTCCTGGACATCGGCCAGGACGTCGCCTGCGCCGTCGCCACGACCGCCTCCGGCAACCTGTCGAGCACCATCAAGCCGCTGGACATCAGCCGGCTGCCCGGTCTGCAGAGCCTGCTCGACCACGCCCGGGACGAGGCCGCCTCGGTCGACTCCACGCTGGCCGGTCTGGACGGCGACCTGCGGGCCAACGTCCCCGCCACCCCCCATGTGCCTGCCTCGGACCACTACCGGATCCGTACGTTCGCCGAGTGGAAGACACAGGCATCCTCTACGGTCCAGCCGCCTGCGCTCGGCGAGCCCGTGCCCGCTGTCCCGACGGCACTCACGCCAGGGCAGAACCTCACGCTGCCCGATGAGGCATGGGAAGGACTGACCATCGCGTTCAGGTTCGGCGGTGCAGATGCCGACCTCTCTCTGTTCCTCACCGACGCGCAGAGCCGGGTCGCTTGTGACACAGACTTCGTCTTCTACAACCAGCCGTCCGCCGCCCAAGGGGCCGCCAGGCTACTGGGCAAGCAGAACGATGGCGCACATACCGTCGAACGCGCCGCCGTCCACCTCACAGCTCTACCCGAGCGTGTCCAGCGTATGACGATCGCGATCAACATGGACGTCGACACCGGCCTGACGTGCGGCTCCCTCACCCACGCTGAACTGTCCATCGACTGCGCCACGGCCACCTGGACCTTCCAGCCCTCAGCCGACCCCGCCATCCGCGCAATGGTCGTCGCGGAGCTCTACCGGCACAGACCCGCCAACGGCCGCCCAGTGTGGAAGCTCCGCGCAGTCGCACAGGGTTGGGCCGATGGACTTGACGGCTTGGCCAGTGCCCACGGAATTGACGTGGGATAGCCCACCGAGGGTAGGCCGGCCCAGGACAGAAGCTTCCAAGGTCCAGAAGTACGACAGCGCATCGCCCCGTTGATGGCCCTGCCCTCCTACCGCCCTGTAAGCAACGGGGGTCCACAGCTTCGACTGGCCACCGGCAGGGGTTCTGCTCCGACTGGCTCCGTACCCTGTCCGCACAACCGGTAGCGAGCCCTGCAGATCCGCGGCCGCCCGGGCCAGTTCCTGCGCCGGACGACTGGACCCCGCCGCCGCGCGAGGAACCGAAGCCGGCGCAGTGCCACGGGGCGCAACCCGCACGACCCTGCGGTGGCGTGCAATCGCCACGGTCACCTGCGCGTCCGCGTGGTGGCCCGGGAGACCTCCGCCCGCGCTGACGCGGGCCTGGTGCCGTCCTCGCAGAAGTACGCCCTGGACAGCTGCGACGTCGAGCCCGAACGGCTCCGAAAAGACGCACTCGCAATAACGATACCGAGGGGGAAAGTCACAGGGGGGACATATCAGTCTGCATGTGGGCACATAGTTCGCACGATAAGGAGGTGAAGCCCTGTGGGGTCGGTATAGGCAGCACAGGCGGGTGCAGTGGTCCATCAATTGCCGACTATCTCATCTTCCGCTGACGGGAGATAGGGTGCCAGAGGGCGGGAGTGGGGCGCCGCGAAATGTGGGGGATGTGTGGGCCAGTGGCGCCTTATTCGAGTAATAGGCGTGTCAGATTGATGCGGTGATTGATGGAATCAACACGGGCTCCGATTCCTACGGCGGGTTGCCGCGCGTGCAAGTACAGCAATTCCCCGGCGAGTAGGTGCTGACGGTGGCGACGCTGGACAGTCAGGGAACATCGAAAGAATTGGGAAGCACTCCTATTCTAGGCTGACTGACATTCTGCGCGTGGGAGGCAAGCCGGTGCCGGCATCAACCCCGGGCTGATAGTCAAACAGTCTCGGAGCAACAGTAAGGTGATGCCGCCATGACCATTACGGCACAATGGGTTCGCCAGCAGTTCAGCAACGGCACGTTCACGCTGACTGGGGCTCTTCTCGGTCTGGGAGATTCGACCGACTATCTCTTCAGCGATGCATGTCTTGGATCAAGTTGGACTGTCGAGATCGATCATCATAATGACGATGCTTTAGTGGCGTGGGGCGCCGCTTCCGTGAAGGCAGCGACGCATAGCGTGGAAGTGCAGTTTCTGGAGGCTTCGCCAGACGCGTCTGGCGATACCCCTATTACTGGAATTGCCGTTTACGTCGACCTCGATGAGGATTGGAGATCCACCCTCTTCCCAAATCTTAACGTCGACACCCTCGAGCCATTCGGTTTCACGAATCCAGAAGCTGCACTGATCGTGGACCCCGACCAAGCCGACGACTTTCCGTATATCGAGGGTGCTGCCCGATACGGCCCACTGGTAGAAGCGTCACAGATACCGCGACGATTCTGCGTACGGCAATCAAGCCCAGGCTATCTCGACCTGTACTCTCGCCTGAATGTTCAACAATCCTACACCGACTTCAACGGCTTGATGCAATCTCTCCCTTTCGTTGGCTTGCTGCCCTCCGTTGAAATCCCATCGGGAATAGAAAGCATAATTGGAGGTTTGAATCTCAACTTATCCTATGCTCGGGTGACACTCCAGGAAGATGGAGGCCTCCCCGTAGGTGGGAGCATTTCCATAGAAATTGGCGATCTCAATCATGAAGTAACAATCATTCAGGGACTCTTCACCGCAACTGCAGTCGACCTCAGCCTCGATTTGATGGGGATCGAATTCCTGATAGGAGCAAAATATACCGGCAAGATCGGCCAAACGGATGCCACGGTCTCGGGAGTATATGCCAAGGACGGACAAATGCGCCTTCTGGGGGGTGTAAAGTCCGTCACGCTGGATTCAACCGTCCATGAATGGCTCAACAGTGCTGTGGGTGCAGACATAGCGCAGATCCTGAGTGGCACAACGATAGAGTCGATGACTGTCGAGATCAATATGTCTCCCTCAGAAGCCGCTGTTCTTTCTGCGGGCCTTGAGGTCGCTATCCCAATTCCAGGGGATCAGGGGGACGCCTATCTGTCACTGAAGGCGATCAAACAAGGACAAGACACCGCTGCCATAGCGGGGGCACTCGAATTTCCAATGCCCACCGACGAGAATCCCGGCCAGAGCATCATCTTCCAAGGGTCCGTTTCCAAAGCTTCTGACGACCTAACTTTCTCTCTCGCCTGGGAGGCCGACGACACCTTCGAGATGCGGATAGCCGACCTCTTTCATCTTCTCGGAGTCGGTGAAAACATAGACGTACCGTTCGGTGATATCGGCCTTTCCAGCCTTGCCTGCTTGTACCTCCCGAAGGCACAGCTTCTCGCCTTTGGCGTGAATCTGCCACCGCTTCAGATTGTCTTCGCCAGACTGGGTACTACGTGATCAGAAGTTGACCAGACGCATATCAGTGAACCCAGAATAATTCGGGATTCGAATCGAAAAGGACTCAGTCATGAATACTGACACGCAGTCGGCCATGAGTGACAATCGATACTTCCGCACATCTTGTTACCGGCAAGTCGGAACAACAAATCTCATCCCAGCGCTGGAGTCGATGACCAGAGGAAACGTAAGCGCATGGAAGCTCATGGACGTAAGCAACGCGGCCTACTACACCCGCGCACCCTTTTTCGGTTCATCGTTCAGCTTCTCAAAGAATATCGCTTCGTACAATGCCGCCAAGGATCCCCTAAGCCCCGATATTGACCGGTTACTCCGCGAGGTGCCGATCACGATCAGGCATTACACCAACGGCGATAAACCCTCGGGGCCGCCTAGCTTTGCCTGGGTCCTGTCAAACTGGGACCTTACGGTGAACCGTGCCCGCGAAAACCTGCCCCCCATTGGTGTCACCAACAGTAATTGCTGGTGCTATTTCGGAAATCAGCATTTTGTATTCTCTACTATTGCCGTTCATGATCAACCTACATACAGAAGCGCCCTTTCAATTAAATCCAAATGGTATACCGTCATCCCTGCGAGCAATATTGTAGATTGCTGGTGCTCACCCGACTTTTATCTCCACTTCGTGCCACAGAAGCCTCGAACCGCAGATCAGGCTAATGACCTAATAAGTCAGAAATGGGCGACTACAGATCTGGCGGGAAGGGTCACCCCTCCTCTCCTCAGGGCAAGCGGGACCAATGCAAGGAGGGCCATAATTTCGGCCGTACTAACGGACTATAAGGTTAAGTACGGTGGCAGCTACCTCACCAAGGCGATCAGTGATGGTAATTCATTAATTCAAGGAGAAAGTAACTCAGCAGGTAAAGTTCTCGCCGTTAATATCTCGAAGCACTTTTCGGGAAAGCTGGAAATAAAGATTCCCGTACCGTGGCCGGTTGGCCGCGCAGGCAACGGTTGGCTGCCTAATCCAAAAATGCAATTTTGACGGGCAGGCAGAAAGGAAAATGCCCAGTCTATTCGAATGTTGTTGAGTGCCAATCTCACGGTCCGACGCGGAATATGGTCACGCCTACCGGGGGGCGGCGGCGGTACGACGGCCCGCATGAGATGGATGAACTCGGGGCGGCTCGCAGCACCCGTACCCGACGGCTGCCGGCGTCGCCACCACCACTGCCGAACGCGTTCACGCCCCGGCGCCACTCTGCAGGCCCGCCTCGACCACGTCGCTGCCCCTGTCCGACAACGCGCCGAACGGAGCAACCGGCGCCTGCACCAACGCCGGGGTAACCTGCACCTCGTCGTAAACGATCTACCATCAGCGTCGTGGCGCCACCCCGGAACGGTCCGGCTGGTGCTGGCCTCTGGCGACCATGGGGACTGACACCGCTCAACTCCGCTGCGCCAGCGCGGGCCCAAAGGCCTTCAGCGCGAAGAACCATCCGCGGATTCCTATGAGCAGCCCGCTCCTTGCGGCCACGCCCGGCATGAGTCGAGCCACGATCCCGCCGACGCCACACATCTACAACGGCCTGGCCCCACACTCCAACTACCCGCCACCGCAGCGCCACCAGCGACCCGTGCAGGAATTCATCGAGACCGACGCCGCGGTCCACAGCGGCACGGACCGGGTGAGCACACCGAGGCGCGTACGGCACAGATCAGGGCGACGTCGAAAGGACCTGGAGCGACCGAGAGAGAGGCCAGCCTCATTGAGCCGCTGGCCCGGTAGAGCCCCAGGCCATCCGCACGCTTGCCCCCGGTCACGTACCGCGCCCAGTACGTGGGCGAGACGGACCTCGACGGCGGTTCTTCGCCAGCGTGTGTCTGACGGTTGCGGCTGCCCCAGGCGCTGTGCCCTCGTTCACCTGGATTTCCCGGCGAGCCTTTTGATCTGCCTGTTATAGGGGCAAAGGGTTCGGGTACCAGTCATCAACTGGCATTGCGTTGGGAATCTTTATTTCCAGTTCCTGGAAATATTCTTGGATCTGGACAGCGAGTTTCCTGCCTCGCGAGTTCGGGTTTCTTGCATCGGCAAGGTCATTGCCGGCGCTTATCACCTCTTGAACATAGTCGCCACCAAGAGATTCCTTGGTGTCGCGAAGAATAGTCGAAAGCGCGGCCGAAATTATATTGGTTGCTTTGGCCCTGAACAGAGGAGGGCAGACCGGCCCCGCTAGTCCGTCGCCCCATTCCTCCGCTATTTTAGCTTTAGCCTGCTTCGCTGTAGTGATCGTCGCGTCAAAAAGACTGAGGAAATCGGCCGAGCACCAGCAGTAATCAATAGAACCTTCGTCTATCACCGTGTACCAGGCACATTCTAGCGGCATGATCCTGTATGCAGGCTGATCATGGATTGCGAGAGTAGAGAACACGAACTTCTGATTGCCGAACCAGCACCAGTCTTCGACCCCCGTGTTCCCGTTACCTCTGTAGTCAATCCTATTCGCCAGGTCCCAGGATGAGAGGATCTGGGTGAAACTAGGCTTCTTTGACGGCCCCAGGTCGCCGTTGGTGTAGTGCCTGATGGTGATGGGAACTTGGTCACGTACAGCCTTGATATCGTTTTTGAACGGATCGCGGTCGGCGTCATATTTCACACACGCCCCCTCGAAAAGGAAGGGCGAATCCAGCAGAAACCTGTAATCGTAGTAGTTGTCATTGCTTACCTTCATAATCCCCCATGCGCTATCCGTTTTCCTTGTCT
This sequence comes from Streptomyces sp. NBC_01283, assembly GCF_041435335.1. Lineage (NCBI taxonomy): Bacteria > Bacillati > Actinomycetota > Actinomycetes > Kitasatosporales > Streptomycetaceae > Streptomyces > Streptomyces sp. NBC_01283. The sequence goes on from NZ_CP108433.1 coordinate 13,233, forward strand.
TCTTCAGTATGGGTACGAGATTATCTAACCTAGTCGTACGATCGCTACAGGCTGTCTTGAATTCGCTCTTAAAACTCATGGCTGATTCCTTATTTCATTCGAGTCTGACGTGATTCGACCGGCGTTCACCGTCGGTGCATTCTTCGTCGTCACGTAACTCCCAGGTTCACAACGGTGATCTGAAGAGGAGGCAGGTTCACGCCCAGGACGAGAAGCTTCTGACTTGGGCGGTAAACAGCACCAAGGCTGGATAGGGAGATATCCCCGAACGGTATGTCTACGTTTTCATTGACTCCGAGAAGGTGAAAGAGGTCGGCTATGGAGGCCTTAAAGTTCTGGTCACCCTCCCAGGCGAGAGAGAACGTGAGACCGTCGGATGCCCGGGTGACGGATCCTTGAAAGACGATATTCTGCCCAGGATATCTGACCGTAGGCATGGGAATTTCGAGCGCCCCCCTCACCGTAACGGATTCCTTGCTAATTGCCGTCAGTGATAGATAGGCATTCCCGTGATCCCCTGGGATCGGAATTTCGACCACGAAGCCCGCAGTGAGAGCAGCCGCTCCCGAAGGCGGAACGTTGGTTTCTACGAACATCGTCTCCACTGTTGGGCCGGAAAGGATCTGCCCTATGTCTGCACCGACGGCACTATTGAGCCACTCATGGATACTTCCGTCCAAGGCGACGTCCTTCACCGATCCCAGGAGGCGTATCTGACCGCTGCTGGCGTACATTCCCGAGACAGTGGCCTCGGTCTCGCCGATCCTTCCCGTATATTCCGCACCTATCAGGAACTCGGATCCCATTAACTCGAGGGTGATATTGAGTGCGTGGGCGGTGAAGAGTTCCGGAATTATTTCTGCGTCATGACCAAGCTCACCAATCTCTACGGCAACGCTAGCCCCTACAATGCTCTCGCTATCCTGCTGGAGTGTCACCTGGACATAGGATAGATAGAGAGGCAGGCTCCCGATAAGGCTCTGCAGTTCTGGCGGCACGTCAACGGAGGAAGGAAGTTTGGCGGCGAAAGGCAACGAACTGATCAGGTCGTTAAAGTCGGTGTGGCGTTGCTGGCTGCCCAGGCGCGAGTAGATGTCGAGATATCCTGCGCCGGAGTCCTCTACGCAGAAGCGTTGCGGTACACGTTCCACCGGTTGGCCAAACTGGGCTGCACCCTCAATGTAGGGATATTCATAAGGGTGTTCAGGGTCCACGATCAGGGCAGCCTCGGGATGCTGGAAGCCGAACGGCCTGAGGGCGTCGGTGTTAAGGTCTGGAAAGATGCTGGATTCCCAATCCCCGTCGAGGTCGACATAGACAGCAATGCCAGCAATATTGGGCTCCCCTTGCGAAGCCCCCAAAAAATGCACCTCAACATTGCGTTTCACCCCTTTCACAAGAGCTGTGCCCCAACCCACTAAAGCATCGGGATCACTCTGGTCGATCTCGACAGCCCAACTCGTACCAAGACAGTCATCACTGAAAAGGATATTTGTCGGACTGCCGAGGCCGATAAGAGAAGCAGTCAGCGTGAATCCGCCGCTGACGAAGTGATCGCGAACCCAGTCGATCGAAATGGTCATATCGGCTCATCGCCTCGCTGTTGGACGTCCGTGTCGGACGCGGGTGAACCTGTGAACTCGGCGTACCTATCGCGTTCAAGCGTCACCGAGCGCCAGGCCGATCCGCAATGTGAGTGAATCCTCAAGACTGGATCATTGGACGCGTCGGCCAGATGGCGCCCACCCTCCGATCATTGTCAATCTCGTGCTGCTATTCAGCGATCTCCTCAGAGGGGTTCGCTCACCAGAACAAATGATTCGCCCTGCCTGTCCACCGTCGCCGTCAGCGACAGCTGTTCCCCGAGGAATTGCTGGACTGGAAGATGAGGCAACCCGCTGTCGGAGATCTGGTTAAATTCATCAATTGCGGCATTAATCTGACCCACCTGCTCTCCCGACAAGGCATTATTTGCCCACACCACTCCCACGCTCTGCACCGCTACATCCTCGTCCTCCGACACCCCACCCCCCACCAACGGAAGCTGAGAGAGACGACAATCGATCACTGCATCCACCTGCGCCACCCATAGCGACCCCATAACACACCTCACCAGTCCAATCGCGGGAACTACGTGCTTACACCTCACCTAATATGTGCAGGCACCATCGCTGTCCCTCTGCGTTTCTGCCAGCGAATCGGTTTCCTGTAAGGGACCACAAAGGAACGGTGCAACTCCTGATCATGAAGTTGCGCTGATGACCAGTGACATCACGCCTGGGGGCGAGGGACCTCAGAGGTAGCCGTCCCACCGTCGGCGAGGGAGCTCTCCTGCAGCAGCTCATGAAGCGACTTCTGGAGTTGCCGCTGCGCAGGAAGATGTGTGTCGCTCTGGCGCCAGGTCACCGGTGCCCTGGCGCCGGCCCGAAGACGCAGCGCGAAATACCCCGTTACGCCTCGTCGATCTGAGAGGGCACGACAGGAGCACAAACGGCGGATGGCCGGCGACGTGCTGGCCGACGGAGCTGTGCCGTTCCCCCGGCCCGGTGATGAGTGGTCCGCCGACGAGTGTCGCCGTGAGGCTCGTGCCCACGGTCGGCAATCAGAGTGATCATGACCTCCAACCCCGACCAGGAGAAGTTTGTGCCCCCCTTACGCATCTTCCTCGCCGAAGCCCTCGGCACCGCGATCCTGATCATCGGCGGGGTGGGAACCGCGGTATTCGACGCCGACCGCGCTGGCGTGCTCGGCGTCGCGCTCGCCTTCGGCCTCAGCCTGCAGGCGGCGGCGTACCTGATCGGCCCGATCTCCGGCTGCCACATCAACCCCGCCATCACCGCGGCCATGGTCGCCATCCGCAAGACCGACGTCCGGCTGCTGCCCGCCTACCTAGGCGGGCAAGTCGTTGGAGGCCTGCTCGGTGCGTTGCTGATCTGGTCCATCGGCCAGGGCAAGGCCGACTTCACCGCCGTGGACCAAAACGGCACATCCACCAGCGTCTCCGTCAGCGAGGCCGGCTTCGCCTCCAACGGCTACGGCGCCCACTCCCCCGACCACTACAACCTCGCCACCATCATCCTTGCGGAAGTCGTGGCCACCGCCGGAGACGGATTAACGTGCCCTCGACGACGGGCAGTTCACTCTCATGGCCGATCCATGCGAACCACTGCTGCCACCGAGGAGGGAGCCGGTCCCCGGAACGTGTCTCGGCCTTGCCGTAGCGGGCCGTGTCGTCCACCGTGCCTGTACGAACACCTCACTGTGCGCGAGCAGCTGGCACTGTTGGCAGCATGGTGGGGAGTGCGCACGGCAGGACTCGTGGATCGGGTGGAGGCGCTGAGAATGACGGGCCGCCATGGTGTCCTGGTCGGCGAGCTGTCTCTCGGGCAGCGCAAGAAACTGGGCTTCGTCCGTGCAACAGCACACGAACCCCAACTGGTCCTCCTGGCCGAACCGTTCAACGGCCTCTGCTCAGCTGCCGAAACGGCGGTGCGAGCCCAGCTCAAGCGCTGGAAGGCGCCAAGAGCGAACCCTCGTCCTGGTCTCCCACACGACCAGGTCCGTAGCCGAACTGCTCGACCGGCATGATCCTTCGCTCGCGGCCGATGGAGAAGACGTGATGTTGGTCCCCCGCAACTCCGAGTCAGGCACCGGGCCGGTGTTGGGACGCGCGCTGCGGATTCTCGGGGCATTCACCGCGAAGTGCCCCGAGATGACGTTGAGTGAGTTGTCCCGGAGATCCGGGCTACCGGTATCGACCGTTCACCGGATGCTCGGCGACCTCATCGCCTGGGGAGCATTGGAGCGCGACGCCAAGGGGAGCTATCGAATCGGCCTGCGCCTGTGGGAGGTTGCCTCCCTCGCGCCGCGTGGACAGGGAATGCGCGAGCGGGCCCTTCCGTTCCTGGAAGATCTCTCCCAGATCACCCACGAGAACGTGCAACTCGCGGTGCGCGAAAGCACAGAGGTCGTCTTCGTCGAGCGCATCGCCGGGTCCGGTGCGGTGCCGGTGCTGACGCGTGTGGGCGGGCGTTTCGCCCTCCCTGCCACCGGCGTCGGTCTGGTGCTGCTCGCGCACGCCCCTGTCGAGGTCCAGGAGCAGGCGCTCGCGGGCCCCCTCCAGCGTTTCACGCCAGATACGGTCACCGACCCGCGTGCGGTGCGGCGGATGCTGGCCGAGGTGCGGGCCAATGGCTATGCGGTCAGCGACCGCCAGGTCACGATGGACGCGTTGTCCGTCGCAGCCCCGGTGTACCGCGGCGACACGGTGATCGCCTCGGTATCGCTGGTGGTACGTCATGGCAGCACGTCCGTGCATGGGTTGGCCCGGCTCGTCTGTACAAGCGCCCGGGCGATCTCACGCGCCATGAGTACGCTGCAGGTCTGAATCGTGCCGTCCCGGCCGGTCTGAGCCTCAGTACCTGTCCAAGCCGTTGGGGCCGGCCCCCCACTCAGGGCCGAACGTCTCGCCACGGCGGCGTGGGCGAAGTCGCACAGGTTTCCCGGCATCCGGAAAGCCCTCTGGTGGGCCGGGAACGCTGCCCCCCACGATGGCACCACCGGGAGCCGCCCGGGCAACGCCGGACCCGCGCGCCGGAGTGACCACCCACGACCTCGGTGTCGGCACCAGAGAGCAGCCCTGGTTGTGCCGCTCGCTCACCTGACGGCATTGCCCGGTATCGGCCTCTCTGCGCTGACGAGAGGCCGATGGCCGGGGCCAGCCGCCGCGGCCAGCCCCGGCCGCCGACACCACGCGCGCACGCAATAGGCCCCTCCGAAGGGAACGATCATGACTGCTTTGGCACGCAATCAGTGGTACATCGCCGCCTACGGCCGAGAGGTCGGGCGCGAGCTGCTCGGGCGTACCGTTCTCGGCGAGCCGATCCTGCTGTACCGCACGGAGGCCGGCCAACCGGTGGCGCTGTCCGAGCGTTGTGTGCACCGGCGCTTCCCGCTGTCGCAGGCACCGAGCCGCCTGGACGGCGACCGGGTGGTGTGCGGCTACCACGGCTTCGCCTACGGCACCGACGGCGGCTGCCTCTTCGTGCCAGGCCAACAGCGCATCCCGCGCACCGCACGACTGAAGTCCTATCCGGTAGTCGAGCAGGACTCCTTCGTGTGGGTGTGGATCGGCGACGGCGAGCCCGGGGCCGCCCTCCCGCCCCGCGCTCCGTGGATGGACTCGCCCGGCTACACCGTGGTGTCGGGCATGGAGCCGATCGACGGCAACTACGGTCTGCTCGTCGACAACCTCATGGATCTATCGCACGAAACATACCTGCACGGTGGCTACATCGGCACTCCGGAGGTGGCCCAGACCCCCATCGCCACCGAGGTCGACGACAACGCCGGCATTGTCTACGTCAGCCGCCACATGGACGACGCGCAGTGCCCTCCGTTCTACGCCAAGTCCACAGGTATCAAGGGCCGCATCAGCCGCTGGCAGGACATCGAATACCACGCGCCCTGTCTGTACTTGCTCCACTCGCGCATCGCACCCGTGGACGCACCAGGACCGAATCCGGATGGCAGCGACCCGCACGCCTTCCACGTAGAGGTCGTCTACGGCATCACCCCCGCAACAGAGAAGACGACGTACGACTTCTGGGCCGTGGCCCGCGACTTCGCCCTCGACGACCAGAACGTCACCGAATTCCTGCGCGGCAACAACCACACGGTGGTCATGCAGGACGTCGTGGCCCTCAATGTGCTCCAGACGGCGCTGGACACCGAGCCGGCCGGCTACCAGGAGCTGAGCATCAACATCGACACGGGCGGACTCGCCGCCCGCCGCACGCTCGCCCGCCTGGCCCAGCAGGGCGCCACGCCGCAGGCCCAGCCGGCAGCACGATGACTCAGCTGCACCCACCTGCCCTCGCGAGCGAGAACGTCTACCGCATCCACTGGAAGCTGGGCACCGACCGGCTGCTGGCCGTCTGTCACTGCGGAGCACAACGGGAGTTCGAGGACCCGGTGGGGCTGTGGGACTGGCTGCTGGGCCATCCCGAGGACCACTGCCCCGGGCCGGCCTCCCAGTCCAGTTCTTCCTGCGCCCCCAGCCTTCACCGGGGGTCCTCGCCCGAAGCTGCCCCCGGCCCGGAGAGAAGATCACCATGACCATCACGCCCCTTGCACCCACCGGGGACGACCTCGACCTGACACTGCTACGCAAGGAGCCCCTCGCCGAGGACATCGTCCGGCTCAGCCTGGCCCATCCCTCCGGTGCGCAGCTGCCCGCGTGGAGTCCGGGCGCCCACATCGACCTGGTGCTTGGCCCCGGCCTGGTACGGCAGTACTCACTGTGCGGCGACCCGGAGGACACCTCCCTCCTCCAAGTGGCCGTGCTGCGCGAGCCAGAAAGCCAAGGCGGTTCCCAGTACGTACACGACACGCTGGCCGAGGGCGACACGGTCCGGGTGGGCGGCCCCCGCAACCACTTCCAACTGGCCCACTCCCCCCGCTACCTGTTCGTCGCCGGCGGCATCGGCATCACCCCGCTCCTGCCGATGATCGCCGCCGCCGAGCAGCAAGGGGCCGACTGGCGGCTGGTGTATGGCGGGCGCAGCGGCGCCAGCATGGCCTTCGCCGGGCAGCTGGCCAAGGCCCATCCCCGCCGGGTGAAGCTATGTCCCCAGGATGAGACCGGCCTCCTCGATCTGGACGCGCTGCTCACCAGCCCGGCCAGCGACACCCTCGTCTACTGCTGCGGTCCCGAGCCGCTGCTCGACGCGATGGAGCGGAAAACGGCCTCCTGGCCGGACGGTGCGCTGCACATCGAACGGTTCGCGCCGAAGTCCCGGGCGGCCCAGACCCCTTCGGCCTCCTTTGAGGTCGAACTCTCCCGGAGCGGCATCACCGTGACCGTCTCGCCGGACCAGACCGTCCTGCAGAGCGTCGAGGAGGCGGGCGTGCAGGTCCTGACCTCGTGCCAGGAGGGCACCTGTGGCACGTGCGAAACGGCGGTCCTGGACGGGGTGGTGGACCACCGCGACTCCCTCCTCACGCCCGCAGAACAGGCAGGCAACGACACAATGTTCATCTGCGTATCGCGCGCCGCCTGCCCGCGCCTTGTCCTTGACCTGTGACCCAGACGAATACACCGGGGCCTGGCCGGTCTCTGCTGCGTGACCGGGCCATGGGGCTTCTGGCTCACGGCGAGGAGTTGCGTACGGCATGTATCGCAGAGGCTGGTCATGGCCGCGCGCGGTCCTGCGGCGTCTGCGCGTGCATTGCTGGAAGACACCGGCATGCGGGGCGGCTTCGGCCAGGGCGCCGCATGGCTCCTCGACCTGATATGCCCGGTGCAGCACGTGGGGGTTGTCGCACTGGATGTCCGGGGCGGCCATCACGGCACCGGGCATGTCTTGCCGGGCGGTCCGGTACTCCAGCAGGTGCGCTCTGCCGGGCATGGACGGCGTCCGTGATGTCATCTTGTGCTTACCGCGGCCCCAGGAGGGCTGGCGGCCCAACGGCCAAAGGCCTCCTCTTGCCATTACCTTCCCCCCGGGGGGAGGGAAAGGGGGCCTGTGGTGGTCTCAGTACTCCTCCCCCGGCGCGGGAGGTGGGGCGACGCTTGAGACCACCGCGCAGGGCGAGGGGCAGGCCCGTCCGCGTCGCGGGCCGCTCAACGGCCGCGAGTTGGGGCGCTTCTGTTGCGCCGTGGGTGGATTCCTGGGCGGCAGCGGTGGCAGGAGGTCGATGCCCGCCCGAACGCTGGCACCTCCTCCGCGCTGATGCTGCCCCCAGCGGCCCGCGAGGGCCGCGACGATCGCCAGACCACGACCGTGGGCGGCGTCGGGGGGCAGCACTCTGCAGGCCGAGCCGCCAGCTGGGTCCGCGGTCGGCCACGCTCACGGCGGCTTCCCGCCCCTGCGTGTGACGGCGACGGTATCCGGCGGCCTTCAGGTGTGTCTCACCGAGTTGGTGGTCAACTCGCTGACGATCAGCCGCAGCGATTCGCTGATGTCCCAGGACACGCCCCATTGGCCGAGCACGGCGGTGTCCCAGGCGGTCAGCCATCGCCGACAGGTCGGTCATGTCCGAAGCCTGCGCCCCCTTCGGCGCGGGTGCCCTTGGCAAGCGGCTTCGTCGACGGCGACACGATCCTGACCTCTGTCTCCCGATACACCGCCGCTTCGCGAACGTCGCCCTCCTGCTGCGCTCTGGGCAAGCCGAGACATCGCCGCGCCCAGTCCGCTCGGGGCCATGGATGGCGCGGATCTCGGCCACGGTCCGCTCTTTCTCGGCCCGGCGCTCGGCGCGGGCCTGCCCAGTGACCAGGTGCCGGTGATAGCCGGCCCGGGACTCCGAGCACGCGGCAGATCCGCGTAACGCCGAAGTCGGCACGGTGATCGGAGGTGAAGAACCGGCCGACGAAGCAGATCGAGGACAGACTCGGCAAGATTCAGAAGGCCGTAAAGGCACCGTCGGCAGTTACCAGCTGGCCACCGCTCCAGCCATACAGGATGAGCACGAGCGCATCGGGGGCCTGTTGCAGCGGAGAGACTCGCGAAACAACGGCGAACCGCTGGCTTTCCCTCCTCAGTAGTGTTTGGGCAGGAACGGGCGTTCAAGCCGCGGTGGGCCATGACAGCATCCCGGGGCCGCCAATCCGCCGACCCCCTTTTCCAGTGAGGGTGGCCATGCCAGCAACGACATATAAGCGCAGCAAGATGTCGTCCGGGCAGTCCCCGCAGGAAAGCAGGATTCTGCATGCCTTCACAGTCTTGGACCGAACCTGGCCAGCATGAGTGGATAGTCCCACCTGGAGTGACCAGTCTGACTGTGGAACTTTGGGGCCCTGGCGGAGCTGGCGGCTTCTCGGGCTGCAACAACGCCGGCCGTGGCGGCACCGGCGGCACCGGCGGTGTTGGTGCCTATCTCTGCCAACGGAACTACAGCGTTACCCCCGGGGAAATTATCGCCTTCTTTGTAGGCATTCCAGATACTGCCCACAAAGGGCATGGGGTGACGATTCTCTACTGTGACGACGCCGGGACGCCCAAGCTTGTTGCTGGTAGCGGCGGTGAAGGCGGCTGGGGCGGCGACGGCGGTTACCACGAAGGAGACGGAGGAGACGGAGGAGACGGCAACGGCCGCAACGGGAGCAGTGGAGGCGGCCCCGGTGGTGGCCGCGGCGGCGGTGAGGGCGGCTCTCGCGGTGAAGGCGCCTTCGCCGATGGTGGTAACGCCGGATATGGCGGTCTTGGTTATGCCCCGGCGCGTCAGCATTACGTCGCGCCTGGCGGCCTGCCGGGTGGCCGCGCAGCCGCCTCCCGATCGGGGGGCGGCGGAGGAGCAGGAGGAAGCCAAGGGAAGTCCCTCTACTGGGAGGGCTCCACCGTCGTCGATCAAGTGAACCGTGGTGCGGGGACAGACGACTTCCCTGGGCTCCCCACCGCCTGTACTGCAGCAGGGGGCGCGGGCGGCAGACCTCCGATCGGTTGGGGGCGGGGCGCACCTGGCGGCGGTGGTAATGGGGCTGTCAGGATTACTTGGCCATGATCACTCGGGATTTCCACACCCTTCTGCCGTACCTCAGGATCTGCACGGTCAACGGTGAGGCTTCAAGCAGGAAGTGACACCTGATCGTCTCGGCTGATGCGGTCGAGGAAGTGAAGCCCGCCGCCTACCGGGACCACTGCGTCCACCAGATCACCGTGCCCGACGTGCTCCCGAGCCGGTCGTGCTCCACATCCGCCTGAGTACCTCAGCGAGAGCAGACCGGCAAACACCGTGACGGTCGTCAGACCCCACTGCGGCGGCCTGTACCGGATGGCCCTGGGTGAATGTGGGCCAAGGCCGACGACATCGCACCGCGGCACACACCTGACGCATCTCGTGTGCCTTTTCGGCAGTGCTCATCACCCCGGCTCGTTCACCGGAGCAACCTGCGGTGGCTTGGGACCTCCCTCTGCGTGAGCGATCCCGGAAGGGCCTGCCTCCATCACCATGTCTCCTTCGTGGAGGCCCCCTGCTTTAGCTCAAGGCCGTGAAGTTACGGGCTGATCGGGGGTGTCAAGCGGCTTTGGTGTGAGGTTCGGCGAACTTGAGGACACGGAAAGCGGAGCCCCGGTAGAACTGGCAGTCGACCAAGACAACCGTTCACAGCACCGGAGGCTCCGCTGTCTGGCCAGTCTGTCATCCGTCGCGAAGTCGTGGTAGCCGAAGGGGTGTTTGCCCCAGGACACCTGGGTGAACTGACCCAGATTGTGCCGTTCGAGCTAGTCGATGCAGTACTCGCCGAGTGTGGCGCGGTTCAGGAACGAACCCGCAAGCTCCCGGCCCGAGTTGTGGTCTATCTCCTGCTCGCGGCCGGGCTGTTCGAGGAGTGCGGATATCTGGGCGTGTGGCGCAAGTTGACGGGTGCACTGTCCGCGCTATCGATACCCCGGGTGACCGCCACGGCCATGTGGCAGGCCCGTGCCCGGCTCGGCGTGCGGCCGATGCGGGCCCTGTTCGATCTGCTGCGTGGTCCAGCCTCGGCAATCCGGACGGCCGGGGCCCGCTGGGCCGGAATGCTGGTCGTCGCCATCGACGGAACCCACCTGGACGTCGCCGATGACGAAGCGGTCCGCGCCAAGCTCGGCAAAACCTCCAACCAGTACACCGCCTCCTCGGGATACCCCCAGGTCCTCCTGGCCACCTTGGTGGCCTGCGGGACCCGCGCGGTGATCGACGCGGTGTTCGGCCCGGCAAACCCGGCGAGTCGATCCTGGGCCGCCGCCTGTTGCGGTCCGCACATCCAGGCATGCTCGTCCTACTCGACCGCGGCTTTGCCACCGCGGGCTTCCTGAGCGCCGTGAATGAATCCGGCGCCCGCTTCCTGGCACGGCTGTCCGCCAGTTGGAAGCCTCCGGTGCTGGCCCGGTATCCCGACGGTTCGTTCCTCTCCCGCCTGGCCGGCACCGAGGTCCGGATTGTGGCCTGCGAGATAGCCGTCGTGACCAGCCAGGGCCGACGCGCCGGCACCTACCGCCTGGCCACCACCCTGCTCGACCACCGCACCCATCCCGCATCCGAGCTGGTCAAGCTCTACCACGAACGCTGGGAGGTGGAATCGGCCTACTTCGAACTAAAGAAGTCGATGCTCGGACGCCGGGTTCTGCGCTCCCGCTCCTGGCCGGGCATCGCCCAGGAGATCTATGCCCTGCTCAGCACGTATCAACTGATCCGGATCGCGATCTCAGACGCCGCCCACCCCACCAAAACCGACCCGGACCGATGCGCCTTCACCACAGCCCTGCACGCAGCCCGCGACCAGGTCATCCAGGCCGCCAACGTGCTCGCCGACACCGTGATCGACCTGGTCGGCGCGATCGGCACCACCGTACTCAGCGCGCTCCTGCCCACCCGACGACCCCGGCTCAGCCCTCGCGCAGTCAAACGCCCCCTATCCCGCTACGCACACAAACGCCTGAAAGTCGACCGCCGGACCTACCCGCCACCCTCACCATCAACATCTCGACCAACCCGATCAGCCCTTAACTTCACGGCCTTGTCCTTTAGGTGGGGGAGGAAACGAAGCTCCCGCGTGAGCGGGGCAGAGTGGAGCCGGTTCGCCCTCTGGGCGAATCCGGCGTTGTCAGTGGCAGCAAGTACGTTGATGAGATGTCCCCGTCCACGCAGCACGCCCGGTACACCTACCGGCTTCGTGTGTCCTCGACGGCCCGGACGGGCCTGGAGGCGGAGTGGTCGCGGTGCCGGTGGGTTTGGAACGAGTGCGTGGCGATGTCGCGCAAGGTCTACGCCCGCAACCAGGCCACGGGCGGCGAGGACACGTGCGGCCCGGCTCAGTTGGACAGGATGCTGACCGAGGCCCGCCGGTCGATGGCGTGGCTGCGGGAGGGCTCTTCGGTTGCTCAGCAGCAGATCATCCGGGATTTCGGACGCTCGCGTGCGAAGGCGCTCAAGGACATCAAGGCCCGTCTGCCGCAGCGCCAGCGGGCGGGCATGCCGAGGATGAAGCGCAAGCGGGAGGCGTTGCCGACGCTGAACTACACCTCGCGCGGCTTCCGTCTCAAGGACGGGCGCCTGCACGTCGCGGGCGGCATCGTGCTGTCGCCGGTGTGGTCGCGTGAGCTGCCCAAAACGCCGTCGTCCGTGCGCGTGTATCGCGACAGTCTCGGGCATTGGTACGCCTCCTTCGTCGTCGAGACCGTCAGCGAGGAACTCCCCGCGACGGGGGCGGTGATCGGGGTGGACTGGGGCGTGAAGGAGACCGCCACGACCACCTCGGCGGTGCATGATCTGCCGCACGCCGAGCACGGGAAGCGGGCCGCGCAACAACTGGCCCATTACCAGCGGCAGATGGCCCGACGACGCACCCCGAAGAATCAGCCCGACACCAACGGGTACCGCACCGCCCGCATGCAGGCGGCGAAGGCGCACAAGAAGGTCGCACGGCAACGCCAGGACACCGGCCGCAAGTGGGCCAAGCGAGTCGTCCGCGACCACGATGCGTTGGCGGTTGAGAACTTCCGCCCCAAGTTTCTCGCCAAGACCACGCTGGCGCGCAAGGCGGCCGATGCGGCGATCGGCGCCACCAGGACGGCCCTGGTCGAGATGGGCCGCAAACACGGGCGGACCGTGCACCTGGTGCACCCCGCCTACACGACGATGGACTGCGCAGACTGCGGTGCGAGAGCCAAGCACCAACTGCCGCTCGGCGAACGAACGTACGCGTGCACCGCGTGCGGAGTCTCCCGACCACGGGACAAAAACTCCGCCCACGTGATGCTCGTCCGGGCTGGCCTCTCTCCCGGCTGGCGTTGATCGCACAAGACTCGTCTCCTCGCAGAGGGGGCCAGCGGCGTGAGTCAGGAATCCCCCTCTTCAGGTGGGGGAGGTTTCAACAGTGCAGCACCACCACCCCAGGCCGGAGGTGCGCCGGAAACGACGTTCGAACTCCATGACGCCTTCCTCTCATTGGCCTGCAGCCTCATCTGCTGGTGACGCCTCACGAAGACCGGATGACGGTCCTGTCGCATGCCCGTAGGGGCATCAATACGTATTGACAGTTCGTATCTATGTTTTCAGGTCAAAGAGGGATTCGAACCCGTCATAGCTTCACCAAGGGATCCCCTGTGGCACAGCCGTGATGTCAGAGTCCGGCTGCAGTGCCTGCCCAGGGCACTAATGAAGAACTACCCGATTCAAGGAGTTCACTTATGGGGAAGAGAGCCACCACACTTCTGGCAACCGCCGCCCTCGCCACCCTGACGCTCGTCGGCCAGGCCAGCGCGGCGCCGTCGAACCACACTCCTCCCGTCGCCAACGGCAAGACCGTAGCGACGGCTTTGCCGTCAAACCAGACGCGCTATGCGCCGTTCACCCTCCATCACAACCAATCCGTGAGCTCCGACACTGCGCGGCTGGTCATGCAGTCTGACGGAAACCTCGTCATCTACGACGAGTTCAACCGGGCCCGCTGGGCCACCAACACCGTCGGACAAGGCTGGACGGCCCGCTTCCAGACGGACGGCAACCTCGTGGTGTACACGCGCTCCAATCGGCCGGTGTGGGCTTCCAACACGGACGGCCGACCGGGCTCGCGCCTGGTTATTCAGGATGACGGGAACGTCGTCATCTACGACGGCAGCCGCGCTGTCTGGGCCTCTGGCACTAACCACTGATCCTCGTCCCCACGAAGGCCGGGCTCTGAACGGCTCGGCCTTCGTGGGGAACGACAAGCCCTCGAGCCGCGAGACACGAGTAGGGGACTCCACAAAAGTACCCAGGGCCCGCTACAGGCAGAGAGGGTGGGCGGGCAACGTGATGCACACGACTTTGCTCGCTTGTGAATCTGCTACGGCGATAACACCGACGCCCTGATGGGGCAGCGGTAAACCTCGTTCAGACCAAACAGTGGACGACCGCAGCACCGCGCCGGCCTGCAGGATCAACGGTGGTACCCGCGGTACCGACAAGTCGATCTTCCCGCAGGTGCCGATGGCCGCGCTGGCCGAGTACGCACTCACGCCGTGCTCGATGCCGAGCCGATGTGCGCGGGTCAGCCGAACTACATCCTTTCGCCTGTAGGCCGGCGCCGGCTGGGCATGCTGATGCTGGCCGATCGTGAGTTCCTCGGCGTCCCGCTATGGCGGGCGTTCGCCGGCACCGGGGCCCACCTGCCGTGGGGGGCGCGAACCGGGTGCTGCCGGCGCAGGTCAGGCGGCCGGATGGCTCGTGGCTGTCCGGTTGCATGCCGGTACCGACGGCCAGAAGCGTGCCCCCGCGCGGGTCCGTGTCCTGGCCTACCAACTGCACGGCCAGGACACGGAGTTACCCGCCTGGTCACCGACCTGCTAGACACGGATCAGTAGCCTGCGCGGGAGTTGGCCGCGCTCTATTGCGAGCGGTGGGAGATCGAGTCCGTCTTCGGCGAGCTCAAGACGCACCAGCGCGGACCTCGCGCGGTGCTCTCCAGCAAGACCCGGACGGCGTGCGCCAGCAATCTGAGCCCAACTCCTGGTCCACCACGCGCTGCGGGCCCTGATCTGCAGAACCGCCGCCGCCCAGGCCATCGACCCCGACCGGTTCTCCTTCACCGACACCCTGCACGCCACGCGCCGCAGCGTGCCTACACACCCGGTGTCTTCTCCCCCTCAGCACCTGATCACGGCCCTGGCCAGACTCCGTGACGACGTCCTGTCCCACCAGCTGCCACCACGTCGGTTCCGCAGCCAGTCCCCCCGTCGTCAAACGCAGAATGTCCAGCTACAAGCTGACGCGAGTCGAGCACCGCAGCTGGCCTCAGCCGACCAGAGCACCGGCCGAGGCCATCACCATCCAGCCGCCGTCAGCAGCCAGACGCTAACGCAACGGGGTTGGCTTTAGTGGCAGACCCACTGTCCGGGGCACCAGACCCACATCCACTGCCCGTAGTAGGACGACCACTGCCACGCCCAGTAGCCCTGCTGCCAGTGGCACCCGTGACCGCCGCCCGTCTGAGGGCCCGACCTGCCGCCCCCGTGGATACCCGCCGCAGCAGCGGTGCTTGAGGAAGGCGCAGCGGCGGCACTGCCCGCGGCAGAGACTGCCGCACCTCCGGCGAGTGCGAGGCAAGTGGTACTGAGAACGAGAAGACGTTTCAACCGTTGAGGCACGAATATTTCCTTTCTTCTGGTATGTCGGCTCGGGGTGCGGGGATGTTTCTACTGCCGACACCGCGCTGCCGCAACGCGGCTGTCGGCACCGCGTCCAGATTTCGATCTGCTGTGCCCGGAATCCGGCGAAGTCGACTGGCCTCACGGCCGGGGCCCTTCCTGACTTTTCCGAAGTGCTGATATCGCGTGCTCCACCCCCACACGCCGTAGCCGACACTGGCCGATACAGATGCACTCCAGCACCGGCGCCACCGACGGACCCTGCACAGCGCCGTACACACGGCCATCAGTGCCGGCATACAGAACTGAATGAAACCCGAACCTGGAGCGGCGTAGCCGCCAGCGGTCCCGTAAGGAATGCTTCCTGCACGATCCTCGCCTTCAGGTGAGGCTGCGCCACCTCAGTCCCGCAGGACTCACCTACACACGCAGAGCAAACCAGCACGGCCAAACACCTCGCGCCTGAGCAACCTGGCCCGGTCAATACGGCCTTCAACTTCACCGGAGTTAAAGAGGAGGATCAATCCAACGGCCACAACCTGCCGACCAGTCTCGAGCCCGGTGAAAGAGCAGCAGGAGCCCGGCCAGGCCCGTCAGCACCCCCGTTGCATCACCGGCGAGTTCGCCAGCCTCCCGGCCGTGGGGAAACATCGTCACACCCTCCACGGCCAGCCATCTCAGTGAAGCCGGTGAGGCTGCTGGTGCCCGTGAGGCAGCGGCATCCCCGGAGGGTTCACCGTCGCGCAGCGCCCAGGTGTCCGCGGACCGCGAGCCCTCGTGGGCATGGACGGAGTGCCATCGCGTGGGCGGTCAACGTCACGGAAGCCGAACAGGCCGGGCCCTCACCGGCGGCGTCTAGGCGAGGGCCACCAACGCGGGAGGCAACGGCAAACGGCTCACCGACGTAGGGGTCTACGAGGAGGGCCACGGGACGCCGTGGGCCGTCCGCTGCAACGCGGCAGGAAACGTCGTTCCCGTGCCCGAACTGCGTAGCCGCGGTAGAGATCACAAGGTGCCGTGTATGCCGATCTTGGAGGACACTCGCGGGATGGTGCACGGACCGGATCCGGAGCCAGGGCCGTATCGGACCGCCAAGGACTGGCGCGACGGTCCCCTCAGCCCTTGGCCCAGTCGGGCCAGACCAATTCGTCACCGGGGTAAGAGGGCTTCGTTTCCTCGGGCTGGAACCAGCCAGCGAAGAATAGCTTCAGGTCCTTGCCGGAGTGCTTTTCCAGGGAGATTCGAAAGGCCTCCCAGGCGGTCGGCCGGTCGGCGTGGCTGGGCAGCCAGTCCTTCAGCGCTCGGTCGAAGGCCGCGTCCCCGACCAGCCGACGGAGCGCATACATGGCGGCGCCGCTGGTCGTGTACACATTGGCGGACTGCCATTGGATCTTTTTGACCTTGTCCCGGTACATCGTGACCAGGTCCGCCTTGCGGAACTTCTCCTGCCAGGCCCATTGCAGATAGGTGGGGATGGTCTCCTCCACGTACCCGTCGTTGGCCCGCACGGCCTCCAGCCAGGTGTGGGCCAGCTCGTGAACCAAGACGTCCTGGGTGACAGGCTGGGTTCCCGTATCCCCCGGATACTCCATGGCCATGGAGATCGTGTTCCATCCGGTCACGTTCGGCACGTTCGGGTCCTTGAAGTCAAGGAAGGAGACGGTCAGGCTTTCATGGCGGTACTTTCCGAACAGGCCCGCCTGCCACGTGGCTGCCTCACCCAGGACTTCGGCCAGCTTCCTGCCCCGGCCTTCCGCCCCGTCACCGTAGACGAAGTGCACAGGGGTGCCGTCCGGCAGCTTCTCGTCCGACTCGGTCCATTTGTCCCCCACGCCGAAATGCACGTAACCGGCCTGCATTGGTTCCGGGTTGTCCCATCGGTAGACCTTGCGGTCACCGTCCTTCCTGGGGGTTCCCGACGGGCCGTTGGAGACCGCGGTCCAGCCGTCGGGGACTCGGGCCTGAAGGTGTATGGCCGAGCGGTCGCTGTCGTCGCT
>NZ_CP108434.1 GCF_041435335.1 Streptomyces sp. NBC_01283
CGAATCAGGCCGTTGGCGAGCGGCACGCTCGGCGCAGCTGAGGAGCGCGTTTCGGGAACGGTTCTGCCCCTACGACGACGGACACGCCGCGGAACGGATCGTGCGGCATGTGGTGTTCGGCGAAACGACCCCACGGCCCGCCGTCGTGCCGCTCTCGGAGCGCCACCCCGCGCCGGCGCCGCAGGCACTTGACGCGGCCCTGCCCGGATCCGACCCTGCCGGGTTGTCGCTGTCCTCCGCCCGTCTGTTGCAGCGCCCTCCCACCGCCCCCAGGACCTGATATGCCTGAAGCTCTCGTACCCCTCCCAGCCCTCGTCCAGAAAGCGGACGCATCACCGCGTGCGGTGGGCTGTCTCGATGCGCAGGGCAGGCTCCGGCCGCAAAGCCAGGTGCTCTGCCACTGGATCCCCCGCGGCCCGTGGGTCCAGCACCGCCCAAATCCCGGGGGCACCGCCGCCGCCACAAGCGGCCTGGAGCCGCTGTGCCGGACCGCCCTCCGCTGCACCAGCCTCTCCCCTGTGGCCCAAGGCTCGGACTTCATCTGCGGCAAACAGTCCTGCCCTCAAGGAAACGAACAGCTCCAGCGAGCCTCACGCACCTCTCTACCGCCAGCCCCCACGCCCCTAGATCACAGCCGTAGAGGGCCCTTCACCGCGGTACCCCTCCCACCGCATCACTGCGACGTACGTCCCCCAACCAAGGAGCCGACCTCACTAGGAGGCAGTCATGCCGCGCTTCACCATCATCATCCCCACCCATGGCGTGCCAGGACGGCTCACCGACTGCCTGGGATCGGTACTCGAACAGTCCTTCGAGGACTTCGAGCTGATCGCTGTCGTCGATGACAGCGAAGGACCGGCGGACCTGTGCTCGACGATCGTCGCCGAGCACGCGGAGCGCGACCCGCGCGTGCGCCGCACACAGTCCTCGCCCAGCGACGGCCTGCCCGGGGCGCGGAACGCCGGGGCAGCGGTGGCGAACGGCCAGTACGTGTTGTTCCTCGACGGCGACGACATGCTCGTGCCGCGCGCGCTGGCGGCCATCGACACCCGGCTCGCCGAGACCGACGACCCCGATCTGCTGTTCTTCGACCATGAGCGGGTGCACTGGTTCGAGGGCTCCCAGGGACCAACCCTCCAGCGGCTTTGGAAGGGCGCTCCGGCGGGCGCCTTCTCTGCGGAGCAGCATGCCGCGCTGCCCGACCCCATGGTGCCCGCGTTCTGTGGCGCCTACCGGCGCAGCTTCCTGGCGGAGCACCGGCTCTCCTTCGCGCCGGGCATGTTCACAGATACGGCGTGGAGCGTGCTGTGCGCGCTTCGGGCCGAGCGGCTCGCTGTGCTCGACCAGGTCTGCGTACGTCATCTGCTGCGCAGGCAGGGCGCGCGGAACCGGGTCGAGGGCGCGCACCACCTGGACCTTCTAGACCAGTTCGATCTCGCGATGACGGAGGCGGCCGTGATTACGCCAGCGCCCTTCGTGCTCGCGCGGATCTTCGGCAGGTTCACGCACGAGGTACTCACAACCGCGTCGACGCCCTCGCGGCTGCCGTCCGCGATCCTGCGGCGGCGCTTCTTCCGCCGGGCTTCGCGGCTATACCGGCGGCACCGGCCTGCTGGGTTCACCCGGCCTGCGGGACGTCTCGGCGCGCAGCACCGGCTGCTCGCATCGGGCTGTTACACGATCTTCTGCGCGGGGCGCGGAGCGAAGAAGAAGCTGACCGGTTTGCTCGCCCCCACCCTCCAGCGCGCGGGGCGTCACTGGCAGCGCCGCCGCCACCCCTATCGAGCCTTCCTCAGGCGGCCCCTCGACGAGCGCCTCGCCGTCTTCTCGGCGTACGGCGGAAGCGGCTACGCCTGCAACCCCGCCGCCATCCACGCCGCGGTCCAGCGCCTGGCCCCGCACATCAAGACCGTCTTCCTCGTCGCCGACGGCAACGGCAGCCAACACATGCCGGACGGCGTGGAATGCGTGGTGATCGGCAGCCGCCGCTACTGGCAGGTGATGGCCACTGCCAAGTACACCTTCAACAACGTCGACTTCGAAATGGCGGTCAAGAAGCGCCCCGGCACCATCCATGTGCAGACCCAGCACGGCACACCGCTGAAGCGGATGGGCTTGGACCAGGTGGGCTTCCCCGCTGCTGCCGCCGCGGGGTCCCTCGGCAAGCTCCTGGAGGGCGTGGACCGCTGGGACTTCAGCGTCTCCTCGAATCACTATTCCACCGAGGTCTGGGAGCACGCCTACCCGGGAGCGTACGAGAGCCTCAATGTCGGCTATCCCCGCAACGACGTGTTCTACAGCGCGACGGCCGACGACGTGGCCACCATCCGCAAGCGGCTCGGCATTCCCGAAGGCAAGACTGCCGTCCTGTACGCGCCTACCCATCGCGACTACCGCACCGGTCTCACACCACAGCTGAACTTGCCCGCCTTGTGCGACGCCCTCGGCGAGGACTTCGTGGTGCTGTTGCGTGCCCACCACCTCTACGAGGGGTCGGCGGGGCATGAACAGGCCCTGCACTCCGGCAAGTTGATCGACGTGACGGAGCACCGTTCCCCCGAGGAGGTCTGTCTGGCAGCCGATGTGCTGGTCACGGACTACTCGTCAATCATGTTCGACTACGCCAACCTCGACCGGCCGATCGTCGTCTTCGCCGGTGACTGGGACATCTACCGCGCGATCCGCGGCGTCTACTTCGATCTGCTCGCCGAGCCGCCGGGCGCTGTCGCCCGCACGCAGGACGAACTGGCGCGGATCTTCCGCGACGGCGAGTGGAACGGGGAGCATTCGGGGCGGCTGCGGGCGGCGTTTCGTGAACGCTTCTGCCACCTGGACGACGGGCTCGCGGCGGAGCGGGTGGTGCGGCGGGTGCTGCTCGGCGAGCCGGCCGACCAGCTGCCGCCGGTCGTGCCCGTGAGCGGACGTGTTCTCGCGACCTCCTCACCCCGTGTCCCCCCGCAACGTCCCGGCGCCGAGGACGTCCCGCCGTGCCATATCTGAGCAAGCAGCCACCTGAGCCGCTCAGGCTCCACACGCGCATACCGCCGCCCAGCGCACCACCCACGTCCCCGTCCATCACGACCCGTGGAAGAGCCCGTGCCCCGCTTCAGCATCATCGTCCCCGTCTACAAGGTGCAGGGCTACCTGCGTACATGCCTCGACTCGGTCCTGGCACAGTCCTTCGCCGACTTCGAGGTCATCGCGGTCGACGACTGCTCGCCCGACC
Organism: Streptomyces sp. NBC_01283; assembly: GCF_041435335.1. NCBI lineage: Bacteria > Bacillati > Actinomycetota > Actinomycetes > Kitasatosporales > Streptomycetaceae > Streptomyces > Streptomyces sp. NBC_01283. The sequence goes on from NZ_CP108434.1 coordinate 3,227, forward strand.
ACTGCGGCGCCATCATCGATGAGTACGCAGCGCGCGACGCGCGGGTCCGGACGGTCCACCTGCCCACGAACGTCGGCCTCGGCCGTGCCCGCAATGTGGGCGTCCGCAACGCCACCGGCGACTACCTGCTCTTCCTTGACAGCGACGACAGCTACACGCCGGGCGCGCTCGCGGCCATCGATGAACGGCTTGCCGTCACCGAAGACCCCGACGTACTGGTCTTCGACCACGTGCTCACCTACTGGTGGGGCCGCGCAGGCCGGAGCATGACGGCGAACATGCTCGCCGCCGCAGGCACGGACACCTTCGACATCCTCACGAGCCCCCAGTACCTGGACCTGTTCCTGGCGGCCTGGAACAAGGCCTACCGCCGCGAGTTCTTCATCGGCCATGGATTCGCCTACAAACCAGGGCTTTACGAAGACGCTCCGATCACCTATCAGGTGTTGGTCTCCGCCCGCCACATCGGCTGCCTGGACCGGGTGTGCGTCGAATATCGGCAGCGCCGACGAGGGGCGATCGCCCGGACCCCGGGTCGTAAGCACTTCGACATCTTCGCGCAGTACTCCAGTCTGTTTACGTTCCTCGACGAACACCCGGAGCTCGATGCGGCTCGGCCGCTGCTCTTCGAGCGGGCGATCAACCACTTCCTGACCACGCTCACGGCCACCGAGCGCGTGCTGCCCAGCGATCGCGCCGACTTCTACCGCATGATTGTGCGGTTCTACCGCCGCTACAAGCCAGCCGGCCTCGCCCCGCCCACCGACCGCTACCGCCTCCGGTGGAGACTCACCGCGACGAGTCCCTACGCCGTCTTCCGGGCCTGGGCCCTGGCCGACTCGGTGCGTTCTGCCGCCGCCCGCAAGAGGCGTGAGCTGCGCAGTTCGGCCACCCGCAGGACCAAGCGCACCCTGACCCGGATCGAGCGCAGGCGCCCGCTGGATCCGCACCTCGCGGTGTACTCGGCGTTCTCGCACCGGGGTGTGCTCGGCGACCCGGCAGCGATTCAGCAGGCGGCCCGAACGCTCGCCCCACATGTCCGCCCGGTGTGGGTGGTGCGGCCCGAGGCCGTGGACCAGGTGCCGGAAGGCGTCGACTTCGTCCTCCCCGGCACCCTGCGCTATCACCGGGTGGTAAGCCGAGCCACGTACTTCTTCAACAACGTCAACTGGGCCGCAGGCCTGGTGAAGCGCGAAGGGCAGATCCACGTCCACACGCACCTGGGCACCCCGCTTAAGCACATGGGTGTCGATCTCCTGAGCCGCCCCGCAGCGATGTACCACCTCAATGTCGCTGCGCAGCTGCGGCGTTCGGACCGCTGGGACTACAGCCTGGTGTCGAGTCGGCACGCCCAGTGGGCCTGGGACCGCGCCTATCCCTGCCGCTTCACCTCGCTGGCGACCGGCGCCCCACGCAACGACGTGCTCGTGCGGGGCGATGCGCTACGCGCGGCGGCTGTGCGCAAGCACCTTCGCATCCCCGAGGGCAACACCGTCGTGCTCTACGCCCCGACACCCCGCGACCACAGCACATGGTACAAGCCACGGGTGGACTTCGAGCGGCTGGTGCGCGAGCTCGGGTCCGGTGTCACGCTGCTCGTGCGGCTGCACCGGCAAGACGCCCACGCCGCCGTTCGCAGCCTGCAACTGCGCGACTTGGAGCAGCACGGACTGCTGCGCGACGTCACCGACGAACGGTGCGTCGAGGACCTGATGCTGGCCTCCGACGCCCTGGTGACCGATTACTCCTCGCTGATGTTCGACTACGTCCATCTGGATCGTCCGATCGTCGTCCACACCGACGACTGGCCGGCCTATCAGGCAGCACGCGGCACGTACTTCGATCTGCTTGCCACGCCACCGGGCCATGTCACCATCCGAACAGGTCAGTTAGCACACCTGTTCACTTCAGGGGCGTGGCGGGACGAACGCTCCGCCACCCTGCGGTCCGACTTCCGCGCCCGGTTCTGTGAGTACGACGACGGGGACGCGGCCGCTCGCGTGGTCTCCCTGGTCATGCTCGGCCAGGACTTCCCGCTCTCGACCTCTCCTCAGCGAACTCTCGGCCAACGCCAAACCTCCCCGTCCTTCCCCCTCCGTAACAGCACACCATGACCGGAACCGCGTCCCCCATTCCGGGGCAGCTCGGCCTCCGGAGGCATTCCAGAACCCTTCTGCCGGGGCTCGCCGACGAGCCGATGGCGCAGCCATCGCTGGGCACCGCCCTCCTCGTCATCGGCAGGCGCCTGGGCCTCTTCGACCACCGGGCCGTCCTGGGCTGGCCGGACCTGGTGCGGTACCCCCGAACAGCTGAAGCCGCTGCGCGCCTGGACCCGCCGCGCCGTGCAACGCGCGTTCGAGAGGGGATGCACCGCTGCGGTGACGTCCTCGGGCCCGGCCAAAGTGCCGCCACCGCCCCGTCGCCCCACCCGCCCGACGCCCTGCACACACCCCAGATGCCCGCTACGGAGACCCCACCATGACGAGCACCACCAACGAAGCGATCGCCACCCCCAGCCCGCACCGCCAGACCGAACCGACCCGCCCCACCTGCCTCGAAGACGTACCGGGCTGGTTCTGGCCACTCGACCAGCGTCTGTTCGCCTGGTTTCTGGGCGCGGGCGCCGCAGGCACCGAACCCGGCAATCTTCTGGAGATGGGCTGCTACCTCGGCAAGAGCACCATCGTGATGGGTGAGTTCCTGCGCCCCGGCGAGAAGATGACGGTCTGCGACCTCTTTGGGGCCAATACGGGCTACACCAAGGAGGTCACCATGGCCTTCTACCAGAAGTCATCGACCCGAGCGGCCTTCGAGGCCAACTACTCTGCCTTCCATGACGCCTTGCCCGAAGTGGTCGAGGACCGGACCGACGTCCTGCCCTCGCTGATCCGCGAGAACTCGTGCCGGTTCATCCACATCGATGCCTCAGGCGCCTATGCCGACGTGCGGGAAGACATCCTGACGGCGAAGAGGGCACTGCGCGAGGATGGCATCCTCGTCCTCGACGACTACCGCACCGAGCTCACGCCCGGCGTCTCCGCCGCGTCCTGGGAGGCGGTGTTCCGCCACGACCTGCGCCCCGTCATGCTCTCCTCGAACAAGATGTACGGCACGTGGGGTGACACCAGCCCACTCTCGGGCGCACTCCTTCAAGAGCTGTGCGCCATGCCGCGCTGCCGCCCGGAAGTCCAGCGCATCGCCGGCGTCGACGTCATTCGCGCCACGCGGGAGAAGATCCCGGCGCCTTCGCTGGTTACGTCCCGCTACACCACTCCCGCCGGCCCCCGCGCCCTCCCGGCCCCCAGGGACGAGGATCCGCAGACACCTTCGCTGGCCCGCAAGATCGCGGCCGATCTGCTGCCCCCCATGGTTACACGGGCGGTACGGCGCGCACGAGGCTGACCCCGCCGGGGTCGCGGCAGTTGGCCCACTCGTCCACAACCCGACAGCAACGCGGATCGCCTGTAGTCGGCGCCCGGCCGGCCACAGGGCGCCGCGTTGTTACGGAACGCCTGGTGGGGGCGGGGATGTGGCGGCGGATCGACCAGTTGTCTCCCCCGTTCCGGGATATCGGCTCCAGGCAGGAGCCACATGCCGATTGACGCATACATGAGATCCTAATGAAATAGGGGTGATCTGGTGACGTATACGACGTGGGAACATGTGCGTGAAAGAGAGGGATGCTTAACAGAATTCAATGCTCATGATTTCCCAGGCAAAGGCGAGGGAAATACGCCCGCGGAGTTGGAGGGCACCTCAGGACTGAGCGCCACCGACGCGGCACTGTCCGCTGGCGAGGAGCTGGCGTACGCGACCAGCGTGAATGGCGTCATGCGGTGGGTTGCGGACCAACCACCTTGATGAGCCCCAGAATTGGTCCTCACTCGAGCGCCGGAACGCTCTCCCTGACATACACCTCCCGCATCCGTGACCCTGCAATTGGCTTACTACAGCATCCCTCTACGTAGGAGCGGTGTCAGATAACCTCTTCCCAAATGTCCAAATACCTCTCACTCGCCATAAAACAGGCAGCCACCTCACAGTGCAGATACCGTGTTGGTGCTGTCTTAGTGAGGGGTGGGAGGGTACTTGGGGGCGCCTGCAACAAGTACCGAAACCACCCAATCATCGATTTTCAGAACGCGTCGTTTCATGCCGAGGAAGTGATCCTCCGCCGCACGCGCAGGCCTCAAGGCGCCGTGGTCTACGTCGCGAGAGTCGACAGCCAGGGGAGGCCTCTGCTGGCCCGCCCTTGTCCACGCTGCCAACAGGCTCTCGCAGCGTACGGAGTGGTCCGTGCCCACTACACCACCGCCACCGGGCCGGGCAGCATGCGCATCGCTCAGCCTGCGGGCCAGGGAGCGAGGTGGGCCTACTGAAGATCGTGGTGCGGCTGAATTGCCTGCCAACGGGGCGGAATCGTCTCCGTGGCGCCCGAGGAAGTGGTGCAGCGGGACCGTGAGGCTTCTTCGGCGCATGCGTGCTCGACCCAAACCCGCTGCGAGGCCGCCGTCGGCGTTCAAGTTCGCGCAGCCATAACCGTCACCCCTGGGCATGGGGGAAGTCATGCCCAGGGGGCGGTAGCGGTGTCGTTGCGTGTGCGGGAGAGCGTGGAAATCCCGGTCGAGGCCGAAGGCGTCGTGCACCGATGCCACGGCAGACCAAAGCAACGCATATGCGCTCGGCGACGGCAACACCCAGCCTGCGGCCTCGACCCTGGATGCAAGCCTGTACGCAACGGTCGCGAGCGGGTCGCGCGCACGCCCTCAACGCCTGCTCCACCTACAGTGGGTCCTTCGAGAGCCGCCCCACCCGAGCAAGGTCTGATTGGTGTAGCTGCAGGCCCGCAGGCGACCAGGCCAGCGCACACAAGTCGGTGCCGTCAGAGCCTGGTTGCCACCCTTCCGAGATGGTCCAACTCGCCAGCAACAGACCCCTTTCGGGGGACACATCAGCCGGGGGGGGCGGTCACCTCAAGTTCCCGCCGCAACAGCCGGGGAGTGAGCCGAACTCGCAGTGACAGCCAAGTTCGGTCCGGCGGAGAATCCGAGTACGCCCTCGCGAAAGGCATGTCTCCCCTCTCACAAGGACGAGACCAGGGCAGCGTCTGTGCCAGCGGTGGGGCCTTCGCGCGCTACCGCACCACGCCGTCTACCGGACTGCCCCCGCAGACGTGCGGTCGAGATCCCCCGGCACCTACGATGCGAAGCGCTCAGCGAAAACAATCAGCAGGTCTTGGAGGAAATGAGGCGCTACTGCATCGGGGGGACAATCCCTCACGAACGAGATCTCGCAGCCATCCTTAGCAGCACACAATGCAGCGGAAGCTGTACACGCGCTCCCGCGTCGTGCGGGCAAAGGAAGGCAGCAGCCCTGATGTACCCCTATCTAGTCGTCCTGGCGGTCGTTGCCGCGGTGGCTGTAGCCGCTGCCACCGCACCGGCCAGCCGTTCGAAGCGAGCCGCAGGAAGGCGCGCCTCTCCTATGTCACTGCGCTCGTCAATCGATGCTGAGGCTTTCATCGAGCTGGCACGGTCAGCACAGTCGCGTGCCGAACGCGCCGCTGCAGGCCATGAGAGCAAGCGGATGGCCGCCGCAGTGGAACAGGCCGAGACTTCAGCATTCTTGGCAGAAGAAGAAAGGGACCCACGCTTGGCTGCTGAGGCGTACACCGACACGGCTCTCTCGGCTTACATCACCTCAGCGCTCGCCCACAATAAAACCTTCCTGGGGCAGTGGGCCATCAGAGCCTCCAGCCGGGCTTATGTGGCAGCTGTATGCGCCGATAATCATCCATGCGAGCGGTGCTACTGGAAGGCTTCCAGAGCAGAGGAGGCCGCAGTGGGCTGGATCGAGCGGATCCGGCCCTTTGTGCGCACTGAAAGCGAGAGGACGGGTGAGGCTCCAACGGTTTTGACGACGGTGCGTGCTTCTGACACAAGGGCGCCGGGTTTCGCGGACACGCTAGACCGAGTTCATCTGGAAAGCCGAGCAGAGGAATAGACAGATGCGATTCTTGCGGTTCGGTCAGTGTGCCACCGAGGACCATCACTACCGGCAACTCCCCATCCACACAGCTAGCAGAGGCTGCAGCCGTTGAGGGAAGAAACTCGCCATCCAATCGAAAAGGAGGGCCCCGTGGCCAAAAGTCCGATGGCCATCCGGTTCGCGCGCGGAGCGAAAGGGCTCCCCGTTTCCCGCTTCCTCAAGATCGTCGCTATTGTGGCTGCACTGCTTCTCTTGAGCACAGTGGCCATTAGCTGGTTAATCTATGCACAGCTCGACAACAACACCCGCACCGATGAGGCGACTCAGCGCGCGCTCGATGCCGATCACGGCGCACGGCCCACGGCGGCAGCAGGCAAAGCCCAGAACATCCTGCTGCTCGGCACCGACAGCGAAGCCGGATTGGGCAGCACACGAGCGGATACGACGATCTTGTTGCATCTGGCAGCCAACCGGCGTAGTGCCTCAATGACAAGCGTGCCGCGCGACCTCATGGTGGATATCCCTGCCTGCCTGCGACCCGAAGGGGGCCGCAGCCGCGCACAACACGCGCAGTTCAACTGGGCTTACCAGTTCGGTGGCGCAGCCTGCACCATCCGCACGTTTGAAGACCTCACGGGCATCCGGATCGACCACCATCTCGTGGCCGACTTCTCCGGCTTCATCAACGTCGTGGACGCGGTCGGCGGTGTGGAGGTCGACGTAGCAGAACGGGTGCGCCAGTCCCGGTACGGCATCACGCTGCGGCCAGGACGGCAGACGGTGAATGGAAAGGAGGCTCTTACCTTCGTCCGCGCCCGGCTGGGCGTCAGCGATGGCAGTGATCTCCAACGCGTTGAACGGCAAAAGCAGTTCATGCATCAGCTCTTGGCCAAGATCAGCTCCAGCGGAACGCTCTACAATCCGACACGTCTATACCCCGTGCTGGACGCAGTCACCTCGAGTCTAGTGGCCGATTCAGGACTCGACTCACCGGCTGAGCTGTACTCCCTCGTCAACACCGCGCGAATGATTCCGCCCGACCGGGTACGCGCCGTCACCGTCCCCAGCGTTGAGGACCCTGATCACTGGGGTCGCTACGTAACCGTCAAGAGGCAGGCGAAGGCTCTGTTCAAGTCATTACGCCGGGATACCGCTCTACCCAAGCACCTCTACAACGCCTACCGCCCAGACGGCCGCGTAGCCGACGAATGACGACCAGGGTCGTTGACAGGCCACGGGAATTGAGTGCACCTCCGCGACCTGGGTTGGATGAGCGGTGCGATCCGACCGCCAGGGAGAAGACCTGCGCCAGTTGGCGAGCTCGTTTCACGCCGCAAGCCTTGACGTTGAAGGCGCGGGCCAGGGTGACGTGAGCCCTGGACGACTGGACAGGTAGCCCCGTGCGGTCGGCCAATGATCCATCGGATGGGGTCCGCCACGCTGTCCCGCTGGCGGGCCACTCGTCTGGAGCAACCGACCGTAGACGAGGGAGACTCCGCCCTACCTTGCGGTGGATGAACCAGATGGCAACGGCTCTGCGGATGTCGGATGGCCGGGGTGAGGTTGGCCGGCGATCGGCACGGCGGGTTTCGAATTGTCCGGAGCATCCTTCGAAGCCACGGCCGTTGGCCGTGGCTCGCTGCGGGCCTCGTTCTGAGTCGACAGGAGTAGGTCGCTCGGAGTGCAGGTCAAGACTGCACACAGCACCTCAAGATCATCCAGTCGGATAGTGGTCGGAGTCTTGGACCAGAGCATCGACATCTTGCCCGTACTGATCTCCAGCCCGGCTTCGGCCAGTAGGTGACGCAACTTGCTGGCTTGCCAAATCCCGGCCTCTGCCGCCTTCATACGTAAATTCCACTGCACTGTGGGTTCCTTCCGCTCTGTCCGCAAACGCTGCACGGTTGCGGTAGTTGGGCTGTATCCACTCGTTGCCGATGAGCCGACTCGACACCTAAGTCGTCGATGGCCGCGGCGCCTGAGCTGGCCCTGAAGCACGGCACGGACAGCTGTGCGCGTACACCGCCGAGGCGCAGTAACGACGCAGGGCCATGGGGGCCAGCAGGCCATTCCCGGTCGGTCGCCCCTCGCTGCCACCGCAGCATCGGCGTTGGACAGCCGACGGCTGGTTGCATGGGCAGGTTCTCCACCCTTTTCACGGGTTTCGGTGGCAAGCCGGCCTGGGACAGAATTTTCTGGCTGGGGGTTGGGCGTATCGATCGGCTGCGTCATCACAGGGACCCGGTCAGCGCGTGGCGATCGCGGTGGTAGCGGCTGCCCGCGAAGTCGCGGAGCGGGCGATCGCCCATGCCGAGAAGGTCGAGGTATCGGATCCTCACGCTCTGCCGGCGGCGCCGCAGCACAAGATGGCAGGCGGTGGCCTGCATACCCTGGGCAGCGGTGGTCGGAACCGCGGACTGTCTGCGACTACTTGGCAGATGAACCAAATCGCGCTGTCCACCGGCTCGGCGGCCGCCCTGGCAGGGTGGGCGAGGGTCTTTGGCTCGAAGCTCTGACAAGCCCCCAAGACCGTAGTCCTCTCTGCATAGGAGCCAGATCGGCCTCCCGTCCTCCCGACGAAGGCAGGGAGTTAAGCCACGCCGTAGATCAAGTTCAGTAGATACCGTCAAACCCGACGCTGGCGCGGATCATTTAGATAGCTGAGATAAAACCTGCATCATTGGCCAATGGCCACAGTTCACCTCAGACCTTCAGATATCAACTCACGGCACGCTCTGGGCTGCCGATTCACTCATCCGGCGTAACCATCCGCCAGGACCGGCCCATTCCCCACCTGAACGCCCGAGTTGAGCCGAGCGAGCAACCCACCGGGCGCGACTCCCGCTTGCCAGACTGCGATACGTCAAACGAAGGCGGCTCCTGCCAGGCAAACGAGGGAAGACTTTCCCGGTGCCTGCCGGAGCGACATAACGCGGCACATTGAAGGCCAATTCAGGTAGCAAAACGTCACGTACACAAACAGACATATGAACAAATAGCGGCTATATCTTTCCATTTCAGACATGAGTGTAGGTAGCGCGTTGTTATGATTCCATTACCGTGGGCCGCATCGACCTCCATCCGTGCACACCACGGCGCCGTCGAACCGATGCACTTCACGCCCTCCAGGCAGGGAGCGGCACCAATCAGTCTTTCACCGCGAGGCACTCGAATGGTTTTACGAACATCTCCTCAGTGGCACGACCAGACAGTTCCGGCCGTACCTGAGTCTGTCCGGCTTGTGCGATACACAACAGCACTGGCCCTGACCGCATTCGGTGTCATCCCCGGCAGCCCAATTGCGGACGCGATACTGCTGAGCGTCAGCGAGCTGGTCTCGAACGCGGTCCGCCACGCCGCCGACTGTTCGCCCGAGATCGGCGTCAAGCTGACGGTCACCGGAAGGTGCCTAACCGTCGCCGTGGCCGACACCCATCCGACCTTCCCCAGCCTCTCCGAAGAGAGCATGGGCTCCGGCCTGCAGACGATCTTCGAGCTAGCCGCTCGACACAGCGGCATGGTGAGCGTCGAGCCGGTCCCAATCGGAAACGGCAAGACCATCTTCGTATCGTTTCCTTTCGGTTGATCGACCAGATCGATCATTCGGCGCGCCAAGCATGTATGTGTCTTTTGCGACGTCTCTTGGCAGGCTGCCCAAAAAAGGGCCGCCCAACGTGGCTCAGCCGAGTTGCACGCGGACAGGAAGCCTCGAGGTTTCATAAGCCCTGGTCGTGCATCAGCGCCGACCAGGGGGGTGAACAGGTCCAGTACTCGGGGATCGATCCGTCACTCAACAGGTAGCTGATGTCGGCTCGACGCCCGTCGGGGCCCCCGAGTTGCGACCTGCAACCGGCAGCGCTCAGCGACTCGACATGCATCAGACCCCGTTTCGCTGACCACGACGCCTCGGCGTGATCAGCTGAAGTTGCGTCCCTCCGCATCATCCCCTGTGCTGGCGTCCTGGGCTCCAGCGACGGTGCCGTGATCGCCCTCGGGACCGATGACCGCCCCGCCGACTCCGGCCCGGCGCCCCGCGACTCACCGTAAGCCAGCAGTAATCTACGGCGGCCCCCGCAGCGATCCAACACGGTCCCGGCAAAGGGCGAAAGCTTGATGTTGTTCAGCATCCGGCACCCTACGAGGCCGCCGGCCTGTCTGCGAACGCAGATGCCCGCAGGACGGGCTGTCTTTCTTCTACTGAGCTTTCGGGCATGGTGTCGTGGAGGGCTGACGTGAGCTGATCGTTGCGGTATGCCCGAAGCATGAGGTATCCGCAGGGCGGTGGATTGACCGACGAACGGCGGACATTTCGCGAGGGCATCCGCATGGAGGCAGTCGAGATGTTCGCCGCTGGCCAGGACAACATGATGGTGGCAAAGCAGCTGCGGGTCAGCGTGCGGTCCGTGCAGCGTTGGCGCCGGGCCTGGCGGCACGGTGGCACGGTGGCACGGTGGCACTTCGCTCCTGGGGGTCGGCGGCACATCCCAAGCTGAGCAAGGCCCTGTTCGCCGTGCTGGAACAGGAGCTGGCCAAGGGGCCACTCGCGCACGGCTGGCCGGACCAGACCTGGACCCTGGCAAGGATCAAGACATTGATCGGGCGCCGGTTCCACAAGTCCCTTGCGCTGTCGACCATCATGGAGATGCTCCGCAGCCACGGACACAGCCATCAGGTCCCCGCCCGGCGTGCTGTGGAGCGTGATGAGGAGAAGGTTGCCGGCTGGGTGAAGGACACGTGGCCGCAGGTGGAAGCACCGCGGCTGCGCTCGGGGCCTTCATCGTCTTTGAGGACGAGGCCGGATTCTCGATGACGCCGCCCACCTCCCGCACCTGGGCCCGACGCGGGCACACACCCGCGATCCGGGTACGAGGACGCTCCCAGCGCCGCTTCTCCATAGCGGCCCTGACCTGCTACAAACCCGGCGAACGTTCCCGGCTGATCTTCAGACCCAAACGGCACCCGGACCACAAAAATGGTGGCCGGCGCAGCTTCACTTGGACCGACTACCGCGACCTCCTGATCGCCGCCCACCGACAACTCGGTGCCCCGCTCGTGCTCATCTGGGACAACCTGAACGTGCACCGTGATGCTCGGCTCCGCACCTTCATTGCCTCATGCGACTGGATCGTCTCCTTCCAACTGCCGCCGTATGCACCCGACCTCAACCCCGTCGAAGGCATCTGGTCACTGGTCCGCCGCGCAGGCCAGAACAACATCGCCTTCACCGACCCGGACCACCTGATGTGCGTCCTGCGGCGGACTCTCCGAGCAACCCAATACCGCAGCGACGTCATCGACGGATGCCTCGGCGCAACCGGACTCACCTTCACGACACCCAGACCGAAAGCTCAGTAACGTCGCCGTCGCCCGCCGCCGCATCACGCGCACCCCTGGGACCGCCGGACGATGTCACCAGCCCATCAGTGTGACGGCGCCGAGCCCACAGCCACGTATTCAGCCAACCGAACTGACCTCACCGCAAACAAGTACCCTTGCTGACTCAATGTCAGCTATCACGTGAATGCCGACCCTCGCGTTAAGCATGACGCGCCTGGTCCGCTTGCCTAATCCGGTCGCGGATTGCCACGTCCTCAGACCCGCTCGAGCAACGTCACTGCTCAGGCCAGGTTTGCTCGGTATCGACGGGCCTCTGGAGCACGGCCGGGACCAGATACCTTCTCTATCAGTATCTGAAAACTTGACCCTTGCGATGTTTGCACTGCGCCTACTGCCGCCTTCTCGGGCGGAGTGCAGAAGTAGATTGGTAACCCTGCTCGCAACCCATCGTTAAACGCATTAAACGGGTTTTCTAGCTGTCGACACTCCCCCACCCCCAGCACCCCCCGTTAAATCTTCACTCCACCAGCAAATGGATATACGGGCGACTACTGAGGGGTTTTGAATTTGAGTCAAAGACGAACCTGTCAATTCGAACGACTGTTCAGCGCCACCTCGACGCCGACCCACCCACGCTGAATGAATACGGAAGCATTCATTCCCGTTTCGCCCCCTACAGCAGTGGGGCGATCCGAAGCGGACTACTTGATCCACAGCCATCCGATGGACCCACCATGGCGAAACACCCTGACGGACGGGCAAGAAGGGGTAAGCCAGACGCTTTTCGAGTCGCCTCAATCAGCCTGCCGTGGCTCTTGACGAGCCCCTGGGCCGCGCTCCCTACGCCAGCCCAGGCCTCGCAGTGCGCGGGACTACTACAGCCTGTCAGCGAGCAGCCGCGACTGCCGGGGGACGTTGAGCGACCGGAAATGCGCGCTTCCTCATCCCTAGCTTCAGCAGAATCCACAAGGGCGTTTAGGAAATCGTCCGCCTTTGCGGAGAGGCAACTGGATAGCCGTTCATTTCAATTAATGCAATTCCATTTCATGCCACTGATCACCCAATCCGCAAGGGGAACAAAAGTGAAACGTTCTCATTATCCAACGGAACAACAGGTGCGCGAAGCTCTGCGCCAACAGCAAGACCGAGCCCGCGTCAGCGGCCGACAGCCCAGCACGTTGGCTCTTGCCCGTCATTTCGGCCTGCCGAATACGAGTTTTCGACGTGCCTTTCCCGATATTGCACACGAGGTCTCTCGGGCCCGTAACGGCAACACTGACGTGAATGCGACTTGACGGTGACCCGATGGCAAGCCGAGCGCCGCCGAGAGAGGACCGCCCTGCGCTCTGACGCGTGCGCATCCGGGGAGCTCTTCCTCTCCCCTCACGTAGCCACACTCCCTGTTGCACGGCTCTGATTGGCGAGTTGGAATCCTGCCGCCGTGCCCGGCAGACGGCCCCACGTCCCACACGCTCGCGCCTGGCCGACTCCCTAACGGCGGCGTTCCCTAACATCGCCTCACGACACAGCGCCCCGCCCACAAGTCCACCTAGAGGGAGCGTCATTGCCAGAAGTCCTCTATCGCATGTCAGCATTCTGCTGGTTGGCGATTTCCTCGATCGATCCATGCTGCGGATCTTTCCGGCCGGGGCCAGCTTGCCGACCGCCAGTGGCAGAGTCTTTGCCAGCCGACGCGCCGCATCCTCTCTATGGAGTCCGTGCTCGTTGACGGTCTTCTGAAGTGCAGCATTGGTTCAATCCTGCGCGAGCTGCGCGCCACTGACCCCATCATGGGCGCCGGCCCCGCCCAGGACAGCTGTGTCACGCCACTGGCAGGTACAGCCCCTACTGCCTTGACGCCCCCGGAGGTGGAACTCCGGCCCCTGCCCGGCATGTTGCCCCACCCCGCGAATCCCTGCGGAGGCACTTGCTCCGAATCCGGGCGGCCCACGCACCCGGACGGATCTGCAGTGCAGCTGGGAGCCGAACGCCTGGGTGGCCGTACACCCGCCCGACCGCCGGAGAGGGTTGTCCCGGCGCCACACTCGGTGCACGCTCCCGGAGCGTAGGTGACAACGTGCTTGCCGTGTTCGACAACGGCAGTCTTGAAACCGGCGCTACACCGTCAGCGCAGCGTCGAACGCGTGTGGTGCACACTCGCGACGGTCCCAGCACCTCGATGTACAGCCCCACGCTGTCGGTCGCGAGCCACGTTGCAGCTCGCTCTCTTCTTGCCCGGACAATCCCCCTTCGCGCATTCTGCCGCATTCGCTAGTGCCCGCACAGTCGGCAAGCCCCAGCACTGGCCGGTACCCGAACAACGGCCGTGGCCGACCAACAGGCTCACTCGTCACAGGACCTGGCTGAGCTTCAGGGGCCCTGTCTCTCCGCCGCACCAGGCGCCTTGATCTTCTGCGGCCGCCGCCCCGTTCGCCTCCATCGGCCACGGCGTGATGGCACGTCAGCTGTCGGGCGTCACGCTGGGCAATCTGGGCGAACCGCTCGCGCGCCGATCTTGCCTATCCTCGATTTGCAGATTAACTGCACATGTGAGATGGGCCGATGTCCTTGGCCAGCGCTCCGCAAGAAAGGTTGCGTGCCACGTGAGTGCGTTCGACCCCGAAGCTGAGATTGAGCAAATGGGGATCCCCATTTACTACCTCAATCTCCAGGACACGATCGCCGCCTGGGATGCCGAGCACCGCAAGGTCTATTGCACCCATGGGCTCAGTAGTGCGCAAAGACGCTCTGCACTCTGTCACGAGCTCGGCCACATTACACTCGGGCACCGGGAATGCATGTTTGGTGGGAGTACTCCAGTTGCTGCCATCATTCAGGAGCGGAATGCGGAACTATGGGCTGCCCGGAAGCTGATCAGCGTTGTTGAACTTGCCATCGCCAGAGACTCTGGACTTCCCAATGCAACCATCGCTCAGGCCTACGGCGTCACTGAACGGATGTATCGCGCTCGCCTCTTAGCCGAGGAAGAAGACGAGCGACGTTGGCTCAGCCCTCTGAACGAATACCGCTGAGACGCCCTTGCGTGGCGTTGGCACCCGTCGATCATCAGTCCCTACCTGCATATTGCCCGCTCTCTCCGCCACACATCAGTCACTTATGTGGGTCATCGGCGTGCGCATGCTTGAGTGTACGGGCACATGGAGGGGAGTCACTGTGCCCACAAGCCCAGGCTAAGACGTGATAAACGCCGAGTGTGTACTCGCAGTGTGAGGGATCATTGAAATGTTTGTGCTGCCGCTCAAGGAGGGCGGCTTGCTCCTCAGCTAATAACTGAGCCGAACAAGGAGCACTTGAGCCCATGGTTGCGCTGGCGGTCGTCGGTGAAATACGAGACAGTCCGAGTACCCATCGGTAGCATGCCAACGCCCCATAGAAATAGTAAGGGTGCCCAAGATGGGCATCCGGAGTTTTCATCCAACAGGCGCATGCATGCTCAATCTGCTTACGACGGCGTACTCCTATACGCGACGCAGTCGCATTACTGGTAGCCATGTATCACAGTAGGCACACTCTGCCGGCATCAGCACTCCGGATTGCCCTGTTCGAGTCTCCACGCCTCCCACACGCAGTCGCGAGCAGAGCCCCTACAGAGGCTTCGCATGACCGGGTGGACGTGCCGGCACTCGATATCCGAAGTCGCACCTCCGTTTGGCCGTCCCACATCACCGGGCTCGCATCACGGCAACGTCACCCGGCACGGCCAGAGAAGTGCCGTGAACCAGGGAAGCAACTGACGGCGTCGACCACCCACGAGCAAGGACGTACCATCCCGGTCCGCTCACGCAAAGGGCCCAGACCAGGCCATGGATTCCCGCCCTTCCGCAGGTCGCGGCCAACTGGGCGTCGTCTCGCAGGATTCGTAGTAGTCCAATTGATGGAGCTGGCTCTGGAGGTAGGTCTTCAGCCGGCTCCGGCAGTCACGTTCGAAGCCGCGTAGCGCGCTAGCCCTACGCTCCATCGCATATGCGCTGGCATGGGCGTCCTGACGAAGCCTGTCAGCGAAGCTCTCTGCCTCGGCAATGATGCGGTCGGCGTCAGCTCGCGCTTCGGCAATGGCCTGATCCGCCGTTTGCTGGGCTAGGTGCAGAACACTCACGCTGCAGCAGTCCTCTGCCGACAGTGCCTCTCCCTGAGCCGCAGCATCTTCATGAAAACTCCGGGGCGAGGTAGTCGGTGCGTTCGACTGAAGATCGTTAATCCCGTTGAGATCCCTCTGTCTCGTGACGACAAGTTCGAACTCAAGCTCCTCGATTCTCCGCCGGAGCCTGCCCACTTCCATCTCGACGTCGTCGAGGAAGGCATCGACCTCTTTCTCGTCGTAACCTTGTCTGAACAGTACCGTCGTGAACTTTCGCTGCCGGATGTCGTTGGGGGTCAACAGCATTCGTTTCCCTCTACTTTCCTCATACGCGCGGTTCCAAGCCATTAGCACCGCGCGGGGCAAGGCGACTCGGCTCTGTCCTGTTTATCCTCATGCGAACGAGACAGGGCCCGGGATGCAATCTAACGACCTACCCGCACCCACGGACACGGCGAACCCACCAAAGTGGCACTCGGGACTGTCACGGAACGAGGCCCGAAACAGAAGCCGGTATCCTGCCGGGCTCACCTTAGCTGGACAGGTAGCCCCACCCCAACTTGCGCCCGCAGAAGTCGGGTTGGCCTACAGGCACGCCAGGAGCAGCGCGCTGACGGCAGTTCCAATGTAATCACATAGGTAGTGCCGCGAACGAGAAGGCGCCGTATTCGGGGTCAACAGGATAGACGCCACCGCTCTTCCGGCCTGGGAAGCCGTCGCAGTTTGCAGCATTGTCGGATATTCGGCATGAGGGGTTGTGCTCATATCTCGAGTGAGCAATCTGCCCACGCATGGGCGAACACGGGTTCCGTCTGGTCCTCCTGGCCGAAGGGAGCCGGCAGCGGAGTGGGATGGCTCAATTGCCGTCGAACGCGGTCACCCGTGACGGGGAGTGGTGCAATGGCGTCACCCCGCGCTCCGCCGGCTATTGGCTCCAGCGTCAACACTGCGCCTTCAGGAGCCCGATTCGAGGCCGTCCCGAGGAATCGGCAAGACGAGCAGGGCCCTCCTCTTACGTCGGCACAGCCATCTTCCATGCAGGATGCAGCGTTTACCCTGCTCACAGGCCCCGTCGTTCACCTGGTTCAACAAGAGCCTGTCGCGGCTCCTGATGCGTTCGCTCGCCGGGGTATTCCTGATCCCCTCTTTCGGGTGACTGCCACGCGGGCTACTGCAGTTGGCGGTCGTAACTGGTGCGCTACTCTCCCCCGCAGGCATTGACCGCTACGTTCACATGCCACTCCAGCCTTGCTAGAAGCCCTGCTGCGCAGCGCCTGGCATTCCACAGAGGGAGGGAGGATAGGGAGAACGCCTATGCGAAGGCCAGTGATAGAGATCGCTTCCCGGCGAAAGGGCCCCGTGTGCTCTGGTGCACCTACCGGAACACTGAAGGGTCCCGCCCGTATCGGGTTACCCGCTCGTAAGCGGGAGCGCGACTGCTCTGCGGCAATCATATTCTCGCCCCACTGTTCGCGCTCACCCTAGGCTCGGCGCTGCACAGCACAGATCCCTGCCCACTGTTGAAGCATCGGGGTCAGTGCGGCACACCATCAGTGAACAGCACCGTAATAGACATACCTTCTCGCGCTAGGTGCTCGTGTCGGCGCGTTAACGGTGCCCGGCTCTGCTGGTCCTGACACCCATGCATTTCGCCAGCCGCCATCGGCAAGCAACGCGTCCAGCGGCCGACGAACTCGCCTTTCACCTGCAGGGTTGCGGATCCACCTTCAATCTCCCTCTCACTCATGCGCGTACACACTTCACCTACTCCCCATCGGGACTCATCGATGCATGAAACCGGAGAACTCCTCGACAGCACCCCCGACTTGAGGAGGATTGATCACGAACTGGACATCGAAGCGAAATGGGATCTATTCCCACCGGCCATGTATAGCCGACAGCCAGACCCAATCCACGAACCACGTGCAGACTCCTTGGTAACCAGGCGTCCGCGCAAGCGACGGCATCGAGCCCGCAGAGCGAGCAGTAGATGGTCGAGTTTCGCCAGCCTCAGCGTCACGGCCCTCACCGTGATCATGGTCATGTCTGTCGTTTCTCTCGGAGGCCTGATTTCATATGAGACCCTCCACGTCCTCGGCACATCAGATCTTCCGCAAGGCGTAGCGCACTGGTGGCCACTGCTGATTTACGGGCCTTGGATTGTTGCCTGCTTGACAATTCTACGATCGGCCTTGCACGGGCGGTCAACCAAAGGTTCTTCATGGACCATCATGATCTTCTTTTCCCTGATCAATGCCACTCTCTGCGCGGTAAACGCGCTGGGTGATGCGGTCACGGCAACTGTGGCCGGCCTCCCACCCATCGCAGCCCTAGCCTGCCTGCACCAGCTTGTGGACCAGTTGACTCACAAGGTGACGCAGATTCCAAATTCCCAATAGGACCGTTCGGACCTCAGGTCGCACGGAGCAGATCCAGCGCAAGGCGCCTCTCTCGTTCATCGCGTGGCAAAATGCGCTGGTCAACGCAGGTGACGACATGACAGAGCCCGTCCTCGTTGGGTGATTTCATATATCCCCCAACGAGGAAGGGCTCTGCCGTTGGGCATCTTCCAGGCTGAATATCCCGTATCAGCTCCCACTGCAACTCCTCCCGGCGTCGGCATTCCAGGGATGAACTGAGCTCCAGGTGGCCTAAGTTGACCGGCCTTCAGGACCTCACGCGCCTTGCCGACAGGGCGCGCTGACCGAGGCTCAGAAGCCCATGGGCCCTCCACCGCCACATCGGCGCGTGGCGGTGGAGAACCCTGATCGGCACCATCCCGCCGCGCGGTGCCGTCAGCTACCTGCTGGCCCGCCTCGCTCATCCAAGGGGCTGATCACAGGCAGAGACCTTCACAAGCGGAATCTCCTCATTCCATTTTCGCCGTGCTTGTCAAGGTGGCGGGAACAGGGGAACACGGGAACATCCCAGGTCATAGCCCTGAACCCTGTTCCCGTAGCAGCAGAAATGACGCGCATTGATGCTTTGAATGAGGTGCTCCTCCCGCCTCCAGGGCGGCTCCTTCCCGTCTGGGTGCGGAGCTCCACCTGCCGAAAGCTCGAGCCACGGGTCCTGAGTCCGCCCCTCAGAACCTGCGGACGCATTTTCGCCCATGGCCACCACACTCAAGGACCGCTCCTGCTGTGACGATGTCACGCCCAGAAGGCCCTCGACCGCGTGGGGCCCGCGCAGCGGGCACATCGCCGCCGCCCTCTAGGAGCATCGACATGCTGACCTGTGTATTTCGAATCCTCGAGCCGTTGTTGGGGCTGCTGTGGCCCGCGGCGGGCCGCCACCGGTCAGCCGAAATGCAGCCCATGCCGACATCGGCTCCTCGTCTGCCGCGTGTACCTGCACTGAGCGGTGAGGACCTTGGGCTTGTGCGCCCGTACCTCGTCGCGCACGAGCGACGGCAGGGAGCGCTCCTAGACGTCCGGCAGCCTAGCCACAGCGCACCCGCCGCTCGGCGGCGTGTAATGCGAACGGATCCGCCGAATCCAGCCGATGGCTGAAGCGGCACGCGCGGAGAGCGGCGCCCTGCACCCCCGAGCGAAGATCGACGCTCCCCCGATCAGTACACTCGGGCCCGAATTGCGGCGCAAGACGATGCATCAGTCTGGTCCCGAGCTGGGCCAGCCTCAAGGGCGGCCCAGCTCGGAGGATGAGCTGCTCGCTACAGATCCCACACAAGGTCGGCTCTGACCAGAAGGAGCCGGAGATTGTCTGCGCCGACGCGTACGCGGTGGGAAGTCACTCGCTCCTTCTGGGCAGTGTTGCGGAGGGTGGCACCGGCCTGCAGCAAGGTGTCAGGGAGCGAGCGGTCCACGTAACTGTTCACACGGGGGTCGCCACTGGCCTTGAGCAGCATATTGAGGTTGCTGTTGGTGATTCCAATGGCGGGGCCGCGGTCCGGGAACCAATAGACGGCTGGTCCTTGGCCTCCCCATGCGCCGCCTCGTTGCCTGCGCACGCCCTGATCCTGCTCGCTCTGTCCCGGAACCACAGGGCCGATGTTGCCCTTACTGTCGCGGATGTGGGCATCTCGGCGGGACAACGCCTTGCGGAGGACGTCCCCGACAGCGGTGGCCACTCCGTCTTGCGCGATGTGCTGTTCGTCCATTCTCAGGGCCTGCTTGGCCAGGGAGCCGGCAAGTGGAGGAGCTACGACGCTGATCAGGTCGGCCATGTCCACATCGGTCACGGCAGCCACGAGTCCCAGTCCGGAGAGCATGGCGGCGGCTGCCGTGACGACGCCGTCCATGGTGCCGCTGCGCTGGGGAAGTTGGCCCTCCACATGGGGGATGAGCTGTTCGAGGGCCCGTGCTTCGAGGTCTGCGAGGTAGGTGTCTACGCTGCGGTGAGCGTGCAGATGCGCGATGATCCGGTCGCCGATCGTGCGCAGGGGAAGGGACAGACTCTCGCCGCCGCCAGCTTTGTACCAGCGCCAGTCGACGTCACCGCTGTCGCGCCCAAGGTAGGCGACAACTGCACGGCGGTAGAGGGATTCCTGCATGGACGGCGGAAGCATCTGGGCGGCGATGGTGGGGATGGACCGGATGCGGTTGCCGGGCTTGGCCGTAAGGTCACGGTTTCGGCGGCCCTTGATCTCTGTCGCGTTACCGGCGGCACGGATGATCAGTTCGAGCTTCTTCTCCATCTCGCGGACTTCCATCGTGGACGACGTCCGGGTGAGGGGGATGTCGTCCAGCAGCGTGGGCATGTCGCCTTCGAAGTCGATGGCGCACTCGATGTCGGTGACAGTGCTGTTCATCCCCTTGGTCGGCACCGGCGGCCAGGCGCTGGGGCGTGGAGTCAGCAGCAGGCTGCGGCCGGTGTTGGCCGCCGAGGTCTTCCCGGAGTTGGGGGCGGCGTCGAAGATGAAGGTCGCGGCCACGGGGCGCAGGGAATGGGCGAGCGAGCGGGCGCCGACCGCGAGACCCATCAAGGGGGCCCAGCCGTGGCTGGCGATGTCGCGGATGGCCCGGCAGCAGTCCTCAAAGGTTGCGGTGCCTTCGAGAGGCGCGGCGGCGCGGCGCAGGGGGTCCGGTGCGCCGATGATGCGGACGGGGCGGTCGGCGGGGTAGGTGCGTCCGTCCGCGTGCACGTAGGTGAGGCCGGTTCCGGGGAGCTGGTGCCATCCAGTATGGGTGACGACGAAGGTGCGGGGCAGCCGTTTGCCTTGGTCCGTGATGACATTGATGAGGACCTCGCGGATGGCCCGGGAGGCGGCTCCGGCGTCGTCGCTGAAGTCGTTCCACCCATCAGCGGTTCGCAGATCCGCGAGGCTTTTGGTGAGGGTGTCGGCTCCGATGGTGATGGTGTAGTAGCGGCCGGAGGACTTGCCGTCGTCGCCGAGGACGACGAGCCGCTCGGAAACATATGGCGCCCAGTCCAGGATGAGTTCCCATTCCTCGGTCTTGCCCCGGCGAAGCTTGCGGAGTGCGCCGCCGCCGCATTCATCGGCCTCATAGCACCAGCCCGGGGACCCGATCACGGGCCAGCCGGGCAGCTCGTCGCCTTCCTCGCGGTCGGCCTGGTGGTCTGGGTGGGCGTGATTTTCGTACGGAGACGCCTTGGTCGCCGGGCGCAGCGACGAGCGGTTGGGACCTCGGAGAGCAGCAGCGGCCGGGGCACTCGTTGGTCCGTCGACTACGTCGGACCGGCGTTGCCGGGGGCTTCGGTGGTCACGGGCACCGGCGCCGTGGAGCGTTCCGTCGGAGAATGAGGCCGTCACATCGTGCAGTTGTGGCTGTGTCATCGCCGGTCCTCTCGGAAGCAGACCGGGTTCAGGCCGACTGCCTGACAGTGGACGACGCTTGCCAGGACGCTGCTGAGGGGCAGGCACTCCCACAGGTCGATGGCGGGGAATTGCTCCCATCCTTTACCCTGCGTCAGTTCTGCGGCGGAGGGGGGGGGGGGGGGGGGGGGGGGGGGGGGGGGGGGGGGGGGGGGGGGGGGGGGGGGGGGGGGGGGGGCGTCGCCCACGTGGCCGCGCAGTCGCACCGTGAAGTACCGCTCGCAGAGCTGGCTGTCGCCATCGAGCGCAGCCAACTGGGAGAGGACTTCTGGACACCAGGGCAGAGCCCGACTCAACCGACCGCAGGATGTCCGCCAGATGCCACCAAAGCTCTCGGGGGCATCAAGTCGGTACCACCAACCGGCTGTTGTCCTGACCTGGGTGAGGCCGAGGGCAAGGGGCCCCTTCTTAGCCGAGGCGTCTAGCCAAGAAGGGGGGCGTTTAAAGTCGTGAACTGCCTGGGTCATAGGTACCCTCTACTTTCAAGAGGTAATGGTCCGGCCGACCGAGCCGTCCGGTGATCTGCTGTGCACGCACATCCGCACAGCCCGTCTCGGCTCGGTCAGCCAACTGTCGGCGGGGCCCGGTAGCTTCTTGGCGGGAGTACCCGGGCCTCCGCCGTGTTCTTCGTTATGCCAGCATCTGCTGATCAACTTCCTCCAATTGAGCCTTCATGATCTCCAAGACAAGGTCTTGGAGATCCTGCGCTCCCCTCAACACGGCCTGTGGATCTTCGGCAATGGCTCGGGCTGATCGTTCCGTGAGCAGACCCACGGACATGGCTGCGGCCATACGCTGCCCGTTCTCCTGCGAGATACCCCTACGGGCTTCGTGCCCCGGAACACAGGCAGTAGCCGCCACTGATGCAACAGTTGGCCTCGTGACCACCCCTGACAGTTCGGCGATTTCCGCCGCGGTGATGCCGGGGCGCCGATCGGGTCCACGATGAACAAGGTGTCCCACCTTGTCCTCCCTCTGATCCGATGGAAAATTGGTCAGCCATCAACGTAGTGCGCTCCACCTTCCTGAGCGTGCCAACCGCCGTTCTCGCCCCAAGTTTCACCCCATCGATACGCCGGGAGTTACATGACTGAGCGTTACTGATCGGGTTGTTGCTAGTTGGTTTTGTGCCCGAACGGGCAGGGAGCATCAGCCGATGACGGTGTCTTGCGCGGTCGAGTGTTGACGCCAGGCAGGCAGTTAGCCAGAGAGTGGTTGACCACTCCCGGCCCGCCATCGCACAGACACTGTGTGCGGTGAACTGGCAGGCCATGACTGCAGGTACCCGGTCACGGGGAACCTCTCTGGTTGATCGCCCGGCGGCCCCGCTCCGAATCCGTCCGTCTTCGGCGCCCTATGGCGCGCCGACGCACTATCGGGTGATCCTGCCTCCCAGCTGATTGACGGTGACGAGGAGCTACCCCTCTACTTCCGCCCAAGGCGCCTGCACGGATGCACCCATGCCGAACATTTCTCAGCGGCCTGTACGTCCAGTTGGAGACACGGATTGGGAATGTGGAAATGTCGCGCCGCGCCTGACTATTGATCATGCCCACTGGCCGTCCGGTCCGCTCGGGAGTACGCAGATGAATGGGATCCCCGTAGAACGCGAGGCTCCATACCCTCCGAGGTTCTTGCAGGCGCTGACCCGCTGCTGCGCCTGGCACGCCGGCGGTCACCCTGACCGGACACCGGGGCACCCCAGAGCCAGTCCCACTGCCCGTCGTGGGCACCAACCCCACCCGGACCAGGAGCCGGAACGGGGGCTGACGGTCGTCCGAGCACCCGTCGGGGCCGATGGCCCGGGTACCAAACCGGGGAAGGCGGCACTCAACTGAGGTGCAACACTGGCGGCATCGCACACGGCCCCCGGGGTGCGAGTCCCACGCACGGCACAGATCGTCCATCCCAACGGTCGGAATGGACCGTCAACGGCACGGGGCGGCGAGCGGGGCGTGGGCCGGCCCGCTGACGCGCGGCGAAATCGTTGCGCTCTGAAGAGGGACGAGGGGGATGCGTGCAGCCTGGTGAGCTTCATTGGTAGACGCGGTGGCAGGCTGGCTTCACTGCCGACGAGTAAACAGTCTCGGTTCACTGCCGATGAGCGTAAAGCAGCGGACTGCAGCCGTACAGGCGCATTCGGGGCAGACAGCTCGGAGCATATGCCGCAACTCCACGCCGGTTCGTGCCAGTTGACAGATCGTGCAAGGCGCTCTGCAAACGGGAGTTCGAGGGCGGCACGGCGCTAGGCGGTGGTTTGGGCGCCGCGGTGGAGGTCACTGACTTAAGTTGCCGGAAGCTCAGCGAGTTCCGTGGCCGGTTGACCAGGAAATTCCCCCTGGGGGAACCGTGCCGTTCAAAGGGATGAACCCACAGTGCGCGCCGAGGCCACTCGTGGCCCTGGCAGCTTTGCGGCGGTCACGTCGGCGGCGCGCTCAGCTGCCCAGTCGTTGAGTTCGGCACGCAGGGCGGCACACGCCCTTTCAGCCTCTACGTGATCGCGCATCTGCTCCAACCACCCCTGGTCAGACTCAGGAGCGGCACGGCCGGTGGGGATGGACAGGCCCAGAGCCCTGGCTCGGTAGATGTCACGTGGAGAGACGTCTGCCCACGCCTGGATCGGAAGACTTTCAGCAAAGGCCTGGTCGCTCCCGCGCGACAGCGACTCACGCTCAAGCCGCCGTGGTCGCTCTTCCTCGCCGGCACGACGGGCTTCGGTCAGGCGGCGGCGCAGTTCAGGGCGAAGCTGTTCGGCGTAGCGGTGCCAGATCGGGCCATTGCTCTCTTCGCGCCGGCGCAGTATGGCGATGTATCGAGTGCCCGCGTCGTCGGCCCGCTCATCCGGCAACGCTGACGGCTCAGGGACGGCCAGGCCGTGCAGCCGTCGGCGGCGTTCAAATCCGTGACGTAGGTAGGCGGCGGGATCGCGCAGGTGGCCAGGCACTCCCCAGGTGAGCAGCTCGGCTGCAAGGCTCTGCCACGTCCAGCCAGCAGTGCGCAGTGGTCTCAGCATGTATCCGAGACGGCGGGCGCAGCCGCGAGCAAGCCACCACACCTCGCGCTGCACCTGTTCGGCCAAGGCGATGGCCTGGGCGCACTCTGCGGGCGAGGTGCGCGGGCGATCGGTGGTGTTGCTGCGGGAGGTGTTCTTCG
The DNA here is from genome assembly GCF_041435335.1 of Streptomyces sp. NBC_01283. NCBI lineage: Bacteria > Bacillati > Actinomycetota > Actinomycetes > Kitasatosporales > Streptomycetaceae > Streptomyces > Streptomyces sp. NBC_01283. The sequence continues at coordinate 27,601 of NZ_CP108434.1, forward strand.
TACGGGCTGCGCGCTTGCGCGGGGTGTGTTTCTTACCTCCTTCTACCTGTGGCTGTAGATGGTCCTGGGGGGCCATCACAGAAGGGGTGCACGCAGCACCCCGGTCCACGGCTTGTGTCACCGCCTTGCGCCGGGCTTCCTCACAGGCCTGGGCCCGCCCGTCGTCCGTGACGCCCACAACGCGTGCCGTGTACCCGGCGCCCCTGATCCGGCGCCCCGTCGCCTCGTCCCACACACGCGGTGCTACCGCGGCAAAGAGCGTGGCCGTGCCGCGGTAGCCGTTGCTCGGCTGCCAGGCCGTGCCGAGCCGAGTACGGATGGCGTTCGCCTTCGAACCATGCTCGACATACGCGAGGAGGCCCAGTTCGCGCAGATACAGGGCATGATTGAGGATGGCCCGGCGTTTGAGACCGAGTTCACGTGCAGTCTGTTCGATGCTGAACGGGAAGTGTCCGTCCTTGTTGCACCGCATGCGTCGTGCGAAGACGTCGGCCAGACGCATCGTCGTACGACCCGCCCGCGGGTGGAGGGA